>NZ_CACSJM010000148.1 GCF_902706185.1 Roseomonas sp. 18066 | reverse complement strand
CCCCGGCCCCGGCCCGGCCATGAGCTTCGCCCCGCCGGCCGGCTGGCCCGGCGCGGACGGCCAGCCGCTGGCCTGCCGGGAAAAGCTCAAGGTGCTGGCCGAGAACCACCGCGAGGCCGCCACCCTGCTGCAGGACCTGCTGGAGGATGCCGTGCTGATGGGCGTGGACGAGGCGGCGATGCGCCGCATCCTGGCGCAGATGGTGGCCGAGCTGCCGGCGCCGAAGTTGGTCAAGAAGGGCCACGCCGCGTGAAGCATTGGCTTGTCGTGCCGGCGCTGCTGGCCAGCCTCGCCGCCGGCCTGGCCCCCGGCCCCGCCAGCGCCCAGCAGGAGCCCGGCTGGGTGCGCAAGCAGACCGCCCAGCTGCAGGCGCTGGACAAGGTCACCGCCCGCATCACCATCGTCGATGCCCCGGTGAACCGGCCGGTCCGCTTCGGCACCCTCTCCATCACCGTCCGCGCCTGCAACGCCCGCCCGCCGGAGGAGGTGCCCGACGCCGCCGCCTGGCTGGAGGTGCTGGAAACCCGCGACGACCCGAATGGCGCGCCGGTGTTCCGCGGCTGGATGTTCGCCAATGCCCCCGGCGTCTCGATGCTGGAGCACCCGGTCTACGACCTGCGCGTCCTCGAGTGTAAGTAGGCCGGACACGGCAGTCTGACAGCGGCGGGGCTAGAATCGGCGCCAGGGCTCCCTATCCTGGTACCATGCAGCTTCCGCCCCTGCCCGCTGCGCGGGCCGCCCTCTTCCTCGACCTGGACGGCACCCTGATCGAGATCGCGCCGCGCCCCGACGCCGTGGTGGTGCCACCGCACCTGCCTGACCTGCTGGCCCGCCTGTCGGACCGGCTCGGCGGCGCCGTCGCCATCGTCACCGGCCGCGGCCTGGCCGTCGCCCGCGCGCTGACCCGCGAGCCCCCCGTCGCCTATGCCGCCGAGCACGGCATGATCATCGACGCGTCCCTGCTGCAGGGCGCCGAGATACCGCCGATGCCGCCGCCGCCGGTGCCGCCCGAGGCCTGGCGCAGCGCCGCCCGGGCCTATGCCGAGGCGGAAGGCCTGCTGTTCGAGCCGAAGCAATACGGCTTCGTCCTGCATTTCCGCAGCTGCCCGGAGAAGGGCCCGGCCGCCACTGGCTTCCTGCAGGCGCTGGCGGCGGACAGCCCGTTCCAGGTGATGCCGGCCCATGCCGCGGCCGAGCTGCGCCCGAGGGGCCTCGACAAGGGCTCGGCGGTGCGCTGGCTGATGCGCCACGCCCCCTTCGCCGGCCGCCAGCCCATCTTCATCGGCGACGACGTCACCGACCGCTTCGGCATCGAGGCCTGCGTTGAGCTCGGCGGCACCGGCTATCTGATCCCGGACGCCTTCCCCGGCCCGGCCGCGGTGCATGACTGGCTGGAAGGCATTCTCGGCCGGCGCGCGGCATGAACAGCCCGTTCTTCCCCCGCCTGCCCGCCCCGCCGCCGCAGCCGCTCGACCTCGCCCCGGTCGGCAACGGCATCATCGCCGGCCTGTTCGACCGCCGCGGCCGCTGCACCTGGATGTGCTGGCCGCGCCTCGACGGCGACCCGGTCTTCTGCGCCCTGCTCGGCGGCGAGGAGCCGCAGGACGGCTTCATGGAATGCGAGATGGTCGGGCTGAAGGAGAGCCGCCAGGCCTATCGCCGCAACACCGCCATCCTGGAGACCGAGCTGGAGGACGAGAAGGGCGCGCGGCTGCGCATCACCGACGCCGCCCCCCGCTTCCGCCGCTTCGGCCGCCCCTTCCGCCCGCCGATGCTGGTCCGCCGCATCGAGCCGCTGTCGGGCCAGCCGCTGATCCGCCTGCGCATCCGCCCCAAGGCGCATTGGGGCGCCGAGAAGCCGGTGCGCCGCTCCGGCTCCAACCACCTGCGCTACTTCTCCGAGGATGCGGCGCTGCGGGTGACCACCGACGCGCCGCTGGCCTGCCTGGGCGAGGAGGCGCCCTTCCTGCTCGACCAGCCGATCACCCTGATCCTCGGCCCCGACGAGACCGTGCCGGAGGGCGCCGACAGCATCGGCCAGGAGTTCATCCGCGAGACCGAGGCCTATTGGCTGGACTGGACCCGCGGGCTGCATTTGCCCTTCGAATGGCAGGAGGCGGTGATCCGCGCCGCCATCACCCTCAAGCTCTGCACCTTCGAGGAGACGGGCGCGGTGGTCGCGGCGCTCACCACCTCGATCCCCGAGGCGGCCGACACCGAGCGCAACTGGGACTACCGCTACTGCTGGCTGCGCGACGCGCTGTTCACCGTGCAGGCGCTGAACCGGCTGGGCGCCACCCGGACGATGGAAGAATACATCCGCTACGTGACCAACGTGGTGGCCATCTCCCCGGGCGGCGAGCTGAAGCCCTGCTACCCGCTGGTGCCCTCGCTGGCCATGGACGAGCGGATCGAGGAGCAGCTGCCGGGCTTCCTCGGCATGGGCCCGGTGCGCGTCGGCAACCAGGCGGCCGAGCAGGTGCAGAACGACGTCTATGGCTCGGTCATCATGGCCGCCGCGCAGATGTTCTTCGACCAGCGCCTGCCCCGCCCGGCCGGCGAGCCGCTGTTCCGCCTGCTGGAGACGCTGGGCGAGCAGGCCGAGGCGCGGGCGCTGACGCCCGATGCCGGCATCTGGGAGTATCGCGGCCGCGAGCGGATCCACACCTTCTCCGCCGCAATGTGCTGGGCGGGGATGGCGCGGCTGTCCGGCATCGCCAAGCATCTCGGCCTGCCGGACCGGGCCGAGCGCTGGGCCAAGTCAGCGCGCGAATTGCACGCGGTGATCTGCGAGAAAGCCTATCGCCCGCATCTCGGCAGCTTCGTCGAAAGCTTCGAGGGCGACGGCATGGACGCGGCCCTGCTGCTGCTGCCCGAGATCGGCTTCCTGCCCGCCACCGACCCGCGCTTCCTCGGCACACTGGACCTGATCGGGCGCCGCCTGCTGCATGACGGCTTCCTGCACCGCTACGACATGGCTGACGATTTCGGGAAACCTGAAACTGCCTTCCTCGTTTGCTCGTTCTGGTACGTGGATGCGCTCGCCGCCGCCGGCAGGACGGAGGAGGCGCGCGCCATGTTCGGGAGGATCCTGTCATGCCGGAATCACCTGGGATTGCTGGCGGAAGACCTGGACCCGATCAGGAATCAGCTCTGGGGGAACTTTCCTCAGACCTATTCCCACGTTGGGCTGATTCTCTCAGCGATGCGTTTGAGCCGTTCGTGGGAGCACGGTCTGTGGGGCGGGTAGTCGTCGTTTCCAACCGCGTCGCGGTGCCGCGGCGCGGCGAGGCCGCCGTCGCCGGCGGCCTGGCCGTGGCCCTGAAGGACGTGCTGAAGGCCAGCGGCGGGCTGTGGTTCGGCTGGAGCGGCGAGACCCGCAAGAGCCCCGAGAAGGCGGCCAAGCAGGCTCGCGCCGGCGGCATCGACTATGCCACCATCGACCTCGACCCCGAGGACCAGAAGGGCTTCTACGCCGGCTATTCCAACAACACCCTGTGGCCGCTGTTCCATTTCCGGCTCGGGCTGATGGAATACGACCGCAAGGAGGCGCTGTCCTACCGCAAGGTGAACCGCGACTTCGCCGAGGCGCTGATGCCGCTGCTGGGCCCGGACGACACCGTCTGGATCCACGACTACCAGATGATCCCGATGGCCATGGAGCTGCGCGCGCTGGGCGCCAAGCAGCGCATCGGCTTCTTCCTGCACATCCCCTTCCCGCCCTGGGCGGTGCTTTCCGCCTTGCCCGATGCCGAGCGCCTGCTGCGCGACCTGCTCGCCTACGACCTGGTCGGCGTGCAGACGAAGCGCGACCTCGGCGGGCTGATCAACTGCTTCCAGGACGCGCTCGGCCTCGCCCCCGATGAGGAAGGCGGCGTGCGCGGAGAGGTGGCCGGCATCCAGCGCCGCACCCAACTCTCCGCCCACGCCATCGGCATCGACACCCGCGGCTTCGCGACCCTCGCCCGCAAGGCCGCCTATGGCCCCGAGACCCAGCGCCTGGCCGCCAGCATGGGCGACCGCGCGCTCATCGTCGGCGCCGAGCGGCTGGACTACACCAAGGGCCTGCCGCACCGCATGCGCGGCTTCGCGGCGCTGCTGAAGGACTTCCCCGAGCACCTGAACCGCGTCACCTACCTGCAGGTCGCCGCCCGCAGCCGCAACGAGGTCGCCAGCTACCGCCACCTCCGCCGTGAGCTCGACCAGCTGGCCGGGCGGATCAACGGCGACTATGCGGAATTCGACTGGACGCCGGTGCGCTACGTGGCCCGCGCCTTGGCCCGCGACACCCTGGCCGGCTTCTACCGGGCGGGGCGGGTCGGGCTGGTCACGCCGCTGCGCGACGGCATGAACCTGGTGGCCAAGGAATATGTCGCGGCCCAGGACCCGGAAGATCCCGGCGTGCTGGTGCTCTCCTCCTTCGCCGGGGCGGCCGAAAGCATGGACGGCGCCCTGCTGGTCAACCCGCTCGACGCCGAGGCCATGGGCGAGGCGCTGCACCGCGCGCTGTCCATGCCGCTGGAAGAGCGCCGCGACCGCTGGGAAAGCATGATGCGTGGGCTGGAAGAACAGACGGCCACGCGCTGGGCCGAGAGCTTCCTGGCGGAGCTCGAGGAGCTCAAGCTGCCCAACCAGAGCCTGGCCTGGGCGGCGCCGACCCGGAACTGAAGCAAGCAAGCACCGGGGGAATTGGATTCCCCCGGGCCCCCAGATTCATTCGCGCAGGTGGTGGATAGCCTCCTGCAGGCCGGGTGGGGCGGCGGGGAAGACCGCATTCGTGTCCACGGCGTTCAGCAGCATCTTCTTGTAGGCGTCGCGCGGGATCTCGATCGCGCCGAACTGCGACAGGTGGCCAGTGATGAACTGGGTGTCCAGCAACGTGAACCCACCCAGCTTCAGGCGGGCGATCAGGTGGACCAGCGCCACCTTCGACGCGTCGCGGGCGCGGCTGAACATGCTCTCGCCGAAGAAGGCGCCGCCCAGCGCCACGCCATACAGCCCGCCGACCAGCTCGCCCTCCAGCCAGGTCTCCACCGAATGGCCATGGCCCATCCGGTGCAGCGTGGTGAACAGCCCCTCGATCTCGGGGTTGATCCAGCTGTCCTCCCGCCCCGGCGCCGGCGCGGCGCAGGCGGCGATCACGCCCCCGAAATCCTGGTTGGCGGTGACCGTGTAGGGCCCCGAGGTCACCGTCCGCCGCAGCCGGCGCGACAGGTGGAACCCCTCCAGGGGCAGGATGCCGCGCTGCTCCGGGTCCAGCCAGAACAGCCGGTCGGCCTCGCGCGATTCCGCCATCGGGAACAGCCCGGCGCGGTAGGCGCGCAGCAGCAGCTCGGGCGTGATCTCCACCGGTCGACGCGACATCCCCTGCATCATGCGCCGATCATGGCTGCGGCCGCGGCAGCCGCGCCAGGATCCGCTCGGCCAGCGCGGTGTAGTTCTCGTCGAAATGGTGCCCGCCGCGGGTGCGCACGATCTGCGCCGGCGTGCCCTCGAAGACCTTGCAGGCGGTCTCCTTCTCCTCGTCCGAGCCATAGGTGCACTGGATCAGCTCGGCCGGCATGCCCGGCACCTCGGGCCCGGTCGGCACCGCGCTGGGGCGGGAGAAGCCGATGAAATCCCCCACCTTGATCTCGAAGGCCGCCTCCTTGGCGAAGGCCAGCAGGCTGATCAGCACCACGCGGGCCTTGCTCTCGGCGGTCATCCGGTTCCAGGCGAAGGGCATCACGTCGGCGCCGAAGGAATAGCCGACCAGGCCGACCTTCGGCGTCTGCCACTTCTCGGCATAGAGCGCGATGATCCGGTCCAGCTCGGTCGCGATCTCCTGCGGCGAGCGGCGCTTCCAGAACCAGTTCAGGCAGTCGAAGCCCAGCACCGGCACGCCGCGGTCGCGCATGATGCGGCCGATGCTGCGGTCCAGGTCGCGCCAGCCGCCATCGCCGGACAGCACGATGACGAAGGTGTCGCCGCGCTTCTGCTTCGGCGTCATCTCGATCAGCCAGCTCGAGGTGTCGCGCTGGGCCAGGGCCGGGCTTGCCAGCGATGTCGAGGCCAGGCCCAGCCCGGCACCAAGGAGAGATCGGCGATTCATGGCCATGCCTGGATGAAGGGAGAGCCCGGCGAAAAAACAAGGCGCATCGCGGCGAGCCCGGCCATCACTTGCCGATCACGCCGCGCAACCCCCCGGATTGCAGCGCCGCCACATCGGCCAGCACCACCCAGGGGTCCAGCCCGCCCGGGGTGCAGAGGTAGCGGGGCTCCCAGACCGGCTCGAACTTCTCCTTGAAGGCGCGCAGGCCGCGGAAATTGTAGAAGCGCTCGCCGCGGCGGAACACCAGCCCGCCCAGGCGGTACCAGACCGGCGCCAGGCGATGCGCGGCCAGGCCCGACAGCGGCGCCATGCCCAGGTCGAAGAAGCCGTAGCCCTGCTCCTTGGCCAGCAGGATCAGCTTCAGGAACAGGAAGTCCATGGTGCCCGGCGGCATGGCGGGGCGGTGCCGCATCAGGTCGATCGACATCTCCGCCTTGGCCTCGGGCGTCTCCATCAGCGTGGCGAAGGCGATCACCGCCCCATCCGGCCCGCGCACCACGCCGACCGGCCCCGCCGCGACATAGCCCGGCTCGAAGGCGCCCAGGGAAAAAGCCTTCTCGCGCGCCTTGTGCTGGTCCAGCCACTGGCGGGACACTTCTGCCAGCTCGGTCATCAGCGCCGGCACCTCGGCCGCGGCGATCAGGGCGAAGGTCAGTCCTTCGCGCTCGGCGCGGTTCAGCGCGCTGCGCAGCGGCTGGCGCGACTTGCCGGTCAGGCTGAAGGTCTCCAGCGGCACCCGGGCGGCCTCGCCCAGCTTCAGCGGCCGCAGCCCGACATCGATGTAGATCGGCAGGTTCTCGGGCCGCACCTGGTAGAAGGCGGCGCGCCCGCCCTGGGCATCGGCCATCTCGACGAAGCGCCAGACCATGTCGACGCGCTGCGCCTTCGGCCCCACCGGCCCGCCGAGCGCCACCCAGGACCGCCCGCGCCGGCCATACATGATGAAGCTGTCGCCCTGCTCGGAGAACAGCAGCGGCTTGTCACCCATATGCACCAGGTGGGCCATGGCGCGTTCCTGGGTGCGGGCGATGGCGCCGGCCCGCGCCAGCTCCTCCGCCGTCGGGCGGTGCACCAGGCCGCGCGCCGGGCGCAGCAGCGTCCACAGCCCGGCGGCGAAGAGCAGCAGCACGGCGCCCAGCGTCGCCCGCATGGCGCGCGGGGCGGAGGCGTCGAACTCGAACTGCCACCACAGCTGGCGCGAATACTCGACGTCGCGATGCGCGAAGAACAGCAGCCAGGCGGCGGTGGCCACCACGCCGATGACGGCGGCCCACCAGCCGGGGGTGAAGCTCGGCGTCAGCATCCGCGCCCGGCGGTCGAAGCGGTCATGCGAGGTGATCAGGGCGACGGCCAGCAGCGCCAGCAGCCCGAGCTCCAGCTCGCCGCCGCCGCGCGCCAGCGACAGGCAGAAGCCGCCGATCGCCAGCACCAGCGCCAGCCACCAGGCGCCGTCCAGCCGGTGCACCAGCCCATGCGCCACCACGATCAGCGCCAGCCCGCCGACGCTGGCCAGCAGGTGGCTGGCCTCGAACAGCGGCAGCGGCAAAGCGGGGCCGAGCAGCCCGCGCGGCTCGCCCAGCGGCGGGGTGACGCCGCCGAACAGCAGCGCCGCACCAGCGGCGAAGGCGGTCGCGCCCAGGAAACGCGGCATCAGCCGGGTGGCGGCGCGGACCGCCCGCGTGCCCCCCTCCAGCAGATGGGCGCGGCGGCTGGCCTCGAAGCCGGCCAGCAGCAGCAGCGCCAGGCCCAGCGGCAGGGCGAAATAGATGAAGCGGTACAGCACCAGCGCGGTGGCCACCTGGTCCAGCGGCACGCCGGTGTCGCGGAAGGCCATCAGCACCACCGCCTCGAAGACGCCGATGCCGCCCGGCAGGTGGCTGGCCGCGCCGATGGCGATGGCCACCGAATACAGCGCCATGAAGAAGGGCAGGTCGACCGCGCCCTCCGGCAGCAGCAGCCACAGCACGGTGGCGGCGGCGCCGATATCGACCAGCGAGACCAGCCCCTGGAACAGGATCAGCCCCGCCGGCGGCACCCGCAGCGCGTGGCGGCCGAAGCGCAGGCCGCCGGGCTTCAGCCGGCCGATCACAGCGACCGCCGCCAGCCCGCCCAGAATAGCGAGGGCGATGCCGCGCAACAGGTCGGGCGGCAGGCCCGACCAGTCGTCGACCGATTCGGCCGTGGCCAGCAGCCCCAGCGCGCCGACGGCGAAAAGGCCCAGCACGAAGCTGGCGGTGACGAAGACCAGCAGCCGGGTGATGCGCTCCGGCTTCAGGCCCGTGGCGGCATAGAGGCGCCAGCGCACCGCCGCCCCGGTGAAGGCGCCGACGCCCACCGTGTTGCTCAGCGCGAAGCCGCAGAAGGCGGCCAGCATGGCGATCCGCTTCGGCACCGCACCCGGCGCCACGTAGCGCGCGGCCGAGAGGTCGTAGCCGGTCATCGCCAGGAAGCTCAGCGCCGTGGCGCCGATGGCGGCGGCCAGCGTCCAGGGGCTTTCCTCGGCGACGCCGGCCATGACGGTGGCGTAGTCCAGCTCATGCGACAGGCCGTGCAGCGCGAAGAGCGCCAGCGCCGCCATCAGCGCACCGCCGCCCAGCAGCAGCCAGGGCTTCAGGATCGCCCAGCGCCGGGCCCGCCGGATATCCGCGACCGGCGGCGCCTCGCTCTGCAGCGGGCTGACCTCGGGGGGCGGGGGCGCGGAAGTCAGGCCGTTCATCAGGCATTCCCAGAAGGCAAGAGGCCGGCAGAGCGTTGGGCGGCGCGTGGAAGGTGAAGGGGCGCTGCACGGCAAACGGCAGGCTGACGCACAAGCTGCGGCCACGGGATAGCGAAAAGATGAAAAGATAGTGGCCGTGCCGCCACGATGCGTTCCGGGGCGACTGTCCCGGACGGCCCGGCCCTTGGCGTTCAAGGCCTTGCCCGCGGGGGGCCATCGCGGCAAGCGGCCGCCCCGGCATCGCGCCGGGGCGGTTCAAGCCTGCGTCAACGGCGGGGATCCCGCCGCCTGGCGTCGTCAGTGCGGCTGGCCGACGAAACGTTCCAGCCAGTGGATGGTGTACTCGCCGGACTGGAACTCGGCATCGTCCATGATCCGCTGGTGCAGCGGCAGGGTGGTGCGGATGCCGTCCACCACCATCTCGCTCAGCGCGCGGCGCATGCGGGCGATGGCCTCGGCCCGGGTCTTGCCATGCACCACCAGCTTGGCCACCAGGCTGTCGTAATGCGGCGGCACCGAATAGCCCGAATAGAGCGCGCTATCGACGCGCACGCCCAGGCCCCCCGGCGCGTGGTAGGTGTTCACCCGCCCCGGCGAGGGCGCGAAGCTCTCGGGGTCCTCGGCGGTGATCCGGCACTCGATGGCATGGCCGTTGAAGGAAATATCCTCCTGGGTGTAGCCGAGCTTCTCGCCGGCGGCGACGCGCAGCTGCTCCTTCACCAGGTCGATGCCGCAGACCATCTCGGTCACCGGATGCTCGACCTGCAGGCGGGTGTTCATCTCGATGAAGCTGAACTGGCCGTCCTGCCACAGGAATTCCAGCGTGCCGGCATTGCGGTAGCCCAGCTTGGACAGGCCGGAGGTGACCTGGGCGCCGATCGCCGCGCGCTCGGCCGGGGTCAGCGCGGGCGACCCCGCCTCCTCGACCAGCTTCTGGTGGCGGCGCTGCAGCGAGCAGTCGCGCTCGCCGAAATGCACCACGTTGCCATGCATGTCGGCCATCACCTGCAGCTCGATATGCCGCGGGCGGTCGAGGTACTTCTCCATGTAGACGGCGTCGTTGCCGAAGGCGGCCTTGGCCTCGGTGCGGGCGACGCGCCAGGCTTCCTCCAGCTCGTCGGCCGAATGGGCGACCTTCATGCCGCGGCCGCCACCGCCGGCGGCGGCCTTGATCAGCACCGGGTACTTGATGGTCTCGGCCACCGCCCGGGCCTCGTCCAGGCTGGTCAGCTCGCCGTCGGAGCCGGGCACCAGGGGCACGCCCAGCGACATCATCGCCTGCTTGGCGGCGATCTTGTCGCCCATCATGCGGATATGCTCGGCGGTCGGGCCGATGAAGGTGAAGCCATGCGCCTCCACCATCTCGGCGAAGCTGGCATTCTCCGACAGGAAGCCGTAGCCGGGGTGGATCGCCTCCGCCCCGGTGATCGCCGCCGCCGACAGGATGGCGGCGACGTTGAGGTAGCTGTCGCGCGCCGCCGGCGGGCCGATGCAGACGCTTTCATCGGCCAGGCGCACATGCATGGCGGTGGCGTCGGCGGTCGAATGCACGGCGACCGTCCGGATGCCCATCTCCTGGCAGGCCCGGTGGACGCGCAGCGCGATCTCGCCGCGATTGGCGATCAGCACCTTCTTGAACATGCGGGCGGCCTTACTCGACCACCAGCAGGGGCTCGCCATATTCGACCGGCGAGCCGCTCTCGATCAGGATCCGGGTCACGGTGCCGGCCTTCGGCGCCTTGATCTGGTTGAAGGTCTTCATCGCCTCGATCAGCAGCAGCGTCTGGCCGGCGGCGACCTTGGCGCCCAGCGTGATGAAGGGCGCGGCACCCGGCTCGGGCGCCAGATAGGCCACGCCCACCATCGGCGAGGCGACGACGCCCGGCGAGCTGGCCGAGAGCTCGGCGGCCGCGGGGGCGGCGGCCGGGGCCGCGGCGGCCGCGGCCACCGGGGCGGCGGCGGCCGGCGCCGCGGCGACCACGGTCTGCGTCACGGTCACGCTGCGGGTGACGCGCAGGCGCGACTCGCCGTCGGCCAGCTCGATCTCGGTCAGGTCGGTGTCTCGCAGGATCTGCGCCAGCGCCCGGACCGCATCCGGGGTGAAGGAAATGCCGCTCATGGAACCTCTCTGATACCCCTGCCCGCCGTCAGTCCTGGTCCGCCTGGGCCAGGATGCCGGCGATGCCGCGCAGCGCCAGGGCGTAGCCATGCGGCCCCAGGCCGCAGATCACGCCCTGCGCCGCACGCGACACATAGGACAGGTGCCGGAAGGATTCCCGGCGATGGATGTTGCTGAGATGCACCTCGACCACCGGCAGGTCGGAGGCCAGCAGGGCATCCATCAGCGCGATCGAGGTGTGGCTGTAGCCAGCCGGATTGATGACGATGCCCGCCGCCATGTTGCGCGCCTCCTGAACCCAGGAGATCAGCTCGCCCTCGACATTGGTCTGGCGGAAGTCGATTGCCAGGTCGAGCGCGTCGGCGGTCTCGGCGCAGAGCGCCTCGATGTCGTCCAGCGTCTCGGAGCCATAGATCTCCGGCTGGCGGGTGCCGAGCAGGTTCAGGTTGGGACCGTTCAGGACGAAGATCAGCGGCGGGTTCACGTGCGGGAATTCCCGTGATGGGGGACCGGGACGGGGAGGCAGGGCCTGAGGGCCGCGCCTGGCTGAGCGGCGCCTAGCACGGGGCGTTTCCGCCCCGCAAGCATTCGCCTTTGGGCCGCTTCGGCCGCGCTGGCAAGGGCGCGCCCCCGCCGCCACCCGGAAAACTGCGGCGGGCGCTGGATTTTCCAGCCAGCGGGGCCGCGGTATCCGCCCACCGCGGCGCCTTCCACGCGCCCTTGCCCGGGCGCCGCCACGGTTGCGGCGGGCGATCACACTGCGTATTCCGCAACACTTCGTCGGCGGATGCCGCAGTGCGGCGGGATGACATCGCCGCCCCGGTTTCCTAGGTTGCGGCCCGACCCTGCTCCCGCCCATCCGCCTGCCGCTGAGGAGAGGTGACCTTGCCGCTGCGTTCCGCCCGAGGCCCCATGCCGCTTCACGCCCGCGCCCTGCTGTTCCCTGCCCTCGCCGCCCTGCTGGCGGCCTGCAGCCCGAGCTATTCCCCCGACACCTATGCCAGCCGCGCCGTGCAGCAGGCCAACAAGGTGGAGGCCGGGGTGGTGGCCGGCAGGCGCGCCGTGCAGATCTCGGCCGACGGCTCGACCGGCGCCGCGGCGGGGGCCGCCGCCGGCGGCGTGGCCGGCACCCGGATCGGCGGCGGCGACATCACCTCGGCCTTCGCCGGCATCGGCGGCGGGCTGATCGGCGGGCTGATCGGCGCCGCCTCCGAGAAGGGGGTGGGGCAGACCGACGGCTACGAATACGTCGTCCGCAAGCCGAATGGCGACATGATCTCGGTGACCCAGCGCGACGAGACGCCGCTGGCCATCGGCCAGAAGGTGCTGGTGATCGCCGGCGCCCAGGCGCGCATCGTCCCCGACTACACGGTGCCGAACGAGAACCCGCCGGGGCCGGCCCCGGTGCCGGGGCCGACGCCGGGCTCGGCGCCCGTGCTGCCGCCGGTGCTGCCGCCGGCCGCCGGGCCGGTGGGCGGCACCGCGCCGCTGCCCGCCGCCCCGTCCCAGGAAGCCCTGCCGCCACCGGCCGGGGCCCCGGCCGAGGCCCCCGCCGCGCCGCTGCCGGAGACGCCGGCCAGCAGCACGCTGCCCTCGCTGACGCCGCCGAAGCTGCCGGCCGGCTGGCCCGGGACGCAGCAGGCCATCTGAGGGGGGCGATCCGAGCGGGGGTGATCTGCCGCCGCCCCCCTTCCCCCGGCGCCCGGCCCGCGCCACATTCCGCCGCATGGCCGAGAGCATCGACATCACCCTGAACGGGGAAACCCGGACCATCCGTCAGCCGGCATCGGTCGCCGACCTGCTGACGGTGCTGAGCCTCGACACGCGCAAGGTGGCGGTCGAGCGCAACCTCGAGATCGTGCCGCGCTCCGCCTATGCCGCGACCGCGCTGGCGGCGGGCGACACGCTTGAGATCGTTCATTTCATCGGTGGGGGCTGACCCATGGACGGCATGCAGAACCAGGGCGGCACGACCCCGGAGGAAGACTTCTGGGAGGTGGCGGGGCAGCGTTTCCGCTCCCGCCTGATCGTCGGCACCGGCCGCTACAAGTCGCTGGAAGAGACCGGCGAGGCGATCGCGGCCAGTGGCGCGGAGATCGTCACCGTCGCCGTCCGCCGGGTGAACCTGTCGGATCCCGGCGCGCCGATGCTGCAGGATTTCGTCGATCCGAAGAAATACACCTACCTGCCGAACACCGCCGGCTGCCACACGGCGCTGGATGCCGTGCGCACGCTGCGCCTGGCGCGCGAGGCCGGCGGCTGGAACCTGGTGAAGCTCGAGGTGCTGGGCCCGCCGCCCTTCCTGTACCCCGACATGCCGGCGACCTTCGAGGCCGCGGCCGCCCTGATCAAGGACGGCTTCCAGGTGATGGTCTATTGCGCCGACGACCCGCTGGCCGCCAAGCGGCTGGAGGAGATGGGGTGCGTGGCCGTCATGCCGCTGGGCGCGCCGATCGGGTCCGGGCTCGGGCTGACCAATCCCTTCATGCTGCGCTCGATCATCACCAATGCCGGGGTCCCGGTGCTGGTCGATGCCGGCATCGGCACCGCCAGCGAGGCGGCGCAGGCGATGGAGCTCGGCTGCGACGCGGTGCTGCTGAACTCGGCGATCGCGCATGCCCAGCAGCCGGTGCGGATGGCGCGCGCCATGAAGGCGGCGGTCGAGGCCGGGCGGCATGCCTTCCTCGCCGGGCGGATGCCGCGGAACTACTCGGCGGATGCGTCCAGCCCGATGTCCGGCCTGATCAAGTGAGGGCGGTGCTGCTCGCCGGGGTGGTCCTGCTCGGGGGCGCTTCCGGCGCGCTGGCGCAGAGCGGCCCGCCGCAGCCAGGGCAGGAGACGCTGTTCCGCGAGATCGACCGGCCGTTGCAGGCGTTGCTGGACGATGGCTGGCAGATTTCCGGCATGGCGGGAAATCTGGGCGGCATCGGCTATGTGCTGCACAAGGACGGCAAGTGGGTGACCTGCCAGGTCATCTCGCGGCGCGAGGACACGCGCAGCCGCTGCATGATGATGAATTAAAGCTTTTGGTGCCCTCAGACGCCGGGCGCGCGCTCCGCGCGCTTGGCTTCGCGGCATCAGCCGCGGGCGCCATTCGGCGCCTCGGCCGGCTGCGCCGGCCGCAGGTCCCGCCGCTTCCCCCCCGGTCTTCGCTCAGTGAGCGCC
>NZ_CACSJM010000147.1 GCF_902706185.1 Roseomonas sp. 18066 | reverse complement strand
GCGCCAGGCTGAGCCGGCGGGGCGCGGGGATTCGGGAAGTTCGCCGTCGGTCGCAGGCAAGGAAGCCGCGGCAGCCGCCATGCGGCGGAGCGCGACGGCCCGGTAGCGGTCCCATGCGGGGGCCGTCGGGGCGCGGCTCCCCGGCCGATCTTGCTGTCGGTGGCAGCGATGAAGGCGGCGTGACCGCGGCGCCGCGCGGATGGCGCGGCGGGCGGCATGATGGCCCGATCATCCGATGACCGGAAAGTGACCGTGGGCATGGCCATTTCCAAGCGCCAGCATCGCCTTTTCGGGGCTACCGTCGCTCTCGCGGAATTTTTTCCACATCCATCCCCTTGCACGGATCGATGTCGTGCACAGGCGCGATCCGCATCGGGCCATCGCCGGCCGGCATCGCGGGAAAAAAGGCGCGGGCTGCCACGAAGCTGCCGCAGAGGCCCTGGAGACTCGCGGCGACGGCGGGTCACCCGACCCGCGATTCCGGCATGATCCGCGTGGCGCACAGGGTTTTTCCCGACCGGCGCCGGATCGTCCCGGCACGCTGGCGAAAACGGCGGCTTTGCGCTCGCCAGCGGCGACCCGATTGGCTAGGCTGCATGCTGCTGCGGCCCAGGGGGCGACGCGCGGGCCCCGGCCCCTTGCGCCCCCCTCCCCCAGAGAAAAGGCCGACAGGAAAACAGGTATCATGAGCGACAGCCCTGCGGTCCTCCTCCCCGTCCAGCCCACGACCTCCGGCGCCCCCGACCTGACCGGCTGCGACCGCGAGCCGATCCACATCCCCGGCGCGATCCAGCCCTATGGCCTGCTGCTGGTGGCCGAGGCGGCGAGCCTGACCGTCATCGCCGGCGCCGGCGCGCTGGAGGAGCGGCTGGCGCCGGACTGGATGGGGCGGAAGCTGGGCGCGCTGCTCGGCCAGGACCTGGCGGCGCTGCTGGGCGACGTGCTGCCCGGCCCGGGCGGCGTGCTGCATGGCGATCCGGTGCAGGGCCGCGACGACGAGCGGTTCGAGCTGCATCTGCACCGCCTGGGCGGGCTGATCCTGGCCGAGCTGGAACCGGCCGCCGCCAGCCCGATGTCGGCCGCCCAGACCCTGGTCGCGCTGAACAATGCGGGCCTGGCCTTCGACCGCGCCGCCGACCTGCAGACGCTGTGCGACCAGGCCGCGCTGGTGTTCCGCCAGATCACCGGCTTCGACCGGGTGATGATCTACCGCTTCCTCGACGATGGCGCCGGCGCGGTGCTGGCCGAGGCGCGCGACCCGGCGCTGTCCTCGTTCCTCAACCACCGCTTCCCGGCCAGCGACGTGCCGGCCCAGGCGCGGCGGCTCTATGTCCGCAACCTGGTCCGCGTCATCCCCGATGTCGGCTATGCCCCGGCGCCGCTGCGCCCGGCGAGCCAGGCCATGGCCGAGCTCGACATGAGCGACCTGGTGCTGCGCAGCGTCTCGCCGATCCACCTGCAATACATGCGCAACATGGGCATCGCCGCCTCGGCCTCGATCTCGATCGTCCAGGATGGCCGGCTCTGGGGGCTGGTGGCCTGCCACAACCGCACGCCGCGCGGCATGACCTACGAGGCGCGCGCCGCCTGCTCCGCCCTGGTCGGCGGCCTGGCGCGGCAGATCCGCGCCAAGGAGGAGGCCGAGGATTACCGCGAGCGGCTGCAGATGCGCGGCGTCGAGGACAGCATCCTGTCGCGGCTGCAGGTGCAGGGCTTCAGCCCCGCGGCCCTGTCCGAGCTGGCCGGGGAGCTGCGCCAGACGATCCGCGCCGACGGCTTCGCCGTGGTCAACGGCCATGTCGTGGCCAGCGCCGGCCAGGTGCCCTCCGACATCGCGCTGCTCAGCCTGGCCGGCTGGGCGCGGCGGCAGGCGGTGGGCGAGCCGTTCCGCAGCCATGCGCTGTCCGCCGCCCTGCCGGAGGCGGCCGCCTATCGCCAGGTCGCCAGCGGCATGCTGGCCGCCCTGCCGCCCGGCGACAGCGACATCCTGCTGCTGTGGTTCCGCGCCGAGAAGCTCGAGGTCATCAACTGGGCCGGCAATCCGCACAAGGAGGTGCCGCTCGACCCCGCCGCCATCCTGGCGCCGCGCGCCTCCTTCGCCGCCTGGAGCGAGACGGTGCAGGGCCAGTCGGAGGCCTGGAGCCTGGCCGACCTGGCCTCCGCCCGGCGCCTGGCCGCCGGCATCGCGACCGGCCGCCAGCAGGAGAAGCTGCGCCGGCTGAACCGCGAGCTCGACGCCGCGCTCGCCGACCGCGAGACGCTGCTGCGGCAGAAGGACTTCCTGATGAAGGAGGTCAACCACCGGGTACAGAACAGCCTGCAGCTGGTCTCCTCCTACCTCGGCCTGCAGGCGCGGGATTCCGGCGACGAGCGGCTGGCCGACTATGTCGCCGAGGCGCAGCGCCGGCTGGCCGCGGTCTCGCTGGTGCATCGCCGCCTCTACCGCGACGAGCATGTCGAGACCGTCGATCTCGGCCGCTACCTGGAGGAGCTCTGCGCCGACCTGGTGGCGTCGCTGGGCGCGGAATGGCAGCGGCAGATGCGGCTCGACCTGGCGCCGATGCTGATCTCGGCCGACCGCGCCATCAGCCTGGGCCTGGTGGTGACCGAGCTGCTGATCAATGCCAGCAAGCACGCCTATGGCGGCGCCGCCGGGCCGCTCAGCCTCAGCCTGGAGCAGCATGGCGGCATGGCGCGGCTGGTGGTGGCCGACCGCGGCACCGGCGCCTTCCGCCAGGGCAAGGGCTTCGGCAGCATGATGATGCGCGCCATGGTCGAGAAGCTGGAGGGCAGCATCGACTATGCCGACGGCATGCCCGGCCTGCGCGTCTACGTGACCCTGCCGGCGGCAGGCTGAGGCTGCAGCGGCGTCTGGGGCTGGCCGCCGATCACGGCGGCGGCACCGGCGGCGGGGCGCGGCGCTTGGTGGCCGGCCGGGCGCTCTGCTAGGCTTCGCCCCGGCAACGGTGCGGGGGCGCCGGCATGGTCCTGGGGGTTGGGATCCCGGGGCCCTGGCTCGTCTGGTCGCGGCGGCCTTCTGGCCGGCGTGGCGTCTCCACTCCCCTCCATCCTGCGCCCGGGGCTGGCCCGGACGCCCGTGAGGCACCGATGGCCGTGCATCCGCTACCCGACAGGACCGTCGCCAAGGGAGCCGCCGCCGCGGCGCTGGCGCCGGACGACCAGGACGCCGCCTGGATGGCGCTGGTCGCCGCCTCCGAGCGGCTGGCCGGCGCCCGCAGCATGGAGGCCATCATCGGCATCCTGCGCGAGACCGCGCGCCAGGTCGCCGGCGCCATGGGCATCGCCGTGGTCATCCGCGAGGAGGATCGCTGCTTCTACGCTGCCGAGGATGCCGCCGTGCCGCTCTGGGCCGGGCAGCGCTTCCCCGCCGCCAGCTGCGTCTCCGGCTGGGCGATGATGCACCGGCAGACCGTGGAGATCCCCGACATCACCCAGGATGCGCGGGTGCCGCACGCGCTCTACACCGCCGCCCGCATCCGCGCCCTCGTCATGGTGCCGATCGGCGCGCCGGAGCCTTTCGCGGCGCTCGGCGCCTATTGGCAGCCCGGCCAGCGCGCCGATCCGCGCGCGGCGATGCGGCTGGAGGCGCTGGCCCGCTCCGCCGCCATCGCCTTCGAGAATGTCCGCCTGCTGCGCTCGGCCCAGCGCAGCGACCGGCTGCAGCGCATGGCGGTCACCGCCGGCCGCATGGGCGTCTGGACGCTGGACCTGCAGGGCGGCGATCTGGCCAGCTCGGCCACCTGCCGGGAGAATTTCGGCCGCGACCCGGCGGTCGACTTCCCCTATGCGGCGCTGCGCGAGGCGATCCACCCCGAGGACCGCGCCGCCGTCGACGCCGCCATGGCCGGGAGCCTGCGCTCGGGCGGCGACTACGACATCGAGTATCGCGTGCTGACGCCGTCGGGCGACATCCGCTGGATCGGCCTGCGCGGCCAGCCGGCCTATGCCGCCGATGGCGCCGCCGTGTCGCTGTCCGGCGTCTCGGTCGACATCACCGAGCGGCGCCAGGCCGAGGCGCAGCGCGAGCAGCTGAACCAGCTGCTGGAAAGCCGCGCCAATGCGACGGCGGCCGAGCGCGACAGCCTGTGGAATGCCAGCGAGGACCTGCTGGCCATCGCCGGGCCGGATGGCGCGCTGCTGCGCGGCAGCCCGGGCTGGGGGCGGCTGCTGGGCCTGGCCCCCGCGGCGCTGCGCGGGGTGCCGCTGGTGGCGCTGGCGGTGCCCGGAGATGCGCCGGCGCTGGCCGAGGCCCTGGCCCGGCTGCGGGAGGGGCGCAGCCCGGTCCGCTGCGAGGCGCGGCTGGCCCATGCTGCCGGCGGCTTTCGCTGGATCGCCTGGACGCTGGTCGCCCTGCCGGCCGAGGAAGGCGAGGCCGAGGCCGAGCTGCCGCGGCTCTTCGCCGTCGGCCGCGACGTCACCGCCGAGCATGCCGCCGCCGAGACCCGGCACCAGCTGGAGGAGCAGCTGCGGCAGAGCCAGAAGATGGAGGCGGTGGGCCAGCTGACCGGCGGGCTGGCGCATGACTTCAACAACCTGCTGACCGGCATCTCCGGCAATCTGGAGCTGCTGGAGATGCGCGTGGCCCAGGGCCGCGTCACCGAGCTCGACCGCTATATCGAGCGCGCCCGCGCCGCCTCGGCCCGCGCCGCGGCGCTGACCCACCGGCTGCTGGCCTTCTCGCGCCGGCAGACGCTGGACCCCAAGCCCACCGAGGTGAACCGGCTGGTGGCCGGCATGGCCGACCTGCTGCGCAACACCGCCGGCCCCGCCATCGCCGTCGACTGGCGGCCCGACCCGGCGCTGTGGCCGGTGCTGGTCGATCCCAGCCAGCTGGAGAACGCGCTGCTCAACCTCTGCATCAATGCGCGCGACGCCATGCCCGATGGCGGCAGCCTGGTGATCGAGACGCTGAACGCCGGCGGCGCCGTGGTGCTGCAGGTCACCGACAGCGGCGGCGGCATGACGCCCGAGGTGCTGGCCCGCGCCTTCGACCCCTTCTTCACCACCAAGCCGCTGGGCCAGGGCACCGGCCTCGGCCTGTCGATGATCTATGGCTTCGTGCGCCAGTCCGGCGGCGACATCCGCATCACCTCCAGCCCCGGGCAGGGCACCTGCGTCCGGCTGGAGCTGCCGCGCCACACCCCGGTGCTGCGGGCCGAGCTGCCCGCGCCGGAGGCCGGGCCCTTGCCCGAGGCGGAGCAGGGCAGCACCATCCTGGTCGTCGACGACGAGGGGGTGGTGCGCGCCATGGTGGTCGAGGTGCTGCAGGAGCAGGGCTATGCCTGCCTGGAGGCCGAGGAAGGCGCCAGCGCGCTGGAAATCCTGCGCAGCCCGGCGCGCATCGACCTGCTGCTGACCGATGTCGGCCTGCCCGGCGGCATGAACGGCCGCCAGGTCGCCGATGCGGCGCGCCAGCTGCGGCCGGAGCTGAAGGTGCTGTTCATCACCGGCTATGCCGAGAATGCCGCGCTGGGCGGCGGCCAGATCGAGCCCGGCATGCAGGTGCTGACCAAGCCCTTCACCGTCGACCGGCTGGTCGGCCGCGTGCAGGTGCTGCTCGGTTGAGCAGCCGGGGCCCGGCAACCTGCCGCGGCCCCCTCGTTGCGCGGAACGCAATTAAGCTGACCCCTGGCGGTTGCGGCGCGCGCGCCCCGCGCCGCGGCCCCGTGCCATGAACGCCCCCGCCGACCGCCCGGCCTGGCCTGCCGCCGGCGGCGAGATGGCGGGGCTGATCCGCCGGCTGGACTGGGCGGCGACGCCGCTCGGGCCGCTCGCCACCTGGCCGCAGAGCCTGCGCACCGCCATCGACCTGCTGCTGGCCAGCGGGTTCCCCACCTGCCTGCAATGGGGCGCCGCGGGCCACCTGATCTACAATGACGCGGCGCGGCCGCTGATGGCCGACAAGCATCCCGGCGCGCTCGGCCGGCCGATCTTCGACAGCACGCCGGAAATCCGCGCCACCTGGGCGCCGGTGCTGGCCGCGGTGCTGGCCGGGCAGACCGTCACCCTGCAGGACCAGCCCTACGGGCTGCACCGCGACGGCGCCGGCGAGCAGGCCTGGTTCACCCATTCCTGCAGCCCGCTGCGCGACGAGGCGGGCGGCGTCGTCGCGCTCTGGTCAGTTTATATCGAGACCACGGCGCGGCTGCGCGCCGAATGGCGGCGCGACCAGGTCGAGGCCGCGCTGCGTGCCGGCGAGGAGCAGCAGGCCTTCCTGCTGCGGCTGTCCGACGCGCTGCGCCCGCTGGCCGAGGCCACCGCCGTGCAGGCCACCGCCGCCCGCCTGCTGGGCGAGCATCTCGACGCCAGCCGCGTGCTCTATGTCGACATCATCGACGAGCAGGAGGCGGAGGTCCGGCTCGACTACACGCGCGGCGTGCCGTCGCTGGCCGGGCGCTGGAAGGCCGATGCCTTCGGCGATGCCGTGATGCGCCAGCTGCGGCACAGCCAGATCCTGGTGATCGACGACGCCCAGCGCGAGCCGGTGCTGGCGGATGCCAACCGCGCCCTGTTCGCCGAGCTGCAGATCGGCGCCACCATCGCCATGAGCCTGGTCAAGGACGGCCTCTGGGTCGCCGTCTTCGCCGTGCAGAACGCGACGCCGCGGATCTGGAGCCCGGCCGAGATCGCGCTGACCGAGGAGACCGCCGAGCGCACCTGGGCGGCGCTGGAGCAGGCCCGCGCCGAGACCGCGCTGCGCCGGCGCGAGGCGGAGCTGGCCCGCATCCAGCGGATCGGCGGCATCGGCGGCTTCGACATCGACCTGGGCCTGGGCCAGCAGGGGCTGCGCGTGGTCAGCGACCATTCGCCCGAATACCGTGCCGTGCACGGGCTGGAGCCGGTGGGCGCGGATCTCGCCGGGCTGGAGGAGCATCACGGCGCCTGGCTGCGCCGGCTGCACCCCGAGGACCGCGAGCCCGCCGCCGCCGCGCTGCAGGCGGCGCTGGCCGGCGACAGCGCCACCTACCAGAACGAGTACCGCATCATCCGCCCCTCCGACGGCGCCTCGCGCTGGATCGTGGCGCGCGCCGATATCGAGCGCGACGCCAGCGGCCGCGCCGTGCGGCTGATCGGCGCGCATATCGACGTGACGCCGCAGAAGCAGACCGAGGCGGCGCTGCGCGAGAGCGAGGAGCGGCTGCGGCAATTCGGCGAGGCTTCCTCCGACGTGCTGTGGATCCGCGACGCCGGCACGCTGCGGCTCGACTACCTGACGCCGGCCTTCGAGCGGATCTATGGCCTGCCGCGCGAGGGTGGCCTCGGCGAGCACGATTTCCAGGGCTGGGCCGCGACCATCCTGGAGGTCGATCGCAGCCGGGCGCTGTCGCATATCGCCCGTGTCCGCGGCGGCGAGGCGGTGACCTTCGAATACCGCATCCGCCGCCCCGACGGCGAGATCCGCTGGCTGCGCAACAGCGACTTCCCGATCCGCGACGGCCGCGGCCGGGTGCGCTGGATCGGCGGCATCGGCAAGGACGTCACCGAGGAGAAGCGCATCGCCGCGCGGCAGGAGGTGCTGGTGGCCGAGCTGCAGCACCGCTCGCGCAACCTGCTCGCCGTGATCCGCGCCGTCGCCTTCAAGACGCTGGGGCGCGGGGGAGCTGTCGCCGCCTTCGACCAGCGGCTGGCGGCGCTCAGCCGGGCGCAGGGGCTGCTCAGCCGCTTCGGCAGCGACACGGTGGAGCTCGGCGCCCTGGTCCGCGCCGAGCTGGAGGCGCATGCCGAGCTCGAGCCGCCGCGCATCCTGATCCAGGGGCCCGAGGTCAGCCTCTCCGTCGAGCAGGTGCAGACCTTCTCGCTGGCGCTGCACGAGCTGGCGACGAATGCGGTGAAGTACGGCGCGCTGCGCGACGACCTGGCCGGCCAGCTCTCGGTGCGCTGGCAGATCCACGAGGCGGGCGACGAGGACAGGCTGCCGCCGCCGCGCGTGCCCGGCCGCCCGGCCCGCCCGGTGCTGCGCTGGGTGCAGCTCGAATGGCAGGAGCAGGGCCTCGACCTGCCGCCTGCCGCGGGCGCGCCGGACCGGCCGCGCGGCTATGGCCGCGAGCTGATCGAGGAGGCGCTGCCCTATTCGCTCGGCGCCCGCACCGACTATGCGCTGCGGGAGGGGGGGCTGCGCTGCCGCATCGCCCTGCCGCTGCGCTGATCCCCCCCTTTCCAGCCCCGCGAGGTTCCATGTCCCATGCCGCGCCGCTTGCCGGCTTCCGCATCCTGGTCGTCGAGGATGACTACAACATCGCCTCCGAGCTCACGATGGTGCTGCGCCAGGCGGGGGCCACGGTGGTCGGGCCGCATCCGGATGCGGAAGCGGCGCTGGCCGCGCTCGCCGGCGGCCGGCCGGATGGCGCCGTGCTCGACATCCACCTGGGCCCGGGCATCACCGCCTATCCGGTGGCCGACCGGCTGGAGCAGCTGGGCGTGCCCTATCTTTTCGCGACCGGCAATGTGCTGCGCCCGCAGGACCCTATGCTGCGCGGCCGGCCCTATCTGGAGAAGCCGATCTCCGACCGGCTGCTGGTGCGCAGCCTGGCGCAGCTGCTGGCGCCGGCCGAGACGGCGCCGGGGAGCTAGGGCAAGTTGTCTTCGCTCTTGCGACGATAATTTGCTCTAGTCCCGCGCCTCGGCCAGCGGCCCGGCCACCGCGCCGGCCGGCAGCGGGCCATGGCCGAGCGCGCGCCGCAGCGGCAGCTCCATCCGGCAGAGCAGCCCGGCGCCGTTCCAATCGAGCGCCAGCGCGCCGCCGAGCTGGCCGCGCAGCGTCGCCTCCATCACCCGGGCGCCGAAGCCGCGCCGGGCCGGCGCGCCGGCCAGCGGCGGGCCGCCCGCCTCCTGCCAGGCGATGCGCAGCCGGCGCTCGGTGCTGTCATCGACCGTCCAGGCGATGGCGATCTCGCCCTGCGGCGCCGACAGCGCGCCATGCTTGGTGGCGTTCGTCGCCAGCTCGTGCATCGCCATGGCCAGCGGCTGCGCCGCCGCCGCCGGCAGCAGCACGGCCGGCCCGTCCAGCCGCAGCGCCTGGGCGCGGCCGGCCAGGAACGGCTCGATCTCGCCGCGCAGCAGGGCGGCCAGATCCGCGCCCGCCCAGCGATCCTCGGCCAGCAGGGTCTGGGCGCGGGCCAGCGCCGCCACCCGCCCCTCCACCGCGCGGCGGTACAGCGGCAGCGTCTCGGCCCGGGTCAGCCGCAGCGCCGCCTGCACCACGGCCAGCGCGTTCTTGGCGCGGTGGTCGACCTCGCGCGTCAGCAGCGCCTGGCGCTCCTCCGCCTGCTTGCGGTCGGTGCAGTCCTGGGCGACGCCGGCGATGCGGCTGGGCCGGCCGGCGGCATCGCGCTCGGCCACCGCCCCCTGCGAGCTGATCCAGACCCAGTCGGCGCCCGCCATGCCCGGGGTAGCCATGCCCGGGGTAGCCATGCCCGGGGCCCCGCCGCCCGAGCCTGCGCCGCCCGGGGCCCCGCCGCCCGGGCGGTGGACGCGGAACTCGGCGCGGAACTCCTCCCGCTCGTCGCTGGCCAGGGCGGCGAAGGCGGCGCGCACCGCCTCGCGATCCTCGGGGTGGATCAGCGCCATCCAGTCGGCCAGGCCGAACCCTTCCGTCGCGACCTGCGGCAGCGCCTCGGCCAGCAGGCCGGCGCGGCGGCCGCGATCGGTGGCCAGGTCGAATTCCCAGGTGCCCAGCCGCCCGGCCTGCAGCGCCAGCCGCAGCCGCGCCTCGGCCGCCTTGCGGTCGGTGATGTCGACATGCGCGCCATAGCTGATGCCGCGGCCATCGAGCTGCAGCCCATGCACCCGCACCAGCACGTCGCGCACGCGCCCGGCGCTGTCGCGGTGCCGGGTCTCGAACTGCTGCACGCCGGGGCGGATGGCGAAGCTGCGCGCATGGGCGCGGATCGCCTCCGGCTCGCGCAGCACGTCGAGGTCGCCGATGCGCAGCCGCAGGAATTCCTCGCGCGAATAGCCGTAGGAGTCGCAGGCATTCTCGTTGACGTCGAGCACCGCATGCGTCGCCGTGTCGATGATGATGATGGCGAAGGGGCAGGTGTCGAACAGCGTGCGGTAGCGCTGCTCGCTGTCATGCAGCGCCGCCTCCATCCGGGCGCGGCGCAGCGCGGCGGTCAGGCGCGAGGCGAATTCGGCGGCCAGCGCCAGCTCCCGCCGGCGCCAGGCGCGCGGCGCCGGCGCCTCGGCCAGCAGCAGGGCGGCCAGGCGCCCATCCTCCAGCCGTGGCGCGACCAGGATGGCGGGGGCGCCGGCGGGCAGCCGCGGATCGGCATCGCCGCCGCGCAGCGCCAGCGGCTGGCCATCGGCCACCGCCTGCAGCAGCGCGGCCGGCAGCGACGGCGGCGCGATCGGCCCGGCCGGCGACCAGGCCGCCGCCTTGCCGTCCGGCGTCAGCTCGCAGAAGGCGATGCGGGCCAGGCCCAGCGCCTCGCCCAGCAGGCCGATGGCCACCGCCATGGCCTCGGCGCCGCCCAGCCCCTGCAGGCGCTTCTCCAGCCGCAGCAGCAGGGCATGGCCGGGCTGCGGCGGCTCCGGCGCCGCGGCCAGCAGGCGCAGCGCGGCCTCCACCACCGCCTCGGCATCGGCATAGCCGCCCTCGGCCAGACGCGCCTGGACCAGGGCGTCGAGCGCGGGAGGCAGCATCACCGCAGGAATGGAAGGAGCCGACATGAGCAGAATCGATAGAAAGCGCGGGGGGATGTCAATCGGAAGCGTGACAGAGGCAAAACAAATGGCCAGGGGAGCGAATTCCCCTGGACCCCGTCTTCTTTCTCTCGACCGGCGGTTTCAGGGCCGGCGCCTTGCGGATCGCCGGGCGCTCAGGCGGCGGACTTCTTGCCGGCCGCCTTGCGGTTCAGCAGCGCCACCAGCTTCTCCAGCTGCAGCGGCCCGGGCGACAGGCTGAGCACCAGCAGGCCGTCGCGCATGACCACCGCCTCGGCCGGCATGTCCATGCCCTCGAAGGCCAGCTTGGCGCTGGTGCCCGGCAGGGCCTCGGCGCCGCTGACCAGCGCGCCGCTGTCGGACAGGTTCAGCACCCGCACCGGCTGCGGCGCGCCGCCGGCGATCGACAGCCGCCCGGCCAGGTCGACATCGACGCGGTCGCCCTCGCGCCGGTCGACGCTCTTGGTCGAGGTGCGGACGACGCGGATCACCGTCTGGCGCAGCTGGCGCACGGCGTTCTCCAGCACGCCGGCGGTGTGGCGCACGGCCTCCGACTGGCGGTCGGCCTCGGCGGCGGCGGCGCGGACATCGTCGGTGCGCTGCGACATGCGGCTGGCAGCACTCGCCGTCTCGACGACGCTATGGGCGATGGCGGCGGTGGCGCTGCCCTGGGCGTCGACCGCGGCGGCGACGGCGGAGGTGATGCTGTCGATCTCGCCGATCAGCCCGACCACCTGGCTGACCTCGTCGGCCGCCAGCTGCGTCGCCTGGCGGACGGCGGCGATCTGCCGGGTGATGTCGGCGGTCGATTGCGCGGTCTGCGTCGCCAGCTGCTTCACCTCGCCGGCGACCACGGCGAAGCCCTTGCCGGCGTCGCCGGCGCGCGCCGCCTCGATGGTGGCGTTCAGCGCCAGCAGATTGGTGCGGGCGGCGATGTCGGCAATGATCTCGGCGATCTTGCCGATCTGGGCGGCCTGCTGCGACATCGCCTCGATGCTGTCGCGGGCGCCGCGGCCGGCGATGACGGCGCGCTGGGCGGAGGCGGTGCTGCCGCTGACCTGGCGGACGATCTGGTGGATCGAGGCGGTCAGCTGCTCCGCCGCCTCGGCCACCGTCTCGGCGGTCTGGCGGGTCTGGGCGGCGGCCTCGGCGGCCTCGCCGGCATTGGCGCCGGTGCGGGCGGCGGTGGCCGACATGTCGCGGGCGGTGCCGGACATGTCGCCGGTCAGCGCGCTGACCTGCTCGACGGCGATGCCGGCCTCGCGCTCGATGGCTTCCGCCATCTGGTTCAGCGCGGCGGCGCGGCTTTTCTGCTCGGCCGCGGCATAGGTCTCCAGCAGCAGCTCCAGGTCGAACCAGGCGCCCTTGTTCAGCGCGATGCGGAAGGCATGGCCCTGGGCGCGGCTGGCGCGGTTGAACAGCCCGCCGCGGCTCGGCCGGCCATCTTCCTCCAGGCCGAGGTCGCGCAGGATGCCGTGCATCACCGAGGCGTGGCAGATGGCCACCGCATAGCCGGGCACGCCATGGGCGTAGAAGGCGGAGGCCAGCGCCTCGGCGGATTCGGTGAAGCCCGGGCCGACATCGCCGCCGACCACCCGGCACCAATGCGCGACGCGGGCGCGGTGCACCTCCGGCTTCACCAGCGCCGCATGGATCTCCGGCCAGGCGGCGAATTCGTGGTGCAGCTCTTCCAGCAGCGCCGGCAGGCGGTTGCGGGCGAAGTCCCCCATGCCCTGCAGCACGCGGATATCCTCGGGCGTGACCTTGAAGGCGGCCAGTCGCTTTTCCTGGGCGGAGCTGTTGTTCATGGGGCGCCGGAAGTCCCTTGGCCGTGCGGATGCGGGGGGCGGGCGCTGGGCGTCCGCCGGGGTCTCTCGACGACGGGAGCATAGGCATAAATATCAACGGGACGTTAAGTATCCCCGCCCTATGTAAAGCTTGTCTTTGGAAAGTCGGGAAATGTCGTCGATTGTCGGCCTGCCGCAGCCCTGCGGCCCCGGCATGGAGGGATCGTCATGCCGGGGGCATGGCCGCTGGTATAGGATGGCCGGGCCTTCCTCGCGCGGCGCCGCTCACGAAAAAACCAACCGGGCGGATTGTTTTTGCCCTGGCCGCCCGCCGCCGCCCGCGGCTAGGGTCCCGCTCCCTCCCCAGCCGCCGCGGAAGGCCGATGGACAATCCCACCCGCTCCCGCCGCTCGCGCAGCGCCGTGCTGCAGGCCGCCCTGGCCATCATCGCCCGCGACGGGCCCGGCCGGCTGACGCTGGAGGCCCTGGCGCGCGAGGCCGGCATGAGCAAGGGCGGGCTGATGCACCAGTATCGCAGCAAGGCCGCCGTGCTGCTGGCGCTGCTGGAGCACCAGCTGGACTATTTCGACGGCTTCCACCGCGAGCAGCAGGCGGAGCTCGGCGCGACCCATCCGGAGGCGCATCTGGTCGCCGACCTGGCCACCGCCCGGGAGGCCACCTCCATGCCGCGCTCGGTCGCCTTCGCCATCCTGGCGGCGGTGGCCGAGGAGCCGGGCATGCTCTCCGTCATCCGCGACCGCGCCGCCGAGCGCCTGGCCAATATCCGCGCCGAGGCCACCGATCCGGAGCTGGCGACGCTGCGCTGGCTGGCGGCGCAGGGGCTGGTGCATGGCATGCTGCTGGGCGTCAGCCCGCTGGAGGCGGAGGAGCGCGAGCGGCTTTTCTCGCGCCTGATGGATGCCGGCCAGTGGCGGCCGGCGGCGGCGCCCTGACCGCCATGGCGTTTTCTCGCCGGGTGGAAAAACCTTTGCCGGGGCTGGCGGGTTGCTGGCGCAGCCCATGACCCGCCCTGCCCCCCGTCCTGCCCCCCGGTTCCGCTGATGGTTGACGCTCCCGCGAGGCTGCGCGCCTGCGACGATTGCGGCCAGCTGGTGCGGCTGGCGGCGCTGCCGCCGGGGGTGGATTCCCGCTGCCCGCGCTGTGATTCGGTGCTGCGCCGGCACCGCGCCAGCCCGCTGGCCACCCCCCTGGCCCTGGCGCTGACCAGCCTGCTGCTGTGCCTGGTGACGCTGACCACCCCCTTCCTGACCATCCGGCTGCTGGGGCGTATGCGCGGCAGCATGGTCGATTCCGGCGCCGCCGCCTTCATCGATGACGGCTTGTGGATCCTGGCGGTGCTGCTGGTGGCGACCGTCGTGCTGGTGCCGCTGGGGCGGCTGGTGCTGCGGCTGGTGGTGCTGGCGGGGCTGGTCTCGGCGGCGCCGCCGCCCTGGCTGGCGCTGCCGCTGCGCTGGCACCAGCATCTGGGCGCCTGGAGCATGCTGGAGGTTTTTCTTTTCGGCGCGCTGGTTTCCTACACAAGGCTGGCGGACCTGGCCGAGGTCGAGCTGGGCCCCGCGGTCTACGGCCTGGGCGCGGTGGTCATCGCCATGGTCGCGGCCGACGCCGCCTTCGAGCCCCAGGCCGCCTGGGACGCGCTGGAGGATCGCGGCGTCATGGCCCGCCCCGCCGCCGCCCGGGCCGAAGCCC
>NZ_CACSJM010000146.1 GCF_902706185.1 Roseomonas sp. 18066 | reverse complement strand
TGCCGGGCGATAACGTCTCGATGGACGTCGAGCTGATCGCCCCGATCGCCATGGATGAAGGCCTGCGCTTCGCGATCCGCGAAGGCGGCCGCACCGTCGGCGCCGGCGTCGTCGCCTCGATCAGCGCCTGAATTAAGCCGGCCTTCGGGCCGGAACGGAGCGGGCCGCCCTCGGGCGGCCCGCTTTTTTTGTGCCATCCGGCAAAAACTTGGCCCTGGCCATGCCGATCCCGCCGCATCGGCGCCGCCGACCCCGCTTCCTCCCCTCGACAGCCGCGATTGCCTGCCCTATAGACGCGGCCTCGCGCAGCGATGGCTGCCGTGCAGGGGCGTAGCTCAATTGGCTAGAGCGCCGGTCTCCAAAACCGGAGGTTGTGGGTTCGAGACCCTCCGCCCCTGCCAACGGCCTCCGCTTTCCGCCGCGCGAGGCCGGCGTCTTCTGGGGTGGCTCCGGACCGGATGCCGCCCGCGAAGCGTTTCCTTCCCCTCAGGGTAACCAGTTAGGGTAGCGATTTTGGCGAAGCTCGATCCCGCGCTGTTCATCCGCGATGTGCGGCAGGAGGTGGCCCGCGTCACCTGGCCGTCGCGCAAGGAAACGCTCATCACCACCGGCCTGGTCCTGGCGCTCTCCGCCCTGGCCGCGGTTTTCTTCCTGCTGTCCGACAAGCTCATCCAATTCGTGGTGAGCCTGCTTTTCGGCTTCGGCGCGTAAGACGGAGCGAGATCCCATGGCCGACATGAAGTGGTACGTCGTTCACGTCTATTCGGGCTTCGAGAAGAAGATCGCCCAGCAGATCCAGGAGCAGGCCGCCCAGAAGGGCCTGGCCGACAAGTTCGGTGACATCCTGGTCCCCTCCGAGGAGGTGACCGAGGTCCGCCGCGGCCAGAAGATCAACTCGGAGCGCAAGTTCTTCCCCGGCTACGTGCTGGTGAAGATGCAGATGACCGACGAGGCCTGGCACCTGGTCAAGGACACGCCCAAGGTCACCGGCTTCCTCGGCGCCCGCAACAAGCCCAGCCCGATCTCCGAGGCCGAGGCCCTGCGCATCGTCCAGCAGGTCCAGGAAGGCGTCGACAAGCCGAAGCGCCCCGCGGTGGTCTTCGAGATCGGCGAGCAGGTCCGCGTCGCCGACGGCCCCTTCACCAGCTTCATGGGCACGGTGGAAGAAGTCGACGAGGAGCGCGGCCGCGTGAAGGTCTCCGTCTCCATCTTCGGCCGCGCCACCCCGGTCGAGCTCGAATACGCCCAGGTCGAGAAGGTCTGAGGCCCTACCCCGCGCCATGCTGCAGAACTTCAGGCAGCAGGCGCGGACACGGTGGGAGAGGCTCCTGGCCTCTCCCGGCGGCCCCCAGCGGGTCGCCCGCGGCATCGCGGCAGGCGCCGCCGCCGCCATGCTGCCGGCCTTCGGCGCCCATCTCCTCTTTGCTGGCGCCTTCGCCCTGGCGCTCCGTGGCAGCCTACCTGCCGCAGCCGCCGCCTGCCTGGCCCTCGGCAACCCCCTGACCCATCTGCTGCTGGTGCCCGCCGAATTCGCCCTCGGCCGCTGGCTGCTGCCCCCGGGCCTGCAATTCCTGCCCGACCATGGCCCGGCCTGGCTGCTCGCCGCCCTGCCGGCTGCGGAGGAGACCGTCGCCGGCGGCCTGGTCTTCGCCGTCATCGCCGGCAGCCTGGCCTTCCTCGCCGCCCGCGCCGCCCTGCGCCGGACGGCATGACCCGCATCCCCATGGGAAAGACTTTGGGCGTCATCCTGGCGGGAGGCCTGGCCACCCGCATGGGCGGCGGCGACAAGCCGCTGCGCCGCATCGCCGGCCGCCCCATGCTGGCCCACCTGGTCGAGCGCCTCCGCCCCCAGGTCGACGCCCTGCTGCTCAACGCCAATGGCGACCCGGCCCGCTTCGCCGCCTACGACCTGCCCGTGGCGCCCGATCCCATCCCGGGCAACCTCGGGCCGCTGGTGGGCATCCTCGCCGGGCTCGACCATGCAACCGAAAAAAACTTCGACTGGGTGCTGACCTGCCCCGGCGACACCCCCTTCATCCCGCCCGATCTCGCCACCCGCCTGCACGCCGCCTGCCGGCAGGACAGCACGCTGGTCGCCCGGGCAAGCTCAGGCGGCCAGGACCACCCGCCCGTCGCCCTCTGGGCCACCAGCCTGCGCGACACGCTCAGAACCGCGATCAACCACGGCGAACGGCAGCCCCGGCGCTTCGCCGACAGCCTCGGCTGCGCCACGGTCGAGTGGGACGCCCAACCCAGCGACCCATTCTTCAACGCCAACACGCCCGAGGACCTCGAGCCATAAAAAAAGGCCGGGGAGAAAGTATTCTCCCCGGACCCCTCATCTATTTCTGTCAGAAAGAATTATTTTTCGCAGCGAATGAACACCGTGCTGCGGTTGATGTCCTCGCCGATATCCGCGGCCGAACGATCCGCGCCAGAACTCGGCGCAACCTCGGGCACGATGCCGGCACGCCGCAGGAACACCTGCGCAGCGCTCCCCTTGATGGCGAAATTGACGTTCTGCGGAATGTCGCCCGTCTGCTTGGCGATGTTCTGCGCATGCAGCTTGCTCACCACCACGCCGACGATATGCCCCTGCATGTCCAGCAACGGCCCGCCCGAATTGCCCGGCTGCACCTCGGCGCTGATCTGATAGTGGTTCGGGTTGTTGCGCAGCCCGTTCATGCCGTTCATCTCCCCCCGCGTCAGCTTCGGGTCGGACGAAAGCAGCCCCGCCAGCGGAAAGCCGAAGGCGATCACCCCCTCGCCCCGCCGCACATCCGGCGTCGAGCGGAAGGCCACCACATCCCCGGGATCGCCCGGCACCGCCAGCAACGCCAGGTCGACGCTCTCATCGACCCGCGCCGGCGGCACCGCCGGCAACGTCCGCCCATCCGCGGTGCGCACGAAGATCCTGTTGCAGCCGGCGACCACATGCTGGTTCGTCAGCACCCGGTCCGTCGCCACCACGAAGCCGGTGCCGGAAGACCCGCCGGCCCGCGGGTTCGGCGTGCCCTCCGCCGGCCGCGTCGGCGCCGGGCGCAGGTCGGCCGCCGTCACCTCCACCCGCGGCGTCGCGCAGACGTCGCGGTCGCGCAGCGTGGCGCGCTTGCCGTCGGCGGTGATCAGCCGGATGTCGAAGCGGCACCCCGCCTCCACCCGCGTCCGCAGCGTGAAGCTCTTATCGGTCGGCATCGCCCGCGGCAGCGTGTTGCTGCCCCAGTCGGCGCGGCCGCTGCGCACGGCATGGATCGCCGTCGCATCCTGCCCGGTGCGGTTCACCACCTGGATGCGGTTCTGCCCGGCCTCGGCCGGGGCTTCGGGGGTGGCTGCCGGCGCCTGGGCGACGGCGGCAGGAAGCGACGCCAGCAGGGCGGCGGCGCAGGCGGCGGACAAAAGAGCGCGGTGCATGCGCGTGATCTTTGCCTTCGCCGTCGCCGATCAAGGGCAGGGCGCCAGGATTTCACATGGCAGCCCTGCGCCGGCCCGCTTGACCTTCCCATTATGGGAAGCCCCATCTGGCAGGCATGGCCGAAGCTTCCTCCCTTTCCCTGCCCGTCACCGGCATGAGCTGCGCCAGCTGCGCCGGCCGGGTGGAGCGTGCCCTGTCCCGCCTGCCCGGCGTCGCCGGCGCCCGCGTCAACCTGGCCAGCAGCCGCGCCGAGGTCAGCGGTACCACGCCGCTGCCGGAGCTCGCCGCCGCGCTGGACAAGGCGGGCTACGGTCTGGCTACCGAAAGCCAGTCGCTCGGCATCGCCGGCATGACCTGCGCCAGCTGCGCCGGCCGGGTGGAACGCGCGCTGCGCCACGTCCCCGGCGTGCTGGAGGCGTCCGTCAACCTGGCCTCGGAACGCGCGGCGCTGACGGTCCTCGCCGGGCTGGACCCGGCTGTGCTCGCCGCCGCGGTCGAGCGCGCCGACTACCGCGTCACCGCCGCCGAGGCCGGGGATGCGGCCCCCGCCGAAGACCGCCGCGCCCGCATCGAGCTGGCCATCGCCTTCGCCTTGGCCGCGCCCTTCCTGATCGGCATGGTCGGCATGGGCTTCGGCCAGCACTGGATGCCGCCGGGCTGGGTGCAGGCGCTGCTGGCCGCCCCGCTGCAATTCTGGCTGGGCCTGCGCTTCTACCGCGCCGGCTGGGCGGCGATCCGCGCGCGGACGGGCAACATGGACCTGCTGGTCGCGCTCGGCACCAGCGCCGCCTTCGGCCTGTCGCTGGTCCTGCTGCTGCAGGGCGAGCCGCATCTGTATTTCGAGGCGGCGGCGGTGGTCATCGCCTTCGTCCTGCTCGGCCGCTACCTCGAGGGCCGCGCCCGCCGCGCCACCGGGGCCGCCATCGCCGCCCTGCTGGCGCTGCGCCCCCGCCTGGCCCGCCGCATCACCCCCGACGGCGTCGAGGAAGAGATCGCCGCCGCCCTGCTGCGCCCCGGTGACCGCCTGGTGGTCCGCCCCGGCGAGCGCATCCCCGCCGACGGCACGGTGGAAGAGGGCGCCGCCGGCGTCGACGAAAGCGCGCTCACCGGCGAAAGCCGTGCCGTGGAGAAAGCTCCCGGCGACAGCGTCGCCACCGGCACGGTGTCCCTCGATGGTCGGCTGGTGCTGCGCGCCACCGCGGTCGGCGGCGAGACCCGCCTGGCCCAGGTGGCCGCCCTGGTCGAGGCCGCGCAGGCCAGCCGCGCCCCGGTGCAAAAGCTGGTCGACCGGGTCAGCGCCGTCTTCGTCCCCGTGGTGCTGGGGGTCGCGCTGCTGACCCTGCTGGGCTGGCTGGTCGCGGGTGCCGGGATCGCCACCGCCCTGCTGCATGCGGTCGCCGTGCTGGTCATCGCCTGCCCCTGCGCCCTGGGCCTCGCGACCCCCGCCGCCATCATGGCCGGCACCGGCGCCGCCGCGCGGGCCGGCATCCTGATCCGTGACGCCGCGGCGCTGGAGCAGGCCGGGCGCATCACCCTGGTCGCCTTCGACAAGACCGGCACCCTGACCGAGGGCCGCCCGCGCCTGGCCACCCTGACTCCCGCGCCCGGCGTCACCGAGGCCGAGGCGCTGGCCGCCGCCGCCCGGCTGCAGGCCGGCAGCGAGCATCCCCTGGCCCGCGCCGTGCTGGCCGCCGCCGGGGGTCATCCCGCCCCCGCCGAGGATTTCCGGGCCTTGCCCGGCCGCGGCGTCGAGGGCCGCGTCGACGGCCGGCGTGTCATGCTCGGCAGCCCGCGGCTGCTGCAGGAATCGGGTGCCAATCCGCTGGCGCTGTCCGCCGCCATCGCCGCCGCCGAGGCCGCCGGCCAAACGCTGTCCTTCCTGGTCGAGGCCGAGCCGCCGCGGCTGCTGGCGCTGCTCGCCTTCGAGGATGCGCCGCGCCCCGGTGCCGCCGCCGCCATCCAGGCGCTGCGGCGCCAGGGCGTCGAGATCGCCATGCTGTCCGGCGACGGCCCCGCCGCCGCCGGCGCGGTGGCCAAGGCCCTGGGCATCCGCGAGGTCGCCGCCGGCGTGTTGCCGGAGGGCAAGGCGGCCCGCATTGCCGCCTGGCAGGCAACTGGAAAAAAGGTGGCGATGGTCGGCGACGGGGTGAACGACGCGGCGGCGCTGGCCACCGCCGAGCTCGGCATCGCCATGGGCAGCGGCACCGATGTCGCCATCGCCGCCGCCCCCGTCGTGCTGCTGCGCCCCGACCCGGCGCTGGTGCCGGCGACGCTCGCCGTGACCCGCGCGACGCTGCGGAAGATCAAGGAAAACCTGGTCTGGGCCTTCGGCTTCAACGCGCTGGGCATTCCGCTGGCCGCCTTCGGCCTGCTGTCGCCGGCGCTGGCCGGGGCGGCCATGGCCTTTTCCTCGGTGGCGGTGCTGGGCAATGCGCTGCTGCTGACCCGCTGGAGGGCGGCGCCATGAATATCGGCGAGGCGGCGCGGGGCTCCGGCCTGTCGGCCAAGATGATCCGCCATTACGAGGCCGAGGGGCTGATCACGCCGCGCCGGCTGGGCAATGGCTATCGCGACTATGCCGAGGCGGATCTGGCCGTGCTGCGCTTCATCCGCCATGCGCGCGCCCTGGCCTTCCCGCTGGAGGATGTCCGCCGGCTGCTGGCGCTGTGGCGCGACCGCGGCCGGGCCAGCGCCGATGTCCGCCGCATCGCCCTCGACCATGTCGCGGCGCTGGAGGCCAAGGCCGAGGCCATGCAGGCCATGGCCCATTCGCTGCGCCACCTGGCGAAGCATTGCCACGGCGATGCCCGCCCCGACTGCCCGATCCTGGATGAGCTGGAGAAGCTGCCATGACTGAGAGTTTCGCCGTGACGGGGATGAGCTGCGGCCATTGCGCGCGCGCTGTGACCGAGGCGATCCAGGCCGAGGATGCCGCCGCCGTGGTGCGGGTCGACCTGGCCGCCGGCCGCGTCGAGGCCGACAGCCGCCTGCCGCGCGCCCGCCTCGCCGCGCTGATCGCGGCCGAGGGCTACGCCGCCACCTGACTTTCAGCCTTCTTTCACCGCTGCCCAGGCAAGAAGGCCCTTCCGCGGGGCATGCATCGACCCCCGCGTGGAGAAGGGCCTTCGGCATGAGCAGCTTGTGGAAAAAAATCCCGGCGCTTCCCAGGATGGGACTGATCGGCGCGGGGCCTGGCGTGGTCTCCGCGGGTGTGGCTTCTGCGGGCGTGGCCTCGGCGGGCACGGCCTTGGCGCCGGAGGCGATGGCGGGCGCCGCCGCCCTGCTGGCCGAGCGGCCGGCCGGCGAATACAGCCAGACGCGCTTCACCGGCTATGGCGGCAGCGACATCCACCTGGTGCCGGCGCCGCCGCCGCCGGTGGAGACCAACCAGGTCCTGGCCCGGCTGCGCGACGACCTGGAGCGGCTGAGCCGCACCTATCGCGACTTCTTCGACACCCATGCCGACATGGACCCGCGGGCGATGACCCGCACCAAGGAGGGCTGGGCCGTCACCTGGCGCCGCTGGGCGCTGGACGACCTGACGGACGAGGTGGCCGAGCAGCGCAATGTCTATGTCATCCATCGCGGCGACAGCTTCCAGCACCGGCTGTTCCTGGACAAGTCGGGGCAGCAGCTGCTGGCGATCCAGCCGCAGGACCCTTTCTCGGCGATGCGCTACCGCAAGCTGCGGCTGGAGCAGGATCTGTGCGACCTCTACGGGCCTTTCGCGCGGCTCTCGGCCAATCCGCGGGGGTGAGCGTGTGATCGCCTGAGGCGGAATCGCCGAAAGGCGTGAATCACACGCTCCAACAAAACGGCTGTGAGGCTTCACGCGGCGGCGGGCTTGGCTAGTCTGGGGGCCGAACCGGGCCCTCAGGCCTGCGACGGAGGAATCCCCGCCCATGCGCATCACCGCCATCCGCGACGGCGTCGCGCCGATCAGCAGCGACATCGCCAATGCCTATATCGATTTCTCCAAGATGACGGCGAGCATCGTCGCCGTCACCGTGGAGGACGGGCAGGGCCGCAGCGCCACCGGCTTCGGCTTCAATTCCAACGGCCGCTATGCCCAGCCGGGCCTGCTGCGGGAGCGTTTCATCCCCCGCCTGCTGGAGGCGCCGGAGGTGGCGCTGTCGACGCCGGAGGGCACGCTGGACCCGGCCGGCGCCTGGGCCGCGATGATGAAGAACGAGAAGCCCGGCGGGCATGGCGAGCGCTCGGTCGCGGTCGGCGTGCTGGACATGGCGCTGTGGGATGCGGCGGCGAAGCTGGAAGGGGTGCCGCTGTGGCGCCTGCTGGCCGAGCGCTATCGCCAGGGCCAGGCCGATGACAGCGCCTGGATCTATGCCGCCGGCGGCTATTACTACCCCGGCAAGGATGTGGGCGCCCTGGTCGAGGAGATGCGCCGCTACCTGGGCATGGGCTATTCGGTGGTGAAGATGAAGATCGGCGGCGCGCCCGGCACGCCGCTGCGCGACGCGCTGAAGGAAGACGTGGCGCGGATCGAGGCGGTGCTGGCGCTGCTGGGCGGCGACGGGTCGCGGCTGTGCGTCGACGTCAATGGCCGCTTCGGGCTGCATGCGGCGCTGAGCTACGGCGCCGCGCTCGCCCCCTACAAGCTGCGCTGGTACGAGGAGCCGCTGGACCCGCTGGACTACAGCACCCATGCCGCGCTGGCCGAGCATTACGCTGGCCCGATCGCGACCGGCGAGAACCTGTTCAGCATGGTCGATGCGCGCAACCTGATCCGCCATGGCGGGCTGCGCCCGGACCGCGACATCCTGCAATTCGACCCGGCGCTGTCCTACGGCCTGGTCGAGTACCTGCGCACGCTGGAGATGCTGGTGGCCCATGGCTGGAGCCCGCGGCGCTGCGTGCCGCATGGCGGGCATCAGTTCGCGCTGAACATCGCGGTGGGGTTGGGTCTGGGCGGCAACGAGAGCTACCCCGAGGTTTTCGCGCCGTTCGGCGGCTTCGCGGACGACACGCCGGTGGCGGACAGCCGGATTCGTTTGCCCGAAACCCCTGGCATCGGCTTCGAGTCGAAGTCGGCGTTGTATGCGGTGCTGAAGACGCTCCAGGGCTGAAAGCTTGGCCAGGAGAGGCTCCGCCCCTCCTGGACCTCCCCGCCGGGGTGACGGTGTCACCCCGGACCCCGCCTTCAATTAGGCGAAGGCCTCACTCGGGACGCCGTCTTCGGGATCAAGAAGCGTGGTGTTGGCCGGCCACGCGCCAAGATAACGGAACGGGCCACTGAGCTTGACATTCCGATGGCGAACATGCCGGCCGATGAACTCGGCACCTTCGTCAGGCGGCAGTGGCTCGCCCGCAAATCGGCGGGCGGGGAAAGGCCTGAAAGTATCTTCCGTATTGCCGTAGATCGTCCGGCGCCGCTCGTCGAGCATGTCCCACCGGACTTCTCCATCCCATTCGTAGTGGGCATTCCAAGCGCCCCGAATGATCCCCTGGGCAGTTGCCAGCAGCAGGAAGTTGCTGCCTTGCACGATCCGCCTGGCGTTCCACCATTTCCTGGCCGCCTCCCAGAGATCAGCCTCACCCATGCTGTCGATCCATGTTCCGTTGATCGCGACCAAGAGGGATGGGCGCGCAGGCGGCATCAACGGAGGCGCGTCGTAATCAGCGAGCAGCGTCTCCAGGCTTACCAAGCCGCGCTCGACGTCGGCGCCTCGGATCAAATTAGCCAGATTGCCGTAGCGATGCAGGGCGAAGTCGATGACGGCGGCCTCCACATCCTTGGCGGCAGCCTCGCTCATCCCATGGCGCACGATGTCGACGACGACCTGCAAGCCGGCCCGGTTGATGGCGCGAAGCGTTTCCAGCTTGTCGGTAGGCTTCTGATTTTCCAACGCCTCCGCTGCGTGCTGGAGCACCCGATTTCCCTGACCACGGCCAACGTAGAAGAGCCGCCCGTTACGAGGATCGGTCAGGCTGTAGACATAGTGGCCGAGACGTTGCGCGAATGGCGGCGTGAAGGTGCTTGGCCTTGATAAGCGCTGCATGCCACATCCTCATATCGAAGCGCCAATTTAACGAAGATTGCTCCCCTGTATTCAACCCAAAGATGCTTTCTGATGGGAGGTGCAGGAACCTCAGGTTCCTGCCGGGGGTGAAGGGGGCGGCGCCCCCTTCTCTGTGTATTCCCTGACCTGGAAGTCCATTCGCCTGACGAGGGCGTCGACGAGTCGCGACGGCGCCAACGGCGACAGCCGCAGCGCCAGGGCGAGCGGCCAGGGAAAGGCCATGCGCGCCGCGCCGCGGCGGATGGCGCGCTCGACCTTGATGGCCGCCGCTTCGGCCGAGACCGAGAGCGGCCGCGCCCCCACCCAGCGTTCCCCCATGGCGCTGTCGAAGAAGCCCGGCGCCACCAGGGTGACGCGCAGCCCTTTCGGCGCGGTCTCGGCGCGGAGGGCCTCGCCGTAGCTCCAGAGGGCGGCCTTGCTGGCGCAGTAGCCGGCGCTGTCGGGCAGGCCGCGGAAGGCCGAGAGCGAGGTGACCAGGGCGATGCCGCCGCGGCCGCGGGCCAGCATGCCGGGCAGCAGCGGCTCCACCAGGTGCAGGGCGCCCATCATATTGGTGTCCAGCTGGGCGCGGATGGCGGCCAGGCCTTCGCGGGCGCCGCCGGGGCGGGTGCCGGCGGCGATGCCGGCATTGGCGATGGCCAGGTCGATGGGGGTGGCGGCGTCCCAGGCGGCCAGCTGGGCGGCCATCGACCCGGCGTCGCGCACGTCGATGCGGGCGGTCCGGGTCGTGGCGCCGGCGGCTGTGCAGGCGGCGGCGGTGGCGGCCAGGGCCTCGGCGTCGCGGCCGATCAGGTGGAGGGTCACGCCGGGGGCTGCGAATCGCTGTGCCAGGGCGGCGCCGAGCCCGCGCGAGGCCCCGGTGATGACGACCGAACGAAACATCAGCGCAGCCCCTTGCGGCGGGCGAGCAGGCCGCGGATCCAGCCCTCGATGCCGCGATGGGCGGTCCAACGCGAGACCTTCCAGACCGTCGGGTCGTCCAGCCGCTCGAGGATGAGCTCCGGCGGGCAGGGCAGCTCGGTCAGCGGGTCGACCTGGCGGGGGAAGAGGATCAGCGTCGCCGCCACCAGAGCGTCGAGCGACAGGGCGCGGCCGCGGCGGGGCATGTCGGGGGCGCGGTCGTCGGTCAGGCCCCAGCCGGCATAGAAGGGCTGGCCCCAGGTGACCACGGGGACGTCGCGCAGCAGCGCCTCGAAGCCGGAGAGCGAGGTCAGGGTGTGCAGCGCGTCGATCTGCGGGAAGAGCGCGGTGAGCGGCGCGCCGGTGACCACTTGGTCGGCCAGGCCGTCCAGCGCCTCGGGCGGCAGGCGGCCGCGGCGGAAGCCGGCCTCCAGGTCGGGGTGCGGCTTGTAGACCAGCCAGGCGTCGGGGTTGGCGTCGCGGACGGCGCGCAGCAGGGCCAGGTTGCCCTGGATCGCGCCGCCGCCGAGTCGCACCGAGGCGTCGTCCTCGACCTGGCCGGGGACGAGGAGTTTTTTCCGCCCGTCCTGGCCGGCGATGACGGGGGCTTTGCCGTGAAGATTATATTTCGTCACGCCGCGGGTGACGATCGCGGCGCGCAAGCGGGCTGCCCTGGCGAGCAAATCCGGTGAAAACTCGGTAATCGCGAGAAGGTGTTCCAGGGCGCTGGCGCGGCCCGGATCGTAATAGATGCCGCGGTCGTCGACGGCATAGGCAGCGCCGGGCAGGAAGCGGGCGCCGAGCCCGCGGGAGCGGACGAAGCCGTCCTCGACGGTCAGCAGGGGAACGCCGGCGGCCTCGCATTCGGCGCGGAAGCCGGGCGAGACGGCGCCGGCCCAGGCGGCGACGGCGCCCTGGCGGGCCCGGGCCTCGGCGATGGCGCGGGCCGGGCGGCGGGTGAAGCCAGGGGCGCCGCCGGCATGGGCGAACAGGGCGGCGATGCGGTCGCGCTTCCACAGCGCCATGCCCAGGCAGATGGCGACGCGGCGGTTCTCCGTCTGCGCCTGCTGCCATTGGGCCAGCTGGTCCAGGGCCTGCTCGGCGCTCCAGGGGCGGGAGAGGAAGGGATCGGCGCAGCGCAGATGGGCCAGCAGCGCGGCCCAGCGCGGGGCGGCGGGCAGGGTCCGGCCGGCGACGTGCACCCCGGCGGCGGCGGCCAGCAGGGCCATGTCGGGGCCGGCGCCATAAAGGTCTTCGGCCAGGTCGAGCAGGGTCCAGGGCGAGAGGCGGGCCTTCAGCAGCCGGGCGCCGGTGGGCGGGCGCAGCTGGAAGGCGGCCTCGGCGGCGGCGAGCGCCGCGCGGGCGGCGGCGGCGCGGTCGGGGCGGCAGGGGTCGAGCACCAGCAGCGCGGCGCGGCGCGGCAGGCCGAGCCGGGCATGGCCGGGGTCGGGCAGGCTTGGCTCACCACCCAGGCGCAGCGTGGCCAGGCGGGCGGCAAAGGCTTCGGCCCGGGCCAGGGCCTCGGCGGTGGCCTCAGGGGCGGCGGCCAGGGGGGCGTCGCGCAGGCAGGGTGGCAGCGCCGCCACCGGCAGCAGGGCGACGGGGCGGTGGCGGCCATCGAAGCGCGGGCTGCGCAACGGGCCGGGGGCATAGCGCAGCAGCTTGCCAGGGCCGCGTGCCGGCGGCGCGGCGGCTGTCGGTAGGACCAGGAAATCAGCCTGGTCCATCGGCGCCAACTGACATTCCGGCCAGAAAGCGGCCAGATGCGCGGCCTCGGCGGCGGTGGCGGCCGGGAAGGCGATGCGGGCGCCAACGGTAGCCGGCGACGCAGTCGGGCTCGTTTCTTCCATGCCGGCCAAGAAATTCCTCAATAAAGCGTGAGTTTGGGGGCTCAGCAGGGTTTTGCCAGCCGCGTTCCAGTGCGGTAGATTCAAGCCATGCAAGAACGCATACAAGCCTGCGTGAGCGGGAAGTCCAGTGATGGGGTTTTCCGCGCGACGCTGCGCGGCCGCCCGGTCGCCCCGGCGATGAGACTGGTGGCCCTCGGGCTTGCCGGGCTGGCCCTGGCCGGCTGCAGCCTGGCCGAGATGGGGCTGGCCGGAGGGCCCGGCTCGGTGCCGCCGGCGCGCGGCGTCGAGGCGCCGCCGCCCCGCATGGCCGATCCGCTGGCCAACTTCGTGAGCAGGACGCCGCCGGGCAGCAGCGGGCTGGTGGCCCCGGCCGAAGGCCAGGCGCCGGTCACGGTGCAGGTGGTGCGCGCCTACAACGCGGCGAGCGGGCGCGAATGCCGCGAGCTGCAGGTGGGCCAGGGGATGGCGCCCAGGGCCGCGATCTATTGCAAGGAGCCTTCGGGCGCCTGGGCGGCGGTGAAGCCGCTGCTGCGTGGCGGAGCGGTGGCCCGGCCGTGATGATCGGCGATGTGCCCCGCCGGGCTGAATCCAGCCAGGTGGCGACACAAATCCGCGTCATCGGCGCGCTGTTCATGCGCGAGTTGCTGACCCGCTTCGGGACCAGCCGCATCGGCTTCATCTGGCTGCTGGCCGAGCCGATGTTCCTCGCCCTGATGATCTCGACCATGCATTCGCTCAGCGGGCATGGGGTCGGCAACAACCTGCCGACCTTCCTGTTCTATGCCATGGGCTACACGCCCTTCGTGATGTTCCGCTCGATCGTCAACCGCGGCCAGAACGTCATCAACGCGAACATGTCGCTGCTGTTCCACCGCAACATCACGCTGCTGGACCTCGCCATCGCCCGCAACCTGATGGAGGCGGCGGTCTGCAGCATGATCATCACGTTGTTCGTCACGGTGGCGGCGGTCTTCTTCGACGAATGGCCGCATGAGCCGGCGCTGCTGTTCTGCGGGCTGATGCTGAGCGCGCTGCTGGCGCATGGGCTGTCGATGCTGCTGGCGGCGCTGACCTGCTTTTACGAGCCGATCGAGCGCTTCACCCACCCGCTGACCTATCTGATGATGCCGATCTCGGCGACCTTCTACATGTTGAGCATGCTGCCGGAGGAGTCGCGCCAGCTCCTGCTGATCAATCCGCTGGTGCATGTCCATGAGATGAACCGCTGGGCGCAGTTCGGCGACCGCATCGTGCCTTACTACAGCATCCCCTATGTCCTCTGCTGGATCCTCGGCCTGAACCTGCTGGGCATGGCCGGGCTGCGCGCCGCCCGCTCCCGCATCACGATGATGGAGTGAGGCCATGCTCGAGCTGGACAATGTCTGGAAGAGCTTCGAGACCAAGCAGGGCATGAAGCAGGTGCTGCGGGGCGCCAATGCGCGCATCCGCCGCGGCGAGCATGTCGGCATCCTGGGCCGCAACGGCGCCGGCAAGTCGACCCTGCTGAAGATCATCGCCGGCGTCGAGCGGCCGACTGTCGGCCGCGTCCGCTGCACGATGCGGATGTCCTGGCCATTGGGCGGCAGCTTCGGCATCCAGTCGAGCCTGACCGGGGCGGCCAACGCCCGCTTCATCGCCCGGGTCTATGGCACGCCGGTGAAGGAGACCGAGGAATTCGTGGAGGATTTCTCCGAGCTCGGGCATTATTTTCGCGAGCCGGTGAAAACTTACTCTTCCGGCATGACCTCGCGGCTGATGATGGCGCTGTCCTTCTCGGTGGATTTCGACTGCTACCTGGTGGACGAGGCGCTTTCCACCGGCGATGCCCGCTTCGCGGACAAGTGCCGCGCGGTGTTCGACCTGCGGCGGGCCAATGCCGGCATCCTGATGGTGTCGCACAACCCGCTGCATGTGAAGAAGTACTGCAACTCGGCCGCAATCCTGCGGAACGGCATGCTGGAATTTTACGAGGACGTCGATGAAGCTATCACCGCCTACCAGGGCCTCTGAGCCCGGGATGACCGGTGCGGCGACCCGCCCCGTCACCACGCCGCTCCCCAGGCC
>NZ_CACSJM010000145.1 GCF_902706185.1 Roseomonas sp. 18066 | reverse complement strand
AGCGAGAAGCGACGACGACGAAAGGTGGCCGGGGTGTCACGCGGCGCATGACAGCGCCGTTGGCCCGCGGCACCGGGGGCGGCGGGGCCAGGCTGTCGGCCGAGGGGAAGGAAGGTGGGAAGGAAGGCGGGGAATGGGCGCTGACGGATTCGAACCGCCGGCATCCTCGGTGTAAACGAGGCGCTCTACCGCTGAGCTAAGCGCCCTCAGCGTCCAGGCGGCTGTGTAGAGGGAAAAGCGGCCCCAGGGAAAGCGGGGCCGCGCATCGGGCGGGGGACGGCCTTCTGCCGGCGCCCCGCCCCTGGTCGCCAGAGGCTGGATCGAGCGGCGCGGGCCCGCCGGATGCCCGCGCCGAAGGCACGTCTCAGGTCAGCCCGTCCTTCAGCGCCTTGCCGGCCTTGAAGCGCACGGTGGCGGAGGCGGCGATCTCGATCTCCTCCCCGGTGCGCGGGTTGCGGCCCTTGCCGGCCTTGCGGCGGGAGGTGGAGAAGGTGCCGAAGCCCACCAGCCGCACCTCCTGCTTGCTCTTCAACGACTCGCTGATGGCATCGAACACCGCATCGAGCACCTCGCCGGCCTTGGCCTTGGAGAGCTCGCCGGTCTCTGCGACGACCGCGACGAGATCCTGCTTGTTCACGTGGTCCTGTCCCCCGACTGTCTCGATAGCTGAACTCTGGATGGCGGCGCCCGCCTTCTGGCCGGGCCGCCCTGGGCTGTCATTCTCTGACGGTCATTCCCTGGGTCAAGATTACCGCAACCCGCCGCCTGGCGGAATTGCCCGGTCCGGCGGCGATGGACCGGCTTCCCGCAGGCCGCCTCAGTCTCAACCGCTTGGTGCGGCTTCGCAACGGGTTCGGCCGGAGCCGCGTATAAAAACTCGTGCGATCGGCACAAAAAAAGGGCCAGGAACGGCTCCTGGCCCTCGGTCGTCGCGGCGGGGCTTCGCGCCCCGCCGGCAGGCGTCAATGCGGCAGGCTGGCCGGGGCGGTGCCCTTGCCGTCGGCGGCCTGCGGCGCAGGCTCCTCGGGCTCGCTCCAGTCGATCGCTTCCGGCGGGCGCACCAGGGCCTTGTTGATCACCTCGTCCACATGGGCGACGGGGTTGATGATCAGCGCCTTCTTCACATTGTCCGGGATCTCGGCGAGATCCTTTTCATTGTCCTTCGGGATGAAGACCGTCTTGATCCCCGCCCGCAGCGCCGCCAGCAGTTTTTCCTTCAACCCGCCGATGGGGAGCACGCGGCCGCGCAGCGTGATCTCGCCGGTCATGGCGACATCCTTGCGCACCGGGATGCCGGTCAGGATCGAGACGATCGAGGTCGCCATGGCGATGCCGGCCGAAGGACCATCCTTGGGCGTCGCGCCTTCCGGCACGTGCACGTGGATGTCGCGCCGCTCGAAGGTGGTCGGCTTGATGCCGAAGCTGATCGCCCGCGACCGCACATAGGACAGCGCCGCCGAGACGCTCTCCTGCATGACGTCGCCGAGCTTGCCGGTGGTCTGCACCTTGCCCTTGCCCGGGACCATGACGGATTCGATCGTCAGGATCTCGCCGCCGACCTCGGTCCAGGCCAGGCCGGTGACGACGCCGACCATGTCCTCGGTCTCGGTCTCGCCATAGGTGAACTTCTTCACCCCGGCATACTTGTCGAGGTTCTTGCGGCTGATGGCGACCTTCTTGGCCTTCTTGGAGACGATCTCCTTGACGACCTTGCGGGCCAGGCCACCCACCTCGCGCTCCAGGTTCCGGACGCCGGCCTCGCGCGTGTAGTAGCGCACCAGGTCGAGCAGCGCCTCGTCGGTGACGCTGAACTCGCCATCCTTCAGCCCGTTCGCCTCGGTGACCTTGGGCACCAGGTGGCGGCGGCAGATCTGCACCTTCTCATCCTCGGTGTAGCCGGGGATGCGGATGATCTCCATGCGGTCCAGCAGCGGCTGCGGCATGCGCAGGCTGTTGGCGGTCGTCACGAACATCACGTCCGACAGGTCGTAGTCGACCTCGAGGTAGTGGTCGGCGAAGGTCGAGTTCTGCTCCGGGTCCAGCACCTCCAGCAGGGCGCTCGACGGGTCGCCGCGCCAGTCGGCGCCCAGCTTGTCGATCTCGTCCAGGAGGAACAGCGGGTTGCTGGTCTTGGCCTTCTTCATCCCCTGGATGACCTTGCCCGGCATCGAGCCGATATAGGTCCGGCGATGGCCGCGCACCTCCGCCTCGTCGCGCACGCCGCCGAGCGACATGCGCACGAAGTTGCGGTTGGTGGCCTTGGCGATCGACTTGCCCAGGCTGGTCTTGCCGACGCCCGGGGGCCCGACCAGGCAGAGGATCGGGCCGCGGATCTTCGGGCTGCGCGACTGCACCGCCAGGTATTCGAGGATCCGCTCCTTGATCTTCTCGAGCCCGTAGTGGTCGGCGTCCAGCACCGCCTCGGCCTTGGCCAGGTCGTTGCGAACTTTCGACTTCTTCTTCCAGGGGATGGAAAGGATCCAGTCGAGGTAGTTGCGCACCACCGTCGCCTCGGCGCTCATCGGCGACATGGAGCGCAGCTTCTTCAGCTCGGCCAGCGCCTTGTCGCGCGCCTCCACCGACAGCTTGGTGGCCTTGATCTTGGCCTCCAGCTCGGCGGATTCGTCCTTGCCGTCCTCGCCCTCGCCCAGCTCCTTCTGGATCGCCTTCAGCTGCTCGTTCAGATAGTACTCGCGCTGGGTCTTCTCCATCTGCCGCTTGACGCGGTTGCGGATGCGCTTTTCCACCTGAAGAACGCCGATCTCGTTCTCCATATGCGCGAAGACGCGCTCCAGCCGCTGCGCCACGCTGGCGATCTCGAGCAGCTCCTGCTTCTCGGAGATCTTCAGGTTCAGATGGCTGGCGACGGTGTCGGCGAGCTTGGCCGAATCCTCGATCTGGTTGATCGAGACCAGCACCTCGGGCGCGATCTTCTTGTTGAGCTTGATATACTGCTCGAACTGCGAGACCACGGTGCGCGCCAGGGCCTCGATCTCAGGGGCCTCCGGCTGCTCTTCCTCGAGGGCCGCCGTATAGGCCTCGAAATACTGGTCGGTCTCCTTGAAGCCGAGCACGCGGGCACGCTTGCCGCCCTCGACCAGCACCTTGACCGTGCCATCCGGCAGCTTCAGCAGCTGCAGCACGGTCGAGACCGTGCCGATGTCATAGAGATCGGCCGAGCCGGGATCGTCCTGCGCCGCGTTGCGCTGGGCGACCAGCAGGATCTGCTTGTCCTCCCGCATCACCGCTTCCAGGGCGCGCACGCTTTTCTCGCGACCGACGAAGAGCGGCACGATCATGTGGGGGAAGACGACGATGTCGCGCAGCGGCAACACCGGCAGCAACTCGCCGCTCGTCGATTCGGGTTTCTGTTCCGCCATAGGGGACCTCACTCAGGACAGTCGGCGCAGGTCCGCCCGGTCATCGGCACGGCCCCGCACCACGGGCTTACAATCCCATGAAATGGGGCCGGCAGGGCGCCCAGGCAAGCCGTCGGGCCGGACCATCGGTCCAGGCCGTCAGACTGGCCGGGCGCCGCCGCCGGGCCCGGTTCATGCGGAAGATTGCTCCGCCGCCCGTTCACCATAAATGAACAGCGGGGCGGCGCGGCCTTCGGCCACCTCTTTGTTCACCACCACCTCCTCGACATCCTCGAGGCCCGGCAGGTCGAACATGGTGCCGAGCAGGATGCCCTCCATGATCGACCGCAGGCCCCGGGCGCCGGTCTTGCGCTGGATGGCACGGGTGGCGACCGAACGCATGGCGTCGTCGGTGAAGGTCAGCTTGGTGGCCTCCATCTCGAACAGGCGCTGGTACTGCTTGACCAGGGCGTTCTTCGGCTTGGTCAGGATCTCGACCAGCGCCTTCTCGTCCAGGTCGTCCAGGGTGGCGACCACCGGCAGGCGGCCGATGAACTCGGGGATCAGGCCGAACTTCAGCAGATCCTCGGGCTCGACCTCGCGCAGGATCTGGCCGGTGCGACGCTCATCCGGGCCGCGGACCTCGGCGCCATAGCCGATGCCCGAACCCTTGCCGCGACCCGCGATGATCTTTTCCAGCCCGGCAAAGGCGCCGCCGCAGATGAAAAGGATGTTCGACGTGTCGACCTGCAGGAATTCCTGCTGCGGGTGCTTGCGCCCGCCCTGCGGCGGCACGGAGGCGACGGTGCCTTCCATGATCTTCAGCAGCGCCTGCTGCACGCCCTCGCCGCTGACATCACGGGTGATGCTCGGATTGTCGGACTTGCGGCTGATCTTGTCGACCTCGTCGATATAGACGATGCCGCGCTGCGCCCGCTCGACATTGTAGTCGGCCGCCTGCAGCAGCTTGAGGATGATGTTCTCGACATCCTCGCCGACATAGCCGGCCTCGGTCAGCGTGGTGGCGTCGGCCATGGTGAAGGGCACATCGAGGATGCGCGCCAGGGTCTGCGCCAACAGCGTCTTGCCGGTGCCGGTGGGGCCGACCAGCATGATGTTGGACTTGGCGATCTCGACTTCGCCAGCCTTGGCGCCATGCGCCAGGCGCTTGTAATGATTATGGACCGCGACGGCGAGCACCTTCTTGGCGTGCTCCTGCCCGATCACGTAATCATCCAGCACCTTGCTGATCTCGCGCGGGGTCGGCACCCCGTCGCGGGACTTCACCAGGTGCGTCTTGTGCTCCTCACGGATGATATCCATGCAGAGCTCGACGCACTCGTCGCAGATGAAGACCGTCGGGCCGGCGATGAGTTTGCGTACCTCGTGCTGCGACTTGCCGCAGAACGAGCAGTACAGGGTGTTCTTTGAGTCGCCGGACTTGCTCATGAGCGCTCCTGGACCCCCCGGCAAAGGGCCGGGCGATCGTGCGGGACTGTAGCCCCCCCGTCATCTGGGGGGAAGTGGAACGGAAAAAGGGCGGCCCGCGCCGGCCCCGTCCCCGCCAGGCGGGCAGGCTGTGGAAGCCGGGCCGGGGGTCGCGGCCCCCGGCCCAGGGCTTCCGCCGCCCTCACACCTTGGCCAGCTCGGCGGCGGTCGCCGGACGCTCCTCGACCACCTGGTCGATCAGCCCGAAGTCGCGCGCTTCCTCGGCCGACATGTAGCTGTCCCGCTCCAGCTTCTTCTCGATCTCCTCGATCGGCTGGCCGGTATGCTTCACGTAGATCTGGTTCAACCGCTTGCGCAGCGACAGGATCTCGCGCGCCTGGATCTCGATATCCGTGGCCTGCCCCTGGGCGCCGCCCGAGGGCTGGTGGACCATGATCCGGCTGTTCGGCAGGGCGAATCGCTTGCCCTTCTCGCCGGCGGTCAGCAGCAGGCTGCCCATCGAGGCGGCCATGCCGAGGCAGACCGTGCTGACGGGGGCGCGGATGTACTGCATCGTGTCGTACATCGCGAGGCCGGCCGAGACCACGCCGCCCGGGCTGTTGATGTAGAAGGCGATATCCTTGTTCGGATTCTCGCTCTCCAGGAACAGCAGCTGGGCGCAGATCAGCGACGACATCTGGTCGTAGACCGGACCCGTCAGGAAGATGATCCGCTCCTTCAGCAGGCGCGAATAGATATCGAAGGCCCGTTCGCCCCGGGCGGTCTGCTCGATCACCATGGGGACGAGGTTGTTGTACAGTTCGACCGGATCGCGGTCCCGCATTGTGCATCCTCTCGCGGTGGCAGGGGGGCCGGACCCCGCCGCGGGCCCTTTGCCCACGGCCTTCCGGCACCGGCCTGCCGCCGTCACCCTAACGCTTCGGGATTAACATGGGGCAGCCGGCGGCGGCGCGAAAGAGGGGGGCGTAAACTTGCCGTCGCATCGTCCCACAGGACCTGCCGGCGGACCCGCCTTCCCCACCCGGCGCCGCGCGCCCGGCGCGCCGGGAACCCCCGCGGCGCGCCTTCCATCCGGGCTTTTCGCCGCGGTCCCGGGCGAACCGGGGCCAGCGGCATGCCGGCGGGCGGGGACCGCCCCGCCGCGCCGCGATGGCCTCCACCCCGGGGGACGGACCCCGGGGAATCGGCCTCAGGCGGCCGGCTCGGCCGAGAGCTCGCCGGCGGGGACTTCCTTCTCGCTGACCTTGGCCAGCTCGAGCATGAAGTCGACCACCTTCTCCTCGAAGAGCGGCGCGCGCAGGTTGTCGATCGCCTGCGGGTTCTTCTGGAAGAAGTCGAGGACCTGGCGCTCCTGACCCGGATAGCGGCTGGCCTCGGTGCGCATCGCGCGGGTCAGCTCCTCGTTGGTCACCTGGATGTTGTTGCTGCGGCCGATCTCGGACAGCAGCAGGCCCAGGCGGATGCGACGCTCGGCAATGGCGCGGTAGTCGCCCTTCAGCGTCTCCTCGTCCTTGCCCTTGTCCTCGTCGTCGAGCTTGCCTTCCTTCAGGTCGGCCTCGACGCGCTGCCAGATCTGGCCGAACTCGCTGTCGACCATCGAGGGGGGAACCTCGAAGCTGGCCTGCTCGGCCAGGGCGTCGAGCAGCTTGCGCTTGACGTTCAGCCGCGACAGCTGGTCGTACTCGCCCTGCAGGGACTCGGCGATCCGCTTCTTCAGCTCGTCCAGGCTCTCCAGGCCGAGCTTCTTGGCGAATTCCTCGTCCACCGCCGCCGCGACCGGGGTCTGCAGCTTCTTGGCGGTCAGCTCGAACTGCGCCGGCTTGCCGGCGAGCTCCGCCGCGCCGTATTCGGCCGGGAAGGTCACGTCGACCAGGCGGGTCTCGCCCACCTTGATGCCCTCGAGGCCCTCGGCGAAGCCGGGGATGAAGCCGGCGCCGCCGATCTCGACCGGCATGTCGGTGCCGGTGCCGCCCTCGAAGGCCTCGCCGACCACGCCATCGACCACGACGCGGCCGATGAAGTCGGTGACGACCACGTCGCCCTGGGTGGCAGCGCGGTCCTCGGTGACGTCTTCCATGGCGCGGTTGCGGGACGCGATGCCCTCGAGCGCCTTCATCACCTCGTCGTCGCCGACCTTGGCGACCGGCTTCTCCAGCGCGATGGCCGAGAAGTCGGGCAGCGGAATCTCGGGCAGCTGCTCCAGCTCGATCTTGAACTCGAGATCGCTGCCATCCTCGAACTTCACCAGCTCGATCTTCGGCTGCATCGCCGGACGCAGGCCACGCTCATCGACCACGGTCTTGGTGATCGACTGCACCTGCTCCTCGAGCACCTCGCCCATGATGGACGCGCCGTAGCGCTGCTTGACCACCGCGGCCGGCACCTTGCCGGGGCGGAAGCCCGGCAGCCGGATCTCCTTGGCCAGCGACGCCAGACGCTGATCGCGCGCCGCGGCGATGTCCGCCGCCGGAACCACCACGGTAAAGCCCCGCTTCAGCCCCTCGGCTGCCAGCTCGGTCACCTGCATCGCCACACATGCTCCTGAAGAATCAGTCTCGTGCCGGACGGCCGGTGGTGCGGGCGGAGGGATTTGAACCCCCACGGCTTGCGCCACTGGAACCTAAATCCAGCGTGTCTGCCAGTTCCACCACGCCCGCGAACGCAGTTCCGGCGCCTCCATAAGCCGGCGCGTTTAGCGCAAGGGGGCCGGCAATGAAAGGGCGGACCGTACAAGGGGCGCCGCTTGCGCCGCCGGGCGCGCCCCTTCACACAGGCGGGACGACGCCAAAGGCCCTGTCCATGAGCACCACCGCCGCCTCCCCCCTGCCCTTCGACACCCTGGCCGAGCGCATCCGCGCCCTCGCGGTCAACCAGATCGCCGAGATCGCCGACCTGGCGCGGGAGGACCCCGAGGTCATCAAGCTGTGGATCGGCGAGGGCGACCTGCCGACGCCGCCCTTCGTGGTCGAGGCGGCCGCCGCCGCGATGCGGGCCGGCCATACCCGCTACACCTATGCGCTCGGCCTGCCGGCGCTGCGCCAGGCGCTGTCCGACTATCACCGCCGCCACTGGGGGGTCGAGGTGCCGGCCAGCCGCTTCACGGTGACCACCGGCGGCATGAACGCCATCATGCAGGGGCTGCAGGCCGTGCTCAGCCCGGGCGAGGAGGTGATCTTCCCGGCGCCGCACTGGCCGAACCTGGCCGAGACGGTGAAGGTGCTGGGCGGCACGCCTGTGCCCGTGGCGCTGCGCCAGGACCGCCCGGGCGCCTTCCGCCTGGATCTGGCCGATATCGAGGCCGCGATCACGCCGAAGACCCGGGTGATCGCCATCAACTCCCCCTCCAACCCGACCGGCTGGGTGATGGGCAAGGCCGAGATGGTGGCGCTGCGGGACCTCGCCCGCCGCCACGGTCTGTGGATCCTCTCCGACGAGGTCTACAACCACTTCACCTATGGCAACGCCATCGCGCCCTCCTTCCTCGAGGTCTGCGACGCGAGCGACAGGCTGCTGATCTCCAACACCTTCTCGAAGAACTGGGCGATGACCGGCTGGCGCGCCGGCTGGCTGGTCTTCCCCGAGGGGCTGGCCCCGGTCTTCGACAACCTGAGCCAGTACAACACCACCTCGATCCCGACCTTCATCCAGCATGCCTGCGTCGCAGCCCTCGAGCAGGGCGACGATTTCATCCGCACCATGGTCTCGCGCTGCCGCGACAGCCGCCAGGTCTTCGCCGAGGGCCTGGCCGCGCTGCCGGGGGTGAAGGTGCAGCCGCCGGAGGGCAGCTTCTACGTGATGTTCGGCGTCGAGGGGGAAGCCGACGCCAAGGCGCTGGCCGTCCGCATCCTGCGCGAGGCCAAGGTGGGGCTCGCCCCCGGCACCGCCTTCGGCCCGGCCGGCCAGGGGCAGCTGCGGCTGTGCTTCGCCATCGACGTGCCGCTGGCGGAGGAGGCGATGCGCCGCCTCTCGGCCTTCTTCCGCGCCCGCGCGGCCGCCGCCTAGACCGCGTTGCCTTCGGAAGGACGAAGCCAACTCGGTCTAGTTCTTTGTTTGATCGCGTGATTCAGGCTTTTCGGTGATCCGACCTCAAGCCATCACGCTCTAAGCCAGCAGGTTGAGCAGCCCCCTGCCGGGGAGGGCGAGCAGCGCGATGCGCAGCCGCCCCTCCGGCAGCAGGGCCGTCAGCTTCTTCGATGGCGGCGCCTCGCCGGCGCGGGCGGCGCGGCGCAGCGTGGTCAGGATCCGCGCCGCATCGCCCTCGGCCGCCAGCGCCGCGCGCAGCAGGTCGCGCAGCGGCAGCCGCCGGCCCGCCATCAGGCAGACCCCGCCCAGCGACTCGGGGTCGGCGGAATCCAGCGCCGGCAGCAGCTCATGCGGGTCCAGCACCAGGCAGGCCGCCCCCTGCCCGTCCAGCGCGGCGGCGACCAGGATGCCCGACTGCCCACGCCGGCGGCGCAGCAGCAGCTCCGGCGGCGGCGGCAGGCGCAGCGGGGCCAGGGCCGCCGCGATGGCGCGGCTTTCGGGCGGGGTGAAATGCAGGGCGGCGAGCATGGGCGGCCCCGCAATGCCGCAACGATGTTAACGATGAATAAATAAGACTTCGTCTCGTTTTTGGCTCAGCCGAGCAGCGCCTGGGCGCAGGCATCCAGAATGGCATCGGTGTCGAGCTGGTATTCCCGGTAGAGGTCGGGAATGTCGCCGGCCTGGCCGAAGCGGTCGACGCCGAGCGGCACCATCCGCTGCCCGCGCACCGCGCCGATCCAGCCATGCGCCGCCGGATGGCCATCGAGGATGGAGACGATCGCCGCGTCGCGCGCCAGCGGCGCCAGCAGCCGCTCGATCGCCGAGGGCGCCGCCCCCGGCCCGCGCCGCGCGGTCCGGCGGGAGGCCAGCCAGCCGGCATGCAGCCGGTCCGGGCTGGTGATGGCCAGCAGCCCGGCGCCGGGTTCTTCTTCCCGCAGCATTTCGAAGGCGGCCAGCGCCTCGGGCGCCACCGGCCCCTGATAGGCGATGGCGATGCGGGCGCCCTCGGCGGGGGGGACGGCCCAATAGCCGCCCTCGATCACCGCGGCCGGGTCGAGCTGGCGCTCGGGCTGGGTAATGCTGCGGGTCGACAGCCGCAGCCAGACCGCCGAGCCGTCCGGCTGCTGCATGTGGTGGAAGGCGTGGCGCAGCAGGATGGCGAGCTCGTCCAGATGGGCGGGCTCATAAGCGACCAGCCGGTCCTGGGCGATGCCGAGGAGGGGCGTGTTGCTGCTCTGGTGCTGGCCGCCCTCGGGGGCCAGGGTCAGGCCCGATGGGGTCGAGACCAGCAGGAAGCGGGCATCCTGGTAGCAGGCGTAGATCAGCGCATCGAGGCCGCGGTTGACGAAGGGGTCGTAGACGGTGCCGACCGGCAGCAGCCGCGCCCCGTGCATCCGGTCCGCCAGCCCCAGCGCGCCGAGAACCAGAAAAAGATTCTGCTCGGCGATGCCGAGCTCCACATGCTGGCCTTTCGGTGACATGCCCCAGCGCTGCGCGGAGGCCAGCTTGGCGTCGCGAAACACGTCGTTCTTCAGGTGGCGGTCAAAAATACCGCGCCGGTTCACCCAGGGGCCGAGGCTGGTGCTGACCGTGACATCCGGGCTGGTGGTGACGATGCGGCTGGCCAGCGGGGCCAGCTCGCGGCTGCCGCGGCCGATCTCGGCCAGCATCTCGCCGAAGCCGGACTGGGTGGAGGCCATGCGGTTGGGCGGCAGCCGCGGCGCCGGCAGGGTCGGCGGCACCGGCACCGGCTCGGCCGAGAGGCAGCGGCCCTCGGGCGTCAGCGGCGTGGCGAAGGGCACCTTGGCCAGGAAGTCACGCAGCTCGGCCTCGGGGATGTCGAGGCCTTCGAACAGGTCCCATTCATGGCCCTCGCGGATATTCTGCTCGGACCTGAAAGAATCCATCTGCTCGCGGGTCATCAGCCCGGCATGGTTGTCCTTGTGGCCGGCAAACGGCAGGCCCATGCCCTTGACCGTGTAGGCGATGAAGCAGGTCGGCTGGTCGCCGGCGGCCTCCTGGGCGCGGAACTGCTCGGTCAGGGTCTCGATGTCATGGCCGCCGAGATTGGTCATCAGCGCGCCCAGCTCGGCATCGTCCAGCGGGTCGATGATGGCGCGGATGCCGGGGATGCGGCCGAGCTCGGCCAGCAGAGCCGCGCGCCAGGCGGTGCCGCCCTGGAAGGTCAGCGCCGAGTAGAGGCTGTTCGGGCAGTCGTCGATCCAGCGGCGCAGATGCTCGCCCTCGGGGCGGGCGAAGGCGGCCTCCAGCTTGCGGCCGTATTTCAGGGTGACGACGTTCCAGCCCATGTCGCGGAACAGCCCCTCGATCCGGCCGAAGAGGCGGTCGGGGACGACGCTGTCCAGGCTCTGGCGGTTGTAGTCGATCACCCACCAGACATCGCGGATGTCATGCTTCCAGCCCTCCAGCAGGGCCTCGTAGATATTGCCCTCGTCCAGCTCGGCGTCGCCGACGATGGCGACATGGCGGCCGCGCGGCATGCCGTCGCGGGCCAGGCCGTGCAGATGGACATAGTCCTGCACCAGGGAGGCGAAGCTGGTCAGCGCGACGCCCAGGCCCACCGAGCCGGTCGAGAAATCGACCTCCGCCCCGTCCTTGACCCGGCTGGGATAGGGCTGGATGCCGCTGAACTGCCGCAGCGTCCCCAGCTTCTCCCGGTCCTGCCGGCCGAGCAGGTAGTTGATGGCGTGGAAGACCGGCCCGGCATGCGGCTTCACCGCGATGCGGTCCTGCGGGCGGAGGATGTCGAAATACAGCGCCGTCATGATGGCGGCGACCGAGGCGGAGGAGGCCTGGTGCCCGCCCACCTTCAGCCCGTCGCGGTTGGGCCGGATGTGGTTGGCGTTGTGGATGCTCCAGGCCGACAGCCAGAGCAGTTTCTTCTCCAGCGCCTTGAGCAGGGCCAGGCGGCGGTCGGGCTCCAGGGCGGCGCCGGCTTCGGCGCGCAGGTCACGCGGGTCGGGCGTGGCGTTCATCGTCTTCTCTCCCCGGGGGTTTGCCCCCCTGGCTCGCGACAATCCTCGGACCCCGCCATGGTGGACCGGAACGGGCGGAGGCCGCCAGAGGCAGCAGACCCCCGGCAGCACACGCCCGGCGGGACGCGCCAGGCAGCAGGCGCCGCCTGCGACGCGACCGCATCATAGGCGAAGGAAACGGTAAGAAGTTTGGCGCAGAAGCCCTCCGACCCAGGAGCCCCCATGCCCGAGCCCGATTCTGCCCCAGGAGGCTGCCGCGGCTGCGGCGAGGCCGCGCCGGCCGCGCCGCCGCTGACCATGGCCTTCCAGCCGATCCTGCGCTGCGACGCGGCGGGTCACGGCCTCTATGCCTATGAGGCGCTGGTGCGCGGGCCCGGCGGCGAGGGCGCGGCCAGCGTGCTGGCGCAGGTTTCCGCGGCCAACCGCTATGGCTTCGACCAGCAATGCCGGGTGCGCGCCATCGAGCTGGCGACCCGGCTCGGGCTGCTGGCGACGCCGGCGGCGCTGTCGATTAACTTCATGCCGAATGCGGTCTATGAGCCGCGCGCCTGCATCCGCGCCAGCCTGGCGGCGGCGGAGCGGGTCGGGCTGCCGCGCGAGCGGCTGATCTTCGAATTCACCGAGACCGAGGCGATGACCGATCCGCGCCATCTGCTGCGGATCCTGTCCAGCTACCGCGCCATGGGCTTCCGCACGGCGATCGACGATTTCGGCGCCGGCCATTCCGGCCTCAGCCTGCTGGCCGAGTTCCAGCCGGACACGGTGAAGCTGGACATGGCGCTGATCCGCGGCGTCGACCGCGACCGGCCGCGCCAGGCGATCCTGCGGCATGTCGCGGCGCTCTGCGCCGAGCTCGGCTGCGCCGTGGTGGCGGAGGGGGTGGAGACGGCGGCCGAGTTCCACATGCTGCGGAGCTTCGGCATCACCCTGTTCCAGGGCTATCTGCTGGGACGACCCGGCTTCGAGCAGCTGCCGCTGCCGGTGCCCCCGCCGGCCTGAGGCCCGCTGCCGTCGCAGCGACGCAGACAGCGGGCGCCAGGGCTTCCTTCGACCGCCTGATGCAGGCCCTGCGATGTTTCCATCTCAGGCCATGGCGGTCAGGGACCGCTGCGGGCCAGCTTGCGCAGGGCGGTGGGGGCGGCGCGGGTGCCCTCGCCGACATAGGCCTCGTGGTAGTCCTCGATCTTCGCCGGGTCGTAGAGATAATTGACCATGAAGCCGAGGCTCTCGCGGATGCCCTTCTCCGAGATGTCGCCGCGCCAGCAGACGCGCTCGACCCGGGCGCCATTGGACAGGTGGAAATGCCCCACCGGGTCGCGGGCGCGGCGGCCGCCGCGGTTGGTCTCCAGCACCAGGTAGCGGGCGCAGAGCCGGGTCAGCACCGGCTCGGCCTTGGCGCACCAGCTCTCCGACAGCGGGCGGCGGTTGGCGAGCAGCGCGCGCAGCGCCGCATGGCCATCGGCCAGGCCGGAGGCCTCGGTAAGGAGCTTGTTCTCCTCTTCCGTCAGCAGCTTGGGCTCGGGCTCGATCAGCGCCTCCTCCAGCCAGCGGCGGAAGGCCGGGATCGGCGAGAGGGTGGAGAAGGTCTTCAGCTTCGGCAGCTCTTCCGACAGCAGGGCGACCACCCGCTTGATCAGGAAATTGCCGAAGGAGATGCCGTCCAGCCCGCGCTGGCAGTTGTTGATCGAATAGAAGATGGCGGTGTCGGCGGCGCGCGGATCCTGCACCGGCGCCTTCTCGTCCAGCAGCTTCTGGACCGAGCCGGACAGGCCCTGGACCAGCGCCACCTCGACGAAGATCAGCGGCTCCTCCGGCATGCGCGGATGGAAATAGGCGTAGCAGCGGCGGTCGGAATCCAGCCGGTTCTTCAGGTCGCGCCAGGTGCGGATGCGGTGGACGGCCTCGTAGCCGACCAGCTTCTCCAGCAGGGCGGCGGGCGACTGCCAGTCGATGCGGCGCAGCTCGAGGAAGCCCAGGTCGAACCAGCTGGCCAGCAGCCCGCGCAGATCGGCGTCCAGCGCCTGCAGCATCGGGTCGCGCCCCATGCCGCGCAGCAGGTCGGCGCGCAGGTCGACCAGGAACTTCACCCCGTCCGGGATGGTGGTCAGCTGGGTCAGCAGCCGCAGCCGCGGCGGCTCCAGCGTGCGGCGCAGCTTGGCTTTCGCCGCGGCACGCGCGGCGGTGTCCGGGGCGGCGCTGACCTCGCGCATCGCCGCCTCGACGGCGGCCGGGTCGGAGTCGAAGCCGGCCAGGGCCTGGAAGAAGGCCATGCGCCCGGCCTCGTCCAGGGTGGTGTAGGATTGCGCCAGCCCGGCCGCCCGGGCGCGGGCCGAGATCTCGCCGCCGCGGGCCTCCAGGCAGGCGCGCATCCGCGACTCCCAGCTGGCATCCTCGGCGGGCGAGGAGACGGAGGAGGCCATGTCGCGCCACAGCAGGGCGACGCGCTTCAGCGCGCGATCGAACAGGCCGGCTTCCGCCACGGCGATGTCGGACATGGTGCCTCCTTCAGCGCTCCCGGCGCCGGCCGGGAGTGAAATCCGCAGAAACATATGGTGAGCAGCTTGCCCCAGGCCAGGGGGGGCTGGGAAGGGCCGAGGCAAGGCTTTTTCCAATTTCCGGGAACAGTTCCTCCGGCAGAAGAGGTGATCCCGGGGGGCGGCCGCCAAGCGCCCGCGTCGCCGTGTCGCCATGCAGCCAGGCGCTGGCGCAGGCAGCGTCGAAAGCCTCCATCCCCTGCCCCAGC
>NZ_CACSJM010000144.1 GCF_902706185.1 Roseomonas sp. 18066 | reverse complement strand
CCTGCTTGGGCGTTTTTCGTCGGCGGCCTGGTGGCTGTGGTGCTGGGGGTGGTGTTGCTGCCCTGGTGGGCCGCGGCGGTGGGTTTGGGTGTCGGCGGGGTGGTCGCGTTGCTGGCGTTTCGCCAGGTGGGCGGTCACACCGGCGATGTGCTGGGCGCCTCCGCCCTGCTGGCCGAGCTCGCCGTGCTGAGCGCGGTCTTATGAATGTGGGGGTCCGGGGGAACTCAGTTCCCCCGGCGGGGTCAGGGGCAGAGCCCCTGCCTTAAACCGCTGCTTCCTTGAAGATCTTAGAGACATCCTGTCCCCAAGCTTCGTTGTAGCGCCGCAGCCAGTAGTCGGCCTGGGTTTCCCCGCTGGCGACGACGGCATCCACCGCGTCGAGGTGCCGTTCCTCGCCCAGCCCGCGGGCGCGCAGCCCGCCGCGGGCGATGGCCAGCACCTCGCGGGCCAGGTCGCGCAGCGGGCGGCCCTGGAAGGGGGTGGTCAGCCCGCCTTCCGGCACCGCGACGCGCAGCGCCTGCAGGGCGTCGACCGCCCAGGGGCGGACCAGCGCGGCCGCCGCCTTCTGCGCGGCGTCGTCGTAGAGCAGGCCGGTCCAGAAGGCGGACAGGCCCACCATCATCTCCGGGCTGCCGGCGTCCGCCCCGCGCATCTCCAGGAAGCGCTTCAGCCGCACATCGGTGAAGACCGTGGTGACGTGGTCGGCCCAGTCGCCCATGGTGGCCTCGATGCCCGGGTTGCCGGGCAGGCCGTCCTTCATGAAGGCGCGGAAGGTCGAGCCGGTGGCGTCGATCCAGGCGCCGTCGCGCATGATGAAGTACATGGGCACGTCGAGCACGTGCTGGACGAAGCGCTCGAAGCCGAAGCCGGGCTCGAAGACCACCGCCGGGATGCCGGTGCGGTCGGGGTCGGTCTCGGTCCAGACCCGGCCGCGCAGGGTGCGCAGCCCGGTGGGCTTGCCCTCGCGGAAGGGGGAGTTGGCGAAGAGCGCGGTGGCCAGCGGCTGCAAGGCGAGGGAGATGCGCAGCTTCTCGACCATGTCGGCCTCGTCGCCGAAGTCGAGGTTCACCTGCACGGTGCAGGTGCGCAGCATCATGTCGAGCCCCATGGCGCCGACGCGCGGCATGTAGGTGCGCATGATGGCGTAGCGACCCTTCGGCATCCAGGGCATGTCCTCCCGCTTCGCCAGCGGGTGGAAGCCGAGCGGGGCGAAGCCGATGCCCATCGGCCCGGCGACCAGGCGGGTTTCCGCCAGGTGGTCGGCGAGCTCGGCCGCGGTGCCGTTCAGGTCGACCAGCGGCGCGCCGGACAGCTCGAACTGGCCGCCCGGCTCCAGGCTGATCGAGCCATTGCCGCGCTTCAGCCCGATCGGGTTGCCGCGGTCCAGGATCGGCTCCCAGCCGCGCGCCTCGAGGCCTTCCAGGATGGCGCGGATGCCCTCGGGCTCATAGGCCGGGGCTTCGAGGCCCGCATGGCGGAAGCCGAATTTCTCGTGCTCGGTGCCGATGCGCCAGTCGGCGCGCGGCTTGCTGCCGACCGCGAACCACTCGGCCAGTTGGCGCAGGGAGGTGATCGGCGTGAGATCGGCCTCGCCGGGATTGGACATGCGTACCTTCCGTGCGCCTGCGCGCGGGGCAGCGCCCGGGCGTGAATTGGCTGATAGAGAAAAACACTCAGGAGGGAGCGGCCCAGTCGCCCGCCAGTGCCTGCAGCACGGCGAGTCCCGAAACCGCTGCCGTCTCGGCCCGGAGAATCCGGGGGCCGAGCGCAGCCGGTGAAACAAAGGGACGCCGGCGCACGGCGTCAAGCTCCTGGTCGGTGAAACCGCCTTCCGGCCCGACGAGAAGCCCGACGGGCAGGCGGCGGCCGGCCAGAACCACGCTCAGCGATGGTGCATTGCCGCGCGCGTCGCCGACCAATAGCGGCGCGCCATCCCAGGCGTCGAGGGCCTTGTGCAGGTCGAGCGGCTCGGCGATCACCGGCAGGTCCAGGCGCTCGCATTGCTCGGCCGCCTCGCGGGCGATGCTGGCCAGGCGTTCCAGGTTGACGCGGCCGATGACGCAGCGGGCGGTGAAGACCGGCTGGAGGCTGCGCACGCCGAGCTCGGTCGCCTTCTCGACCACCCAGTCCATCGCGTCGCGCTTCACCGGGGCCAGCAGCAGGCGCAGGTCGGGGCCCGCCGCCTGGGGGCGCAGCAGGGTCTCGGGCACGAAGACGGCCCGGTCCTTCCTGATCGAGGCGATACGCGCCTGCCACTCGCCGTCGCGGCCGTTGAACAGGGTGACGGCGTCGCCCTCCCGCTTGCGCATGACCTGGCCGAGGTAATGGCCCTGGCCCGGCAAGGCTGGCGCTTCCTGGCCCGCCGCCAGGGCAGCGTCGACATAGAGGCGTGGGGTGGACATGACACTCTCCGGCGAGGCTAATGACGACCGTGATTCCGCACACCGATATCCGCGCCCTTGGCTGGGTCGCGCAACTCCCCCCCGGCTTCCGGCCCTATGCGCTGCTGATGCGGCTGGACCGGCCGATCGGGTCCTGGCTGCTGTTCCTGCCGGCGCTCTGGGCCTTCGCCATGGCCGCCCCCGACCTGGCGACCGGGCTGTGGCTCGGGGTGCTGTTCGGCATCGGCTCGGTGGTCATGCGCGGCGCCGGCTGCGTGGTCAACGACCTGTGGGACCGCGACCTGGACCGCCAGGTGACCCGCACCGCCGGACGGCCGCTGGCCTCGGGCGCCGTGCGGCCCAGGCAGGCGCTGGCCTTCCTCGGCCTGCTGCTGGCCATCGGGCTCGCCATCCTGCTGCAGCTGAACCCGCTGTGCTGGGTGCTGGGCGTGGTCTCGCTGGTGCCCGTCGCGCTCTATCCGCTGGCCAAGCGGGTCACCGACTTCCCCCAGGCGGTGCTGGGCCTGACCTTCTCCTGGGGCGCGCCGATGGGCTACGCCGCCGCCACCGGCCGGCTGGATGCGCCGGGGCTGCTGCTCTACGCCGCCGCCTTCCTCTGGATCCTCGGCTACGACACCATCTACGCCCACCAGGACCGCGAGGACGACGCCCTCGTCGGCGTCCGCAGCACCGCCCGCCGCTTCGGCGAGAACACCCGCCCCTTCCTGATGGTCTGCTATGCCGGCGCCCTGGCCCTGCTGCTGGGCGCGGGCTACGCCGCCGGCCTGGGCGCGCTGTTCTTCGCGGCCATGCTGGCGCCGGCCGGCCTGCTGGCCTGGCAGATCGGCCGCCTCGACATCCATGACCCGGCGCTGTGCCTGACGCTGTTCCAGCGCAACCGCGAGGTCGGGCTGCTGGTCGGCCTGGCCTTCCTGCTCGGGCGGATCTGACGCTGGACGACGCTGCAGGCTTCATCGCCGCCCACACCACCCTCGCCCGCCCCGCCCTGGTGCCGGAGGTGGAGCTCCACCTCGCCACCGAGATCACCCCGATCTGGCAGGCCAGCGAATCCTGGCTGGCCCGCCACAACATCGAGCCGCCCTTCTGGGCCTTCGCCTGGCCGGGCAGCCAGGTGCTGGCGCGGCTGATCCTGGATGGGACGATCGACGTCGCCGGCCAGCGCGTGCTGGACTTCGCCGCCGGCGGCGGCCTGGCCGCCATCGCCGCCGCCCGCGCCGGGGCCGCCCTGGTCGAGGCGGCGGAAATCGACCCGCTGGCCATCGCGGCCACCCGGCTGAACGCGGCGCATAACGGGGTGCAGGTCTCGGCCGATACCGGCGACGTGGTCGGCGCCGCGCGCCGCTGGGACACCGTCATGGCCGGCGACGTCTGCTACGAAGCGCCGATGACCGGGCATATCATGCCCTGGCTGCGGCGGCTGGCAAGCGAAGGGGCGACCGTGCTGATCGCCGATCCGGGGCGCGCCTACCTGCCGAAACAAGGGCTCCAGCCCATCGCCACCATGCGCGTGCCCACCACACGAGAGCTCGAGGACCGGGACTTCAGGGACGTCACGATCTATCGGGTCACCGCATAAAAAAAGGCCGGGGGAAGGAATTCCCCCGGACCCCCATCTTTTTTCTGTCTGTTCAGGCGGGTTGCAGGGCCTCGCGTTCGGCGGGCGTCAGGTCGATCCACTTCAGCTGCTCGTCCAACGGAAACACCATCGGCTCGGCCAGGCCAACCGAATCCACCGGAGTCACCGCCAGCACCCGCGCGCCATCCGGCATGAAGAACGGACGCGCCTTCGGCGGCACGGTCCAGCTGTGGCGCTTGCCCTGCTCGTCAGCCACCACCCAACGGCCATTATCGGCCTGCAGCAGCTCCGCCTGCACCGCCCGCATCCGACGGCCCGACAACTGCCTGCGCAGCCGGCGACGCAGCGCCGCATTCACCGACCAATGGCGCAACCCGCCCAGCAAAGCCGCCAGCGCGGCGAAGACCAGCACCGCCGCGCAGGCCAGCCGGTTCCACAACATGTCGAGGCCGAGCGAAGTGCTGACCCATTCCGGATGCGCCGCGTCATACATGACCTGCACGTCATAATCGCCGCTATGCGCATCGACGAAGAAGTAATGCGCGCTGCGCTCGATCGGCGTCAGGCCATCCGGGCGGATCGTCAGGGTGACGTCGCAGGTGGTCAGCACCAGCTTGGTGCGGCACCGCCCATCCGACACGCGGCCGGTGTTGGAAATCTGCGCGCTGTCGCGGATCAGGTAGTCGGTGCGCAGGCTGGGCGCGATGCCCAGCCCCAGCCAGGCGCCGATCCCCGCCGCGCCCGCGAGGCACAGCAGCAGGATCCACAACGCCCGCAGGGTGGAGACCGGCGGCTTCACGGTCAGCGGCCGGTCCGGAAGAGAAATGGCTTGTGTCATCCCTGCCCGGTTAGTCCGGTTGCGGCAGGCGAGGAATGGCCACGACCCGGTTCTCACCGCCTCGTGTCGGCCGGCAAATGCGCCTCACGCAAGCGTGGTCGGTGCCGTGCCGGCAGGGCGCGATGGCCGCCGGCGCTTGCGAGGAAATCCGGCCGCGGGCGAACCGCGGCCGGGTCGGTCAGGCGGCCTCGCCCAGCCCGCTTTCGGCCACCAGCCGCAGATGCTGGTCGGTCTCGCCGAACTGGCTGCCCAGCATGGTCAGCCGCTTGAAGTAGTGGCCGGCCTTGTACTCCATCGTCATGGCGATGCCGCCATGCAGCTGGATCGCCTCCTTGCCGATCAGCTCGGCCGAGCGGTTGATCAGCGCCTTGGCCGCCGCGATCGCCGGGCGCCGCGTGGCCGGGTCCGGGTTCTCCGCCATCATCGCGGCATAGAGCGCCATCGACCGCGCCTGCTCCAGCGCCACCAGCATGTCGGCCGCCCGGTGCTGCACCGCCTGGAAGCTGCCGATCGTCGTGTTGAACTGCTTTCGCTGCTTCAGATAGTCCAGCGTCAGCTCATGCAGCGCCCCCATGGCGCCCACCGCCTCGGCGCAGAGCGCGGCCAGCGCGGCATCCACCACCTGCTCCATCAAGGCGAGGCCGCCACCCTGCGCGCCCAGCAGCGCGTCCTGCGGCAGCAGCACGCTGTCGAAGGCGATCTCGGCCGCCCGCAGGTCGTCCTGGGTGGCATAGCCGCGCCGGGAGACCCCCGCCGCCTTGGCGGGCACAATGAACAAGGAGATGCCGTCGCGGTCGCGGCGGCTGCCGCCGGTGCGCGCCGAGACGATCAGCTGGTCGGCGCTGTCGCCATGCAGCACCAGGCTCTTGGCGCCGTTCAGCAGCCAGCTGGAGCCGACGCGGCGGGCCGAGGTGGCGACGTCGAACAGGTCGTAGCGCGACTGCGCCTCGGTGTGGGCGAAGGCCAGCGTGGTGCTGCCATCGACGATGCCGGGGATCAGCGCCGCCTGCTGGGCCGCGCTGCCGCCGGCGCGGAGAAACCCGCCGCCCAGCACGACGGTGGCGAGATAGGGCTCCAGCACCAGCCCGCCGCCGAAGGTCTCCATGACATTCATGGTGTCGACCGCCGAGCCGCCGAAGCCGCCCTGCTCCTCGCTGAACGGCAGGCCGAGCAGGCCGAGCTCGGCATACTTGGCCCAGAGCGCCGTGCTGTAGCCGCGGCTGTCGGCCTGGTGGTGGCGGCGCTTCTCGAAGTCGCCGTAGTTGTCGTGGATCAGCCGGTCGACGCTGTCCTTGAGCAGGCGCTGGTCCTCGGTCAGGTCAAAATCCATGGTCGTTCTCCTGGCGATGCCCGCTCACAGCCCGAGGAAGGCCTTGGCGATGATGTTGCGCTGGATCTCGTTCGACCCGCCGTAGATCGACACCTTGCGGTAGTTGAAGAATTGCGGCGCCACCGCCTCCGCCCAGTCCGGCCCGACCGGCGGCGCGTTGTGCGAGTGCTCCGGCATGGCGGCGGCGAAGGGGCCGGCGACGGTCATCATCAGCTCGGTCGTCATCTGCTGGATCTCGGACCCCTTGATCTTCAGGATCGAGGAGGTCGGGTCCGGCTTGTCCGACGCCCGGTGCCGCTGGGCGGCGACCATCCGCATCTGGGTGATTTCCAGCGCCTTCAGCTCGATCTCGGCGATGGCGATGCGGCGGCGGAAATCGGCATCGTCCCACAGCGTGCCGTCGCCGGCCGGCGTCTCCTTGGCGCGCGCCTTGACCAGCGCCAGCTTCTCCTTCGAGAAGCCGATGCGGGCGATGTTGGTGCGCTCGTTCGACAGCAGGAACTTGGCGTAGTCCCAGCCCTTGTTCTCCTCGCCGACCAGGTTCTCGACCGGCACCTTCACGTCGTCGAAGAAGACCTCGTTGACCTCATGCGCGCCGTCGATGGTGATGATCGGGCGGACGGTGATGCCCGGCGTCTTCATGTCGATCAGCAGGAAGGAGATGCCCAGCTGCTTCTTCGCGGCAGGGTCGGTGCGAACCAGCATGAAAATCCAGTCGGCATACTGGCCGAGGGTGGTCCAGGTCTTCTGGCCGTTGACGACGTAGTGGTCGCCCTCGCGCTTCGCCGTGGTCTTCAGGCTGGCCAGGTCCGAGCCGGCGCCGGGCTCGGAAAAGCCCTGGGCCCACCAGATGTCGAGGCTCGCCGTGGCGGGCAGGAATTTTTCTTTCTGTGCTTGCGACCCGAAATTCGCGATCACCGGCCCGACCATGGCGACGTTGAAGGACAGCGGCATCGGCACCGCGTTGAACTGCACCTCCTCCACGTAGAGGTAGCGCTGGACGGGCGTCCACTCCTTGCCGCCCCATTCGACCGGCCAGTTGGGCGTGGCCAGCCCGGCGGCATGCAAGGTGCGGTGCGCCGTCGCGATCTCGTCGCGCGACAGGTGGCGGCCCTCGCTGACCTTCTTGCGGATCTCGGCCGGGATCTTCTCGCGGAAGGTCTTCCGCAGGTCGTCGCGGAAGGCGATCTCTTCGGGGGTGTAGCGGAGCTCCATGGCGCTTCTCCTTCAGCAGATCTCGAAGAGCGCCGCGGCACCCATGCCGGTGGCGACGCACATGGTGACGACGGCACGCTTCACGCCGCGGCGGCGGCCTTCCAGCAGCGCATGGCCGACCAGCCGCGCGCCGCTCATGCCGAAGGGATGGCCGATGGAAATCGCCCCGCCATTGACGTTCAGCTTCTCCTCCGGGATGCCGAGCTGGTCGCGGCAATAGATCGACTGGCTGGCGAAGGCCTCGTTCAGCTCCCACAGGTCGATATCGGCGACCGTCAGCCCCTGGCGCTGCAGCAGGCGGGGCACGGCGAAGACCGGGCCGATGCCCATCTCCTCCGGCTCGCAGCCGGCGCTGGCGAAGCCGCGGAAGATGCCGAGCGGCTTCAGCCCGCGCCGCTTCGCCTCGTTGGCCGACATGACGACGCAGGCGCTGGCGCCGTCCGACAGCTGGCTGGCATTCCCCGCCGTCACGAATTTTCCTTCGTGCACGGGCTTCAGCTTCGACAGCCCCTCCAGCGTGGTGTCGGCGCGGTTGCCCTCATCCTTGCCAAAGGTCTTTGTCTGCTTCGACACCTCGCCGGTGGCCTTGTCGGTCACGGCGTAGGTGACCTCCATCGGCGCGATCTCGTCGGAGAAGAGGTTCGCCGCCTGGGCCGCCGCGGTCCGCTGCTGGCTGACCAGGGAAAACTCGTCCTGGGCCTGGCGGGAAATATTGTAGCGGTCGGCGACCAGGTCGGCGGTCTCGATCATGCTGTCGTAGAGATGCGGCACATGCTCGGCCAGCCACGGGTTGCGCGACGCCGCGCGGTCCACCTTCGGCACCGTCAGGCTGATCGATTCGACGCCGCCGGCGACGGCGACATCGACGCCGTCCAGCATGACGCGGCGCGCGGCGGCGGCGATGGCATCCAGCCCGGAGGCGCAGAAGCGGCTGACCACCAGCCCTGGCGTCCCCACCGGCAGCCCGGCGCGCAGCAGCCCGGCGCGGGCGATGTTGCCGCCGGTGGCCCCCTCCGGGTAGCCGACGCCCAGCGTCACCTCCTCGACCGCCGCGGGCTCGACGCCGGCGCGGGCCAGGGCGTGGTGGATGGCGTGCGCGGCCATTTCCGCGCCATGGGTGATGTTCAGGCTGCCCCGCGCGGCACGGCCGATCGGCGTGCGGGCGGTGGCGACGATGACGGCGTCCCTCATGGGGCGGTTTCCTTGTTGGTTGCGGCGTTCGCCGCTTCTTCTTCCTCGCGCAGCCGGGCGGCCATCAGCTTGCCGGCCGCCGAGCGCGGCAGGGCCGAGCGCAGCTCCAGCGCCGCGGGCATCTCGTGGCGGCCGATGCGCTCGGCCAGGAAGCCGCGCAGCCCTTCCAGCGTCATGACGGGCGCGCCGTCGCGCAGCTTGACGAAGGCCTTGGCCGCCTGGCCGCGATAGGCGTCGGCGACGCCGATGACGAGGCATTCCTCGACATCGGGGTGCTCGTAGACCGCCTGCTCGATGGCGGCCGGATAGACGTTGAAGCCGGAGGAGATGATCATGTTCTTCCGCCGGTCGACCAGGGTGAAATAGCCGCCCTGGTCCATCCAGCCGATGTCGCCGGTCTGGAACCAGCCGTCGCGGAACCCCGCCGCCGCCGGCTGCTTCCAGTAGCCGGCGAAGACATTCGGGCCGCGCACGGCGAGCTCGCCATGCTCGCCCGGCGGCAGCACGCGGGTCGGGTCGTCCAGCGCCACGACGCGCAGCTCGACGCCGGGCAGCGGCAGGCCGATCATGCCGGCGCGGCGCGGGCCGTCGGGGGTCAGGCGCGCCCCGGCCGGCGCCGTCTCCGTCATCCCCCAGCCACCGCCGATGCGACATGACAGAAGGTGCTCGAGCCGCTGCTGCACCTCGAAGGGCATCGGCGCGCCGCCGGAGGAGCATTGCTGCAGGCTGGACAGGTCGCGCAGCCCGATGCCCTGCATGTTCAGCAGCGCGATCCACATGGTCGGCACGCCGGGGAAATTGGTCAGGCCGTGCCGCTCGATCTCGCCGACCGCCTGCTCCACCTCGAAGCGGGGATAGAGATAGAGCGTGTTGCCATCGGCCAGGTGCCGCAGGAAGACCGCCGACAGCGCGTAGATATGGAACAGCGGCAGCACGCCCAGCACGCGCTGGTTGCCCGCCAGCGGCGTCTCCGCGTCGCGCCAGGCGCGGTAGATGCTGACGGCGGCGGTCAGGTTGCGATGCGTCAGCATCGCGCCCTTCGGCCGCCCGGTGGTGCCGCCGGTATATTGCAGCAGCGCGAGGTTGTCCTCGCCGAGGCCGGGCCAGTCTTTCAGCGGCTCGGCCAGCGGAAGGGGCAGAAAATCGGGCTGGGCGGGGGCGCGGGCGCCGCCCCATTCGGCGTCGCGCGCCAGATAGGCGCGGGCGATGCCGCCTTCCTTCAGCAGCCGCAGCGCATTGGGCAGCAGCGTCGGGAAATCGACGGTGATCAGCCGCTCGGCGCCGCTATCCTCGATCTTGTGCAGCAGCTCGCGCGGGGCATCCAGCGGCGACAGATGCACCACCACGCCGCCGGCGCGCAGCACGGCGAAGAAGCAGGCCGGGTGCCAGGGCGTGTTGGGCAGGTACAGCGCCACCCGTTCGCCCGGCTGCAGCCCATCGGCGATCAGGCCCGCGGCGATGCGGTCCGCCATGGCCCGCAGCGCCAGGAAGGAGACGCTGCGGTCGCGATAGACGAGGGCCGGCTTGCCGCCATGCTCGGCCGCGGCGCGGTCCAGCAGGGCGGTCAGCGTGCCGGTCTCGATCGGCGCGTCCCAGCGGGATTCGGCCGGGTAGGAAGCCTGCCAGGGGTGCACGGCGCTCAGGCCGCCTTGGCCTGCGTCGAAAAACCCTGGCTATCGGCGGCGAGGCGGGCCAGCAGCGGCGCCGGCTTCAGCGTCTCGTCGCCGGTCTGCGCGGCATAGAAGGAAAGCCGCTCGGCGACCTTCGCCAGGCCGACGGCATCGGCGTGGTGCATCGGCCCGCCCTTCCAGGCCGGCCAGTTGTAGCCATAGAGCCAGACGACATCGATATCGCCCGGTCTGGCTGCGATGCCTTCCTCGAGGATGCGGGCGCCCTCGTTGATCATCGGATAGATCAGCCGCTCGGTGATCTCTTCCTGGGAAATCGACCGGCGGGTGATGCCCTGCGCGGCCGAGGCGCGCTCGATCAGCGCCTGCACCTCCGGGTCCGGCTGGCCAGTGCGGGCGCCTTCCGGATAGGCGTAGTAGCCGCGCCCGGTCTTCTGGCCGAGCCGCCCGGCCTCGCACAGCGCATCGGCCACCACGGCGCGGGTGCCATTGGCCTTGCGGATGCGCCAGCCGATGTCGAGGCCCGCCAGGTCGGCCATGGCGAAGGGGCCCATGCGGAAGCCGAAATCGGTCAGCGCGCGGTCGACCTCGGCCGGGCTGGCGCCTTCCAGCAGCAGCCGCTCGGCCTGGGCGGTGCGCCGCGACAGCATGCGGTTGCCGACGAAGCCGTAGCAGACGCCGACGACGACCGGGACTTTCTTCAGCTTGCGCGCGATGTCGACGGCGGTCGCCAGGGCGGTCGGCGACGTCTTCTCGGCGCGGACGATCTCGAGAAGCTTCATGACATTGGCCGGGCTGAAGAAATGCATGCCCAGCACGTCATCGGCGCGGCCGCTCGCCGCCGCCATGGCGTCGATGTCCAGGTAGGAGGTGTTGCTGGCCAGCACGGTGCCGGGCCTGGTGATCGTCCCGAGCTTGGCGAAGATTTCCTTCTTCAGCTCGAGCTCCTCGAAGACCGCCTCGATGACGAGGTCGGCTTCGGCGGCCGCCTCCAGCCCGACCGCGCCTTCGATCAGCGCCAGGCGTTCCGCCCGCGCCGCTTCGGTCAGGCTGCCGCGCTTGACCGAGACGGCATAGATATCGGCGATCCGCTTCTGGCCGCGCGCCAGGGCTTCCGCATCGGTCTCGATCATCCGCACCGGAATGCCGGCGTTCGCAAAATTCATGGCGATGCCGCCGCCCATGGTGCCGGCGCCCAGCACCGCCGCCTTCGCCACCGGCCGGGCGCGGGCGTCCTTCGGCTGGCCGGGGATGCGGGCGGCCTCGCGCTCGGCGAAGAAGACATGGCGCAGCGCCTTGCTGCGCGGGTCGTCGCGCAGCGCCACGAAATAGTCGCGCTCGGCCTGCAGCGCCGCGGTCATCGGCAGGTCGAAGCTGTTGCGCACCGAGCCGATGATGGCGGCGACCTGGGGCTCTTCCGCCGCGCGCTTGGCCAGGGCATCGGCCGCCTTCTCGAAAGCCTCGCGGGCGCCGGGGGCGTCCAGCTTGCCGCGGTCGGCGTCGATCGGCGCGGGCAGCGGACCGGCGGCCAGCTGCTTCACGGCAGCCTTGGCCGCGGCCAGCAGATCGCCCTCGACCAGCGCGGCGGCCAGGCCCAGCGCCACGGCGCGCTGCGCGTCCACCGGCTCGCCCGAGGCGATCATCGGCAGCGCCAGCTCGGCGCCGATCAGCCGCGGCGTGCGCAGCGTGCCGCCGGCGCCGGGCAGGATGCCCAGCTTCACCTCCGGCAGGCCGAGCTTCGCCTGCGGCCCGACCAGCCGGACATGGCAGCCGAGCGCGAGCTCCAGCCCGCCGCCGAAGGCCACGCCCTGGATGGCGGCGACCAGCGGCTTGCTGCTGGCCTGCATCGTCAGGATGACCTCGCCGAGCGCGGGCGGCACCGGCGGGCGGCCGAATTCGGTGATGTCGGCGCCGGCGACGAAGGCGCGGCCGGCACCCGCCAGCACCAGGCCGATCACCGCGTCGTCGGCGAGCGCCTGGGCCAGCGCCGCCTGCACGCCCTGGCGGACATCGGCGGACAGCGCATTGACCGGCGCATGGTCGATGGTGGCGACGGCGATGCCGTCCTCGACCCGGTAGGACACGGTTCCGGCCATGGCTGCTCTCCCCCCTTGCTTGGCAAGCGCCGCGGCGCTTATTCTGCACTGCAGAATTCAGTTCTGCATTTGGTGGCTATCGGTCGCGCAAACCGCGCGGCGCGTCAAGTCACCGCCTGATCCCGGACGCCTGCCGATGCCCCGCCAACGCCGCCCCCGCGACCCCGATGACGACGCCCTGCCCGCCAGCGAGGACCGGCATTTCGTCACCGCCCTGGCCCGGGGCCTGGAGGTGCTGGGCTGCTTTCGCCGCGGCGAGGCGCTGCTGGGCAACCAGGAGATCGCCGCCCGCACCGGCCTGCCGAAATCCACCGTCTCGCGGCTGACCCACACGCTGACCGAGCTCGGCTTCCTGCACCATGCGCCGGCGGTCGGGCGCTACCGGCTGGGCATGGCGGTGCTGTCGCTGGGCAGCGCCATGCTGGGCGGGCTGGATATCCGCCGCATCGCCCGCCCCCTGCTGCAGACCCTGGCGACCGAGACGCAGAGCATCGTGGCGCTGGGCAGCCGCGACCGGCTGGGCATGGTCTATCTGGAGCTGGCGCGCGGCGACGCCGCCGTGGCGGTGAACCTGGAGGCGGGGTCGCGCATTTCCCTGTCCAACAGCGCCATGGGCCGCGCCTGGCTGGCGGCGGCGACGCCGGCCGACCGCGCGGCGCTGATCCCCCAGGCGCGCGACCCGGCGAAGCTGGAGGCGACCATCGCGCGCGCCCTGGCCGAGCGAGAAGAATTCGGCTGCTGCTGCTCCTTCGGCGACTGGCAGCCGGATGTGAACGCCATCGCCATGGGGTTCCAGCCCGGCGGCGGGCTGCCGCCGATGGTGGTGAATTGCGGCGCGCCGTCCTTCCTGGTCTCGCCGGAATACCTGCTGCAGGAGGCGCGGCCGCGGCTGCGCGCGGTGGTGCGCAAGCTGGAGCATTGCATGGACCTGGCGCTGACGGCCTGATCATGCGCGCGGCCCTGATCCGCCATTTCCCGACGGCGATCGCCCCGGGCCTCTGCTACGGCCGGCTCGACCTGGCGCCGGGGGATGGCGACGTGGCGGCGCTGCGGGACGGCATCGCGCAAGCGGGCCTCGACACGGCGCCGATCGTCAGCAGCCCGGCGCGCCGCTGCCGGGCGCTGGCGGAAGCGCTCGCTGACGGGCGTTCAATCACCTTCGACGACCGCCTGCTGGAGCTGGATTTCGGCGACTGGGAAGGCCTCCCCTGGGACGACATTCCCCGCGCCGCGCTCGATGCCTGGGCGGCGGATGTCGCGAACTTCGCGCCCCCGGGCGGTGAATCCGGCGCCGCCCTGCTCGCCCGCGTCACGGCCTTCCATGCGGCGCTCGACGGCGATAGCGTCGTCATCGGCCATGCCGGCCCGCTGAAGCTGCTGGCCGCCCTGCTGCGCGGCGACCCGCCCGACCTGCTGGCGCCGTCGCAGCCGATGGGCGCGCTGGTCCTGGCCCCCTCGGAGGAAGCCTGATGCTCGACGCCGTCATCCTGCCGCGCAGCCACGACATCGGCGGCTTCGAGGTGCGCCGCGCCTTGCCGGCGAAGGAGCGCCGGATGATCGGCCCCTTCATCTTCTTCGACCAGATGGGGCCAGGGGAATTCCTGACCGGCCAGGGGCTGGATGTGCGGCCGCATCCGCATATCGGCCTGGCCACGGTGACCTACCTGTTCCAGGGCAACATCCTGCACCGCGACAGCGTGGGCTCCCGCCAGGCCATCGCCCCGGGCGACGTCAACTGGATGACCGCCGGCAGCGGCATCGCCCATTCCGAGCGCAGCGACGCGGCCAGCCGGGCGCATCGCCAGCCGCTCTACGGCATCCAGTCCTGGGTCGCCCTGCCGGCGGCGCTGGAAGAGACCGCGCCGCGCTTCGCCCACCATGCCGCGGCCGAATTGCCGAAGCTGGAGGATGGCGGCGTCCGCCTGCGCCTGATCGCCGGCGAAGCCTTCGGCCAGCGCGCGCCGGCCGAGACGCTGTGGCCGCTCTTCTACGCCGATGCCGCGCTCGATCCCGGCGCCCGACTGCCGCTGCCGGACGGGCATGAGGAACGCGGCGTCTACCTGCTGGAAGGTTCGCTGCTGATCGCGGGCGACTGGCACGAGGCCGGGCGGATGCTGGTGTTCCGCGCTGGCGACCGCATCACGCTGACGGCCGGGGCCCAGGGGGCGCGGCTGCTGCTGCTGGGCGGCGCGGTGATGGACGGGCCGCGCTTCATCTTCTGGAACTTCGTCTCCTCCCGCCGCGACCGCATCGAGCAGGCCAAGGCCGACTGGCAGGCCGGCCGCTTCGCCAGCGTGGCCGAGGATCCCGGCCCGCC
>NZ_CACSJM010000143.1 GCF_902706185.1 Roseomonas sp. 18066 | reverse complement strand
GCCTGCTGGCCTGCGCCGAGGACGCCCCCGGCCCCGACACCCATGGCGCCGCGACGGTGCTGCGCATTCCGCGCTCGGCGATCGGCGGGCTCGACCTTTGCGCGCTGCTGCCGCTGCTGGCGGCGCGCGGCCTGCGGCGGCTGTTCGTCGAGGGCGGCGGGTTGACCGTGTCGCGCTTCCTGGCCGCCGGCTGCCTGGACCGGCTGCATGTCACCGTGGCCCCGGTGCTGCTGGGCAGCGGCATCCCCGCCTTCACCCTGCCCGAGGCCGCCCGCATCGCCGACGGGCTGCGCTTCGACTGGGACGTGCATCGCCTCGGCCGCGATGTGCTGTTCGATATTGCCCTGCACCGCGCCCGGCCGGGGGTCTGCCAGTGAAGGCGCGGGCCTTCTGGGCCATCGCGCCCAACGTCGCGGAAATCCGCGAGGAGACGCTGCCCGACGCCACCCCCGACCAGCTGCTGGTCCGCACGCTCGCCACCGGCATCTCCCGCGGCACCGAGCGCCTGGTCCTGGCCGGCCGCGTCCCCGAGGGGCAGTGGGACGCCATGCGCGCGCCGCTGCAGGACGGGAATTTTCCCTTCCCGGTGAAGTATGGCTACGCCGCGGTCGGCCGCGTCGAGGCCGGGCCAGCGGAGAAAATCGGCCAGCGCGTCTTCTGCCTGCATCCGCACCAGGATCTGTTCCTGGCCCCGGCCGCCATGTGCCACCCGGTCCCGGCCGGCGTGCCCGACCGTCGCGCGGTGCTGGCGGCGAATATGGAAACCGCGCTGAACATCGTCTGGGACGCGGCGCCCTTGCCCGGCGAGCGCATCCTGGTCATCGGCGCCGGCGTCGTCGGCTTGCTGGCCGCCTGGCTGATGGCGCGCATCCCCGGCACCATCGTCACCGTCATCGACCCCGATGCCGGCCGGCGATCCGTCGCCGAGCAGCTCGGCGCCCGCTTCGCCGATCCGGAAGACAGCCCCGACGAGCAGGAGCTGATCCTGCATGCCTCGGCCAATCCGGCCGGGCTGCGCCATGCGCTGGGCCATGCCGCCTTCGAGGCCCGCATCCTCGAGGCCTCCTGGTTCGGCGACCGCGCCGTGTCGCTGCCGCTGGGAGAAGCCTTCCATTCGCGCCGCCTGACCATCCGCTCGACCCAGGTCGGCGCCGTGGCACCGGTCATGCGCCACCGCCGCAGCTATGCCGAGCGCATGGCCCTGGCGCTCTCGCTGCTGGACAGCCCGGTGCTGGATGCGCTGGCCGGGCCGGTCGTCGCCTTCGATGACCTGCCGGCGCGGATCGGTGAAATTCTGGGTCCGCCGCCGCCCGGGCAGCTTGCGCCCCTCTGCCCCATCATCACCTACGATCGCATCACCGACGCTTCGTAAAGACAGGATCGCCCGCACGATGTTCAGCCTGACGGTCGCCGACCACATCATGGTCGCCCACAGCTTCCGCGGCGAAGGCTTCGGCCCCGCCCAGCGCGTGCACGGCGCCACCTTCGTCGTCGAGGCCGAGTTCCGCGCCCCCCGCCTGGACGAGGCCAACCTGCTGGTCGACATCGCCGCCGCCCGGGTCGAGCTGCGGAAAATTCTCGACGCCATCGACTACCGCAACCTCGACACCGTCCCGGAATTCGCCGGTCAGAACACCAGCACCGAGTTCCTCTGCCACCACATCCACGGCCTGCTCTCGGCCGCGGTGCAGGATGGCCGCCTCGGCGACAGCGGCCGCAAGGTCGAGGCCATCAAGGTGCTGCTGCGCGAAAGCCCCCTCGCCTGGGCGGCCTATGAGGCGCCGGTCGCATGAGCCAGCGTCTCGCGCTCCTGGTGCCGGGGCCTTTCGGCAGCATCTCCGGCGGCTATGGCTATGACCGCCGCCTGGTCGAGGGCTTTCGCGCCGGCGGCCACGAGGTCCAGGTGGTCGAGCTCGCCGGCCGCCATCCGCTGCCGGACGACGCCGCCGAGGCCTCGGCCCGCGCGGCGCTCGACGCCCTGGCCGAAGGCGTGCGCCCGATCGTCGACGGCCTCGGCCTGCCCGCCTTCGCGCCGATCCTGGACCAGCTGGTGGCGCGCGGCGGCATCGGCCTGATCCACCACCCGACCGCCATCGAGCCCGGCTTCACCGAGGCCGAGCACGCCACGCTGAAGGCCCGCGAAAGCGCCATCTTCCAGAAGCTCCCCCGCCTGGTCGCGACCTCGCGCCTGACCGCCGACCGCCTGCCGCTTGAATTCGGCGCCGATCCCGACCGCATCGGCGTGGTCGAGCCCGGCACCGACCCAGCGCCCCGCAGCATGGGCTCGGGCGGCCCCGGCTGCGCCATCCTTGCCGTCGGCGTGCTGACCAGGCGCAAGGGCCATGACGTGCTGATGAAGGCGCTGGCCCGCCTGCCCGACCTCGACTGGACGCTCACCATCGCCGGCGCCCCGCGCGACCCCGTCCATGCCGAGGGGCTGAAGGCGCTGGCGCAGGAGCTGGCCATCGAGCAGCGCGTCACCTTCGCCGGCGAGGTCACCGCCGAGGCGCTCGAAGCCCTCTACGCCCGCGCCGACATCTTTGCGCTGGCCACCCATTGGGAAGGCTATGGCATGGCCGCCGCCGAAGCGCTCGCCCGCGGCCTGCCGCTGGCGCTGACCGCCGGCGGCGCCATCGCCGACCTGATGCCGAAGGAGGCCGGCGTCATGGCCGCCCCCGGCGACGTCACCTCCCTCTCCCGCGCCATGCGCCGCCCGATCTTCGACCGCGCGCTGCGCGCCGAGATGGCCGAGGCCGCCTGGGCCGCCGGCCAGCGCCTGCCGCGCTGGACCGACCGCGCCGAGGCCTTCGCCGCCGAGATCGATAAGGCCTCCGCCTGATGACCGAGAATTTCGACGGCGACTGGCTCGCCCTGCGCGAGCCCTTCGACGCCCGCGCCCGCGACCCGCGCCTGGCCGCCCGCCTGGCCGCGGCCCTGCCGGCGCGGCCGCATCTGATCGACCTCGGCGCCGGCACCGGCTCCCTGCTGCGCTGGCTGGCGCCGAAGCTGAACCGCGCCCAGCACTGGACGCTGGTCGATGCCGATGCGGACCTGCTGCAGCGCGCCTTCGCCGAGATCGAGGAACGCGCCATCCTCGCCGGCTGGCCCACCACCTGGCCGCGCAGCACCACGCTGCTGGTCCACAGCCCCGCCGGCGCCTGGCGTGTCGAGGCGCTGGTGGCCGACCTCGCCGCCCCGCGCGGCCTGCCGCTCGACAAGGCCGATGCGGTGGTCTGCTCGGCGCTGTGCGACCTGGTCTCGGCCCGCTGGGTGCGCGGCATGGCGGCGTCGCTGACGGTGCCCTTCTACGCCACCCTCAATGTCGACGGGCGCGAGGCCTTCCTGCCGCCCCACCCGATGGACCGCGCCGTCGCCAACGCCTTCCGCCGCGACCAGCAGCGCGACAAGGGCTTCGGCGGCAGGGCGCTCGGGCCCGAGGCCCCCGCCACCATGGCCCGCGAATTCCGCGCCAACGGCTTCGACGTCGTCACCGCCGCCAGCCCCTGGATCGTCCACCCCTCCGCCTCGGTCTTCGCCGACACCCTGGCCCAGGGACACGCCTCGACCGGCAAAGCCACAGCATGGGCCACGGACCGCGGCCGGCAAGCCAAGCGCGGCAAGCTGGGCGCGCGCATCGGACACACCGACCTGCTGGCGCTGCCCCAAAGCAAGTAAGAATCCGGGGGCATTGAATGCCCCCGGACCCCCACATTCATTGGCGCCTGAGGCCACACGGTGTAGAGCCCTGCACCAAGGAGCACAGACGCCAATGCCATTGCTGGGCTGCATCGCCGACGATTTCACCGGCGCCACCGACCTCGCCGCCATGCTCGTCGCCCACGGCATGACCACCATCCAGGTCATCGGCGTCCCGACTGGCCCCCTGCCCGAGGCCGACGCCATCGTGGTCGCGCTGAAGTCGCGCACCGCGCCTGCGAGCGACGCCGTCGCCGACAGCCTGGCCGCCTGCGACGCCCTGCTGGCCGCCGGCGCCAGGCAGATCTTCTTCAAATACTGCTCCACCTTCGACAGCACCGATGCCGGCAATATCGGCCCCGTCGCCGACGCGCTCCTCCACCGCCTGCAATCCGGCTTCGCCCTCGCCTGCCCGGCCTTCCCGGCCAACAACCGCAGCGTCTTCCACGGCCACCTCTTCGTAGGCACGTCGCTGCTCAGCGAAAGCGGCATGGAAAGCCACCCGCTGACCCCGATGCGCGACCCCAACCTGGTCCGCGTGCTGTCCCACCAGACCGAAGGCGGCGTCGGCCTGATCCCCTTCGCCACCGTCGAGGAAGGCGGCCCCGCCATCCGCCAGGCGATCAACCGCCTGCGCGACGGCGGCCGCCGCTACGCCATCGCCGACGCGGTGACCGAGGCCCACCTGCACGCCCTCGGCGCCGCGGTCGCCAACCATGCGCTGGTCACCGGCGGCTCCGGCCTGGCGATGGGCCTGCCGCAGAATTTCCGTGACGCCGGCCTGCTGCCCGACCGCCACGACGCCGACGCCCTGCCCGAGCCGCGCGGCGCCATGGCCGTGCTGGCCGGCTCCTGCTCCCGCGCGACGCTCGGCCAGATCGGCCTGGCGCGCGACTATGTGCCGACGCTGGAGCTCGACGTGCTGGCCACCCCCGACGCCGCCGCGCTGCAGCGCCAGGCGGAGGAATGGCTGGATGCTGGCCATCTGTCGGAAAAGCGCCCCGTCGTCATCGCCGCCTCCGCCGCGCCGGAAAAGGTCGCAGCGCTTCAGGCGAAGCTCGGCCGCGACGAGGCCGGCGCCCTGGTCGAGACCGCGCTCGCCGGCATCGCGAAAGCCCTGATCGCCCGCGGCGTCGGTCGCCTGGTGGTGGCGGGCGGCGAGACCTCCGGCGCTGTCGTGCAGGCGCTGGGCATCGACCGGCTGCGCATCGGGCCGCAGATCGATCCCGGCGTGCCCTGGACCTATGCCGAGCCGGCCGGCCTCCACCTCGCGCTCAAATCCGGCAATTTCGGCGCGCGCGACTTCTTCCTGAGGGCTTTCGCATGAGCATCACCCCGTGAGCATCACCCTGGCCCTCGTGGCGCATGACCGCATGAAGCCGGCGCTGGCCGAATGGGCCGCGCGCCACGCCGCCGAGCTGGCGCCGCACAAGATCATCGGCACCGCCACCACCGGCGGCGTGCTGCGCGAACGCAATCCGGAGCTCTCCATCCGCACGGTGAAGAGCGGCCCGCTGGGCGGCGACCAGCAGATCGGCGGCATGATCGCCGAAGGCGAGGTCCACGCCCTGATCTTCTTCCCCGACCCGCTGGCGCCCCAGGCCCACGACGTCGACGTGAAGGCCCTGCTGCGCATCGCCCTGGTCTACGACGTGCCCTGCGCCTTCAGCCCCGCGACGGCGGATCTGTTGGTGGCGGGTGGGTTGTTGAAGCGATAAGGGGAAGGTCGGGGGAATGAATTCCCCCGAACCCCCATCTTTTTTCTGTACACCGGCCATTCGAAAATCAGCGCCTCACCTGCGCTGTCGTCAGGGCATCACGGCGGGACGCCATTTTTATAAAATCAGCGCCGGCTCAAAGGTCGTGCTGACGCTGGGCCGTGGCGCGTTCTGTCGTCACGTGGACATGGCAATCTGACAGAAAAAAGAAGGGGTCCAGGGGAATTCATTCCCCTGGCCTGCCTCTGTCTTCTCTACCCCTGGCTCTTCGGCGCGAACACCAGCAATTCGCCGGGGAGGCTGCGGTAGCGCAGGGGCGGCTGCATGGTGGTCACTTCGCCGTCGAAGGACACGCGCAGCACCGGCAGGCGGCTGTCGATTTCCACCGCCGTCACGCTGGAATAGACCAGGTCGCGTTCTTCCCGCAGCCGGCCCAGCATCGCCCGCAGTCCCATGCGCAGCAGGCCCAGGCGGCTCTGGTGCTTGGTGACGCAGAGGCACAGCTCGCCGCGGTCCAGCGCGCAGCGGGTGCCGGGGCGCGGCAGGCTGGTCTCGTAGAGGTTGTTGCCGATGAACACCAAGGGCGAGCGCAGCTCCTGCTGCTGCCCTTCGGCGCGCACCACCAGGCGGCGGCGGGTGAAGCGGCGGAAGGCGCGCCAGGCGGCGATCGCCATGGCAGGCCCCTTGCGCCAGCCGCGCTGGCGGCGGCGGCGATCGCGGTCGGCCACCATGTCGGCATAGAGCCCGACCGAGGAATTGTTCACGAAGATCCGGCCATTCACCTCGGCCACGTCGACCGGGCGGGTGGCGCCGGCGGCGATCACCGCGGCGGCCTCGTCCAGCTTCAGCGGCATGCCCAGGTCCTTGGCGAAATGGTTCAGCGTGCCCAGCGGCAGCACGCCGAAGGGCCGCCCGCTGCCCGCCAGGACACTCGCCACGGCGTTGATGGTGCCATCCCCCCCACCGGCCACCACCCCGTCATAGCCGGCCTCCAGCGCGGCCCTGGCGGCCTCCTGCAGCGCGTCCCCGGGCAGCGAGGCGACCTCGGCGGTCACCCCCTGCCGGGCGAAGGCAGCGGCGATGCGGTCGGGCAGGTCGGCATCGCCGGCGCTGCCGCCGGCGGCGTTCAGGAGGATCTTCAGGCGCATGGCGCAACAAGCCCCGAGGCTGGCGCGAAGTTGCCTAGAGCGAGGCCGATCTGTCCAGCCGCTGGATATAGCTGCGCCAGTCGGCGCGCTCGGCGATGCGCTCGTAGAGGGCGATGGCGGCCTGGTCGCCCTCGGGGACGAACCAGCGGAGGTGGGACCAGCGGCGGGCCTCGCCGAGGTCCTTCAGCGCGCCGATGAGCGCGCGGGCGATGCCCTGGCCGCGGGCGGCCGGGCTGACGAACAGGTCGTCGAGCTGGCCGCAGCGGCGGGCGAAGACGGCCTCGGGCAGGTCGTAGAACAGCGCGAAGCCGAGCAGCGCCCCGTCGCGGGACGCCGCCAGCAGCTCCGTGCGCGGGTCGGCGTCCAGCAGGGCGGCGATGGTGGCGCCGTCGGCGGCCTGGCTGCCCTCGAGGACGCCGCGCATCTCGGCGGCATAGGCGCCGAGCAGGGGGGCGAGCGCGCCCCTCTGCCCGGCGGCGACGGGGGCGATGGTCAGCATGCGGTCAGGTCGATCTCATCCTGCAAGGCCTCGCCGCGGAAGAAGCGGCCGAGATTGGCGGTGGCGCCCTCGACCTTGGCCTGCATGGCGTCGAAGGTGCCGGCGGCGACATGCGGCGTCAGCACGACATTGTCGAGGCCGAAGAGCGGGTTGTCCGGCCGCGGCGGCTCCGGGTCGAAGACGTCGATGCCGGCCGAGCGGATGGCGCCCGATTTCAGCGCGCGGGCCAGCGCCGCCTCGTCCAGCACCGGGCCGCGGGCGCAGTTGATGAGGACGGCATCGCGGCGCATGGCGGCAAAGGCCGCGTCGTCGAACAGGTGGTGGGTCTCGGGTGTCGCCGGCAGGTGCAGGGTGACGACCTCCGACTCCCGCAGCAGCTCGGGGAGGTCCACGCGGCGGAAGCCCAGCGCCAGCTCCAGCCCCTCGGGCAGCTTCTGATAGGGATCGACATAGAGGCCGCGCACGCGGAAGGGCTGCAGGAGGGCGGCCACCGCCGAGCCGATCCGCCCCATGCCGACGATGCCGACGGTCCGCCCGCGCAGGTTGCGCGAGACGGTGCGCAGCGCCGTGCCCAGCCATTCGCCGCGCCGCATCGCCGCATCCGCCCGCGGGATATGCTTCAGGCAGGCCAGCATCAGGGCCAGCGCGTGCTCGCTGACCACGTCGGCGGTGCCGGAGGGGTTGATGGCGAGCCGGATGCCGCGGGCGCGCAGCTCGGCGATCGGGGTCTCGCCCTGCCAGCCGACGCCCTGGTGCTGCACCAGCTTCAGCCGCGGCGCGAGCGCCACCCATTCGGGGCGCAGCACATGCGGGGCGACGATCACCGCATCGGCCTCGGCCAGCTTGGCGAGGCGCTCGGCGTCGTCGTTGCTCGACAGCGTCAGCAGCTCGCAGCCTTCCGGCAGGCGGGCGCGCCACATGGCATAGACCGCCTCGGGCGCGTGGCTGAGATAGAGGATGCGGTGCAGGTTCTCGGACATTTCTTCCCCCGGATTCTTCGGCGGGAAGGCTAGGCCAGGGCGCGCCCGCGGCAAAGCCACGCCGGCGGAGAAAGCCGCGCATGAAAAAAGCGCCGCCCCTTCCGGGACGGCGCTTTTCTGTCTGGTGCGCCGGGGCGATGCCCGGCGCGTTCCGCTTAGTTGCCGCTGGCCTCGGCCGGGGCTTCCGGCGCGGGGGCCACGGCGGGCACCGCGTCGAGGATCGGATCGACCTCGACCGGGGCGGCCTTCGGCGCACGCGGCTTGCGCGGCGCGGCGGGCTTCTTCGGCTTCGGCGCGGCGACGGCCTCGACGACCGGGGCGGCGACGGGGGCCTTCGCGGCGCGCGGCTTGCGCGGGGCGGCGACCTTCTTCGGCGCGGCGGCCTTGGGGGCCGCGGCCTTCTTCGCCGGAGCCTTGGTGGCCTTCGGCGCGGCAACCTTCTTGGCGGCCGGCTTCTTCGCCGCCGCCTTGGTCGCGGTCGTCTTGGTCGCGGCCTTCTTCGGCGCGGCGGCCTTGCGGGCGGCCGGCTTCTTCGCCGCCGCCTTGGTCGCGGTCGCCTTGGTCGCGGCCTTCTTCGGCGCGGCGACCTTCTTGGCGGCCGGCTTCTTCGCCGCCGCCTTGGTCGCGGTCGTCTTGGTCGCGGCCTTCTTCGGCGCGGCCGCCTTCTTGGCGACCGGCTTCTTCGCCGCCGCCGTCCTGGTCGCGGCCTTCTTCGGCGCGGCGACCTTCTTGGCGGCCGGCTTCTTCGGCGCGGCGGCCTTGGTCGCGGCCTTCTTCACCGCGGGCTTGCGCGTCGCGGTCTTGGCAGCGGTCTTGGTGGCGGCCTTCGGCGCGGCCTTCTTGGCAGCCGGCTTGCGGGCGGTGGCCGTCTTGGCGGCGGCGACCTTCTTGGCGGCGGGCTTCTTCGCCGCCGGCTTCTTGGTCGCGGTCGCCTTGGCGGCGGCCTTCGGCGCCGCGGCCTTCTTCGCCGCCGGCTTCTTCACCGCGGCAGCCTTGGTCGTCGTCTTGGCGGCGGCCTTCTTCGGCGCGGCGGGCTTCTTCGCCGCCGGCTTCTTGGTCGCGGTCGCCTTGGCGGCGGCCGGCTTCTTCGCGGCCGGCGCCTTGGCGGCGGCGGGCTTGCGGCCGGCGGTGCTCGCCTTGCGCGTGGCAGCGGTGCGGCGCGTCGTGCTCATCGCCATCGGCTGCGCCCGCAGAGTGGTCTCGGTTTCGTCAGTCACGTGCTGGATCTCCTTACCCAAAGATGGATGCCGTGCCGGTCAGCGCAGCCGGTGCAGAATGACCGGGTCAGTCAAGATTCTAGGTGGGCGCCTGCCGCCATGGTGGTGACGCGGCGGATGACCGGCGCAGCGCGAGGTCCCCGGGGCGGCGGCGGAAGTGCTGCCGCCGGATCCGGCCGGTGCCCTGCTGCGCAAATGCCTTTCGCCTGCGACGACCATGTCCACGACTGCCTGCGTCCGCCCCTGCCTGCCTGCCAGGTCCTGCGACGACGGGATATCGGCCCGTCGTCCCATTCCGCATGCCGTACCGTCATCCTTCCGAACCGCGGCACCTCGCTTCGTCCCGATCCGCCAGCCCGCCTCTTGACAGTGCTTCCGCGAATCGCGCTCGTCCGATGCGCGCGTGAGACACGCTATCTTCACGCGCAATCTGCTTGTCAACGAAATCCGCGCCGCGACGTTGCAAATCGCCGCAGCAAATGCGCGATTGATGTGCGAAGCGCGTCGAAAGGGCGGTGGCGCGGCGGCATCGTGTCAAAACCGGGGCGACAAAAAAGCGGCGCCGCATCGCGACGCCGCCTTCTCATCCTCGCTGCGGAGTCCTGCGATCAGCCCCGCCGCGGGGGCTGTCGCCGCCGCCGGGAGTCAGCGCGCCGGAATGCTGCGCTGCGCGGCGCCGGTGTAGCGCGACAGCGGGCGGATCAGCCGGTTGTCGGCCTGCTGCTCGATGACATGCGCGGCCCACCCGGTGATGCGGCTGGCGACGAAGATCGGCGTGAACAGCGGGATGTCGAAGCCCATCAGGTGGTAGGCGGGGCCGGCCGGGAAATCCAGGTTGGGGTGGATGTTCTTGCGCTCCAGCATGGCGCCGGCCAGCAGGCGGCTCATCTCCATCCAGCGCCGGTCGCCGACCACCTCGGCCATCTTCTCGGCATACTTCGTCATGGTGGGGACGCGGCTGTCGCCGTTCTTGTAGACGCGGTGGCCGAAGCCCATCACCAGCGCCTTGTGGTCGAACTTGCCCTCCAGCCAGGCGACCGCCTTCGACGGCTCGCCGATCTCGGCCAGCATGTGCATCACCGCCTCGTTGGCGCCGCCATGCAGCGGGCCCTTCAGCGCCGCGATGCCGGCGGTCACCGCGCCATGCAGGTCGGCCCCGGTGCTGGTCACCGTGCGCGCGGTGAAGGTCGAGGCGTTGAAGCCGTGCTCGGCATAGAGGATCAGCGAGACGTCGAAGGCCTTCACCACCTCGGGCGCCGGCACCTTCCCCAGCACGACGTGGAAGAAGTTCTCGGCGAAGCTCAGCGTGGGATCGGGGTCGACCGGCGCCAGGCCCTTCGACGCCCGGTGGGCGGCGGCGATGGCGGTCGGGATGCGGGCCAGCAGCCGCATCGCCTTGCGCCGCGTGGCGGGCTCGGAGACATCCGCCGTCTCCGGGTCCTCGAGGCCGAGGAAGCTGACCGCGGTGCGGATCGCGTCCATCGGATGGGCGCCCTGCGGGAAGGCGCGGATCACCTGGTGCAGCGCCGGGGTCAGCGCGCGCTCGGCCGCCTCCTCGGCGCGGAAGGCGGCCAGCTGCGCGGCGTCCGGCAGCTCGCCGTTCCACAGCAGATAGGCCACCTCCTCGAAGCTGCAATGCTCGGCCAGGTCCTGCACGGCATAGCCGCGATAGGTCAGGCTGTTGGTCTCCGGCATCACCTTGGACACGGCGGAGACATCGGCCACCACGCCGACCAGGCCTTTGCGGATCTCGGGCTCGGTTTCGCTCATCGACAAACTTCCTCCGTTGCGGGGGCGCGGCATCCAGTTCAGCTGGATGTCCGGCTCCCCTTCCTCGTTGTCGGACCCGTCACCGAAGGCGACCTCCTGGAAGCCTTCGCGGGCGTAGAAGGCGCGGGCGCGGCGGTTGCGGCGGAAGGCGAAGAGCGACAGCGCGCCGCCGCTCTCCGCCTTGGCCAGCGCCAGCAGCGCCGCGCCGATGCCCTGGCCGGTAAAGCCGGGGTCGAGATAGAGATGCAGCACGCGAAGCCCGGGCCAGCTGGCGTCGCGACCGGTGCCCATGTAGCCGAGCACCGCGCCGTCCGGGCCCACGGCGACGCGCACGGCGTGCCGCGCCATCAGGTGGTCGCGCAGCCAGGCGGCGACGGCGGCCTGGCTCCAGGGCTCCGGCAGGCCGGGCATGGCCGCCTGCCGGGCGCGCAGGTAGATCTCTGCCAGTCGGAGCGCATCGGTCCCGGCGGCAGCCCGGACCGACACACCCCGGGGGAGCATCAGAAGATGCCCGCCTTGCCTTCGGCCAGCGTGCCCTTGGGCAGGGCGATGTTGAGGTGGTGCAGCGCGCCCTCCTCCAGCTTCGCCAGGTCCTGCACCACCTCGAGGAAGCGCGCGCTTTCCTTCGGCGCCAGGATGCCGTCGGTCAGGATGCGGAACTTCCGGATGTAGTCATCCCGGCCGAAGGGCTTCGCCCCCAGCGGATGGGCGTTGGCCACCGCCATCTCGTCGACCAGCGTGGTGCCATCCTTGAACAGGATCTCGATGCGGGCGCCGAAAGCCTTCTCGGCCGGGTCGATCGAGTGGTAGCGGCGGGTCCATTCCGGATCCTCCCGCGTCTCGACCTTGTGCCAGAGGCGCACGGTGTCGGCCCGCCCCGCGCGCTTCGGCGCGTAGCTGTCGACATGGTGCCAGGACCCGTCCTGCAGGGCGACGGCGAAGATATACATGATGGAATGGTCCAGCGTCTCGCGCGACGCCTTGGGGTCCATCTTCTGCGGGTCATTGGCACCGGTGCCGATGACGTAGTGGGTGTGGTGGCTGGTGTGGATGGTGATCTTCTCGATCGCCTCCTGGTCGGCGATCTGGCCGCGCATGCGGAAGGCCAGGTCGATCAGCGCCTGGCTCTGATACTCGGCCGAATGCTCCTTGGTATAGGTGTCGAGGATGGCGCGCTTGGCCTCGCCCTTCTCCGGCAGCGGCACCTGGTAGTAGTCGGGGCCATAGACGTCGGCGCGGTTGCTGCGCCCCGACAGCACCCAGGCGATCACCGAATCCTCGCCCTCGTAGATCGGGCTGGGCGCGCCCTCGCCGCGCATGGCGCGGTCCACCGCCTCGACGGCCAGCTTGCCGGCATGGGCGGGCGCGAAGGCCTTCCAGGAGGAGATCTCGCCCTTGCGGCTCTGGCGGAAGGTGATGGTGGTGTGCAGCGCCTGCTGCACCGCCTGGAAGATGGTCTCCTGCTTCAGCCCGAGCAGCGTGCCGATGCCGGCCGCCGCCGAAGGCCCGAGATGGGCGATATGGTCGACCTTGTGCTCGTGCAGGCAGATCGCCTTTACGAGGTCGACCTGGATCTCGTAGCCGGTGGCGAGGCCCCGGATCAGCTCCTTGCCCGAGCGGCCGGTCGCCTGCGCCACGGCGAGCACCGGCGGGATGTTGTCGCCCGGGTGCGAGTAGTCGGCGGCCAGGAAGGTGTCGTGCATGTCGAGCTCGCGCACCGCGGTGCCGTTGGCCCAGGCCGCCCATTCCGGCGAGACCGTCTTCGACGCCCCCAGGCCGAAGACCGAGGCGCCGCCCTCCTTCTTGGCGTGGCCGATCGCCATGGCGCGCGCGGTGGTCGGCGCGCTGCGGTTGATCGCGGCGATGGCGACGGCGGCATTGTCGATGATGCGGTTGATGATCATCTCGGCCACCGGCTTCTGCACGGCGACGCGATCGGTGGCGACGCCCGCGATCTTCCAGGCGAGCTGCGCTTCCCTCGGCAGCAGCGCCTTGGACGGATGGACCTTCACGGGATGCAGTTTCATGGTCAGGCTTTCTCCCTACTCTGTTTGTCGTGGACCGCTTGGCACGGGCGGCGTTGTTGTGCGCTGCCCCCGCGTCATCGTCCATTCGCCATGACGCGGCCGCACGATCCCTTGTCCGTGCCGCCAGGATGAATCCGGAATCCGCCGGCGTCTCGGAGTTTCTTGCGCGGAACGGTCCGGCGGCGCGGCGCGGCGGGCGCCCTGGCCCCGGATCGGCGGCATTTCAACCCCGCGACACGCGCGATGCTCGAGCCTGGCGGCAGATATTTTCCAGCCTGAACAACAGATAAGCGCTTTCTTCTCAGTCGATATCTCGGCATGTTGGGCCCGCTTGCCGGTTGCGCCGGGGGATTGTCGCGCGACCATGGCGGGTGTCGCGCCGGGGACCGGGGGGTCGTCGGCGCCGGCACGGGACAGCACGGGCATCCGGGCTGAGGGGGGACGCGGCCGCGCCGGGGGGTGTCGGCCGCAGCAGGGGGAGCGGGCACCATGCCGCAGCCGATCTTCGCCGCGCGGCAGCGCGCGGCCATCGAGGCCATCGTCGCGCGGCGCTGGCTGCCGCGGCTGCTGGCCGGGCTGGGGCTGACCCTGGCGGTGGCGGCCCTGCTGCTGGCGACGCCGGCCCGGGCGCAGATCGGCGGCAGCCGCTACGCCGCCTTCGTGATGGATTCGAGCACCGGCGAGGCGATCATCTCGGTCAATGCCGACGAGCCGCGCTATCCGGCCTCGCTGACCAAGATGATGACCCTCTACATGGTCTTCGACGCGATGCAGCAGGGCCGCATCACCGCGGCGACCCGCATCTCGGTCTCGCGCCATGCGGCGGGGCAGGAGCCGTCGAAGCTGGGACTGAAGCCGGGCAGCAGCATCACCGTGCGCGACGCCATCCTGGCGCTGGTGACCAAGTCGGCCAATGACGCCGCCGCGGCGCTGGCCGAGCATCTGGGCGGCAGCGAGGTGCAGTTCGGCCGGATGATGACGCGCAAGGCCGAGCAGATCGGCATGCGCAATTCCAGCTTCCGCAACGCCTCCGGCCTGCCCGACGCCAACCAAGTGACGACGGCGCGCGACATGGCGATCCTCAGCCGCGCGCTGATCCGGCATTTCCCCAACCGCTACGGCTATTTCTCGGCGCGCAGCTTCGAGTATCGCGGCCGGACGGTGACCGGCCACAACCGGGTGCTGACCGAATATGACGGCGCCGACGGGCTGAAGACCGGCTTCATCCGCGCCAGCGGCTTCAACCTGGCGGCCAGCGCCATGCGCGACGGGGTGCGGGTGATCGCCGTGGTCTTCGGCGGCGCCACCAGCCGCGAGCGCGACGACCATATCATGGCGCTGATGGACCGCGGCTTCGCCGAGCGTGGCGCCGCCCCCCGCGACGGGATGCTGATGGCCGAGCGCCCCTATGCGCCGCCGCCCGCCGCGCCGCGGCTGGTGGGCGCGGCCAGCGCCGCCACCATGGCCGCCCCGGTGGCCCGCGCCGCGCCCGCCCTGCGCGAGCCGCCGCGCCGGGTGGCCAGCCGCGCGCCCGCGCCTGCCC
>NZ_CACSJM010000142.1 GCF_902706185.1 Roseomonas sp. 18066 | reverse complement strand
GGCCGCGACCGGGATCGGCGCCGGCGGGGTCGGGGTGTTGAAGGCGTAGCGCAGGCCCAGCATGGCGGAGTGGTTGCCGGACTGGTCGACTTCATACTTGCCCGAGGAGACGCGGCCGCCGGCCGGGTTGGTCACGGTGCCCTTGTAGTGGCCCTGCAGCGCGCCGGTGTAGCGGTACTCGGCGGTCAGCGAGAGGCCCGGCACGGCGGCGATCGGGAAGGCCAGGCCGGCGATGCCCTGATAGGCGAACTGGCCGTTGGTGTCGTCGATGCGGACGGTGTTGCCGCCCGGCGCCAGGCGGGTGCCCTTGGCGTCGATGTCGGTCCACATCCAGCCCACGCCGCCGCCGACATAGGGAACCACGGCCACCGGCATGTTGGGGAACCACTGCGGCAGCTGGAAGTCGTAGAAGACGTTGGCCATCACGCCATACTGCTGCTGCTCGCCGTCGATGCCGCGGAAGGCCACGCCCGGCGCGCCGCCGGTGCGACGCTGGAAGCCGCCCAGGCGATCGACGTTGTTGTGGCGGTAGTTGCCCTCGATCTCGGTGCGCAGGCCGTTGCCGAAGCCCCAGCCGACCGAGAGGACGCCGCCGAAGCCTTCCTCGAAGCCCAGATTGCCCTGGCGATTGCCGGAGGTGTTGTCGAAATAGGTGGCGTTGCCGCCGAGCGCGGTCAGGCCGCGGGCGTCAGAGTGGTTCCAGCCGGCGCCGGCGCCGAGATAGACGCCGGTGATCGGCGCGGCCGAGGGGTTCGGCAGGTACCAGGGGGTCGAGCTCGACTGGGCATGGGCCAGGCCGGCGGTGGCGACAGTGGTGCTGAGGACAGTGGCAGCGAGGAGCAGGCGGCGAAGCGTCATGTCTGTGTTCCCTAACGCCTAATTGGCAGGCGGAGGGGAAACCAAAGTTGCATGCTGCGGTTGCGCTGCGCTCCTGCAACGAGGCCACCCTGTGGCGAAACTGCCACAGGCCTGCCATGGCCTTGTCACCACACGCTAACGTCAGCCCGCATTTCACCGAATTTAAACAGTTTTTGGAGGGATGCGGTGGCGTGGCCGAGGCTCCGCCCGCGGCCCGGCAGCCGGCTCATCCCGCCGGTTTCGCCCTTCCAGCCATTTCTCGCGACCGGTTGCACACGGCTACGTGAACGCGGGAAAAGCGAACCGGCACGCAACCCGGCCTTAGAAGCCCGCGCCGGGCTGGGCGAGGTAGATCGTTTCAGCCTCGGTATCGGCACGGCCGAGCACGCCATTGCGGTGCGGGAAGCGGCCGAAGCGGCGGATCACCTGCCAGTGCCGCCAGGCGTAGTCGATGCCACCGCCGGCCGCCCGCTGCGGTGGAAAATCGCGAAGCCCCTCGAACAGGGTGACGGACAGCGCCTGGTCGGCCAGCGCCTCGGAATGCTCGAAGGGCAAATAGAGGAAGGGCCGCTGGTTCGAATGCAGCGCCAGGTCGTGGCGGTCGCGCAGCACCGCGCGGCGGGCGACGTCGCGCGCATGGGCGTCGCTGGCGAAGGCTTCGGCGCTGCCGCGGAACAGGTTGCGCGGGAACTGGTCGAGCAGGATCAGCAAGGCCAGCGCGCCGTCGGGCGCCGCCGCCCAGCCATCCAGCGCGCCTTCGCGGGCCGGCACCACCAGGGCGCCAAACCTGTCCCGGATGGTGGCGTCGAAGGCGTCGTCGCGCTGGAACCAGGCGGGGCGGGGGGTGGTGACATCGTCCTGGAACCAGAAGTCCAGGATGGCCTGCGCCTCGCTCATGCCGGCTTCGGGGCCGGCTTCAGCGCCCGGGCCAGCAGCTGCACCGAATGCAGCGCCTGCCGCCCCGACAGGTCGCGGATCTGGTGGCGGCAGGAGGTGCCATCGGCGAGGATGACATCCTCGATTGCGGCGGCGCGCACCGCCGGCAGCAGGGAAATCTCGGCCATGGCCTTGCTGGTCTCCTGTTTCGACGCCTCGTAGCCGAAGCTGCCGGCCATGCCGCAGCAGGAGGAGGCGATCGGGACCACCTCCATGCCCGGAATTTTCCTCAGTGTCTTCACCGCGGGCAGGAAGGCGCCGAAGGCCTTCTGGTGACAATGCCCGTGGATATGGGCCCGCGCCGGGCCGGGCGAGTGCAGCGGCAGGTCGACATTCTCCTTGGCCAGGAACTCGGTGAGCAGGAAGGCGCGCGAGGCCAGCTTCTCGCTCTCCCCGCCGGGAAGAAGGGACAGAAACTCGTCGCGGAGGGTGGTGAGGCAGGAGGGTTCCAGCCCGATCACCGGCGCGTCGCTGACCGCCAGCGCCGCCAGCGTCCGCCGCGCTTCGGCCCGCGCCCGGTCGACCATGCCGGCGGCGAGGTAGCTGCGGCCGCAGCACAGCGCGCGGCCTCGAGGGGCGGCGGCGGGGCGCACGCGATAGCCGGCGCGGCCCAGCACCGTCACCGCGTCGCGCAGGATCTCGGGTTCGTAGTGGCGGTTGAAGGTGTCGGCCCAGAGCAGCACCTCGCCGCGGTCGCCCTCGGTCTTGGCCTCGTCATCGCGGAAGGGGTTTCCGACGAACCGGGGCAGGGGGCGGGAGGCGGCGAGCCCCAGGAACCGTTCCGACAGCGACGCCAGCCCCGGCAGCCGGTCGCGCAGATTGGCGAGCGCCGGCAGGCGGGACGCCCAGGGCGCCCAGCGCGGCAGCTCGGCGATGATGCGGTCCTTCAGGGGAATGCCGTGCCGCTGCGCCCTGGCATAGGTCGCCTCGATCTTCATCTTCGCCATGTCGACGCCGGTGGGACACTCCCGCTTGCAGCCCTTGCACGAAACACAGAGCGACATCGCCTCGGCGACCTCGGGCCCGGCCAGGGCATCGGCGCCCAGCTGCCCGGTCAGCGCCAGGCGCAGGGTATTGGCCCGGCCGCGCGTCAGATGCTGCTCGTCCCGCGTGACGCGGAAGGAGGGGCACATGACATTGGCGTCGAACTTCCGGCAGGTGCCGTTGTTGTTGCACATCTCGACCGCGCCCAGCAGCCCGCCCTGCGGGTCGTCCGGCCCGCTGCGCCAGGCCGACCAGTCCAGCGCCGGGGTGATGGCGGCGTCCGCCGCATAGCCGGGCGGGTAGCGGAACAGCGACCGGTCATCCATCCGCGGCGCGCGGACGACGCGGCCGGGGTTGAGGAGCGCCGCCGGGTCGAAGGCGTCCTTCACCGCCTCGAAGGCGCGGGTGATACGGGCGCCGAACATCACCTCGTTGAATTCGGAGCGGACGATGCCGTCGCCATGCTCGCCGGAATGGCTGCCCTTGTATTCGCGAACGAGAGAAAAACATTCCTCCGCGATGGCCCGCATCTTGGTGACGTCCTCGCCCTGCTTCATGTTCAGCACCGGGCGGACATGCAGGCAGCCGACGCTGGCATGGGCGTACCAGGTGCCCTTGGTGCCATGGCGAGCGAAGACATCGTTCAGCCGCTCGGTATAGTCGGCGAGGTCGGCCAGATCGACGGCGGTGTCCTCGATGAAGGAGACCGGCTTCCCGTCGCCCTTCATCGACATCATGATGTTGAGGCCCGCCTCGCGCACCTCGGCGACGCTGGCCTGGAAGGCGGGGTCGGTGACCCGCACCACGGCCCCCGGATAGCCCAGGTCACCCATCCGTTCTTCGAGCCTGTCGAGCTCCTTCAACAACGCCGCGTCGTCGTCGCCATGGAACTCGACGATGAGCAGAGAATCCGGCTCGCCGATGACGATCGCGTCGATGGTCGCGCGGTAGATCGCGATCGAGCGGCCGAGGTCGATCATGGTGCGGTCGACCAGCTCGACGGCTTCGGGCTGCAGCGCCACCAAATGCTCGCTGGCCGCCATGGCGGCGCGGAAGGACGGAAACTGGCAGATGCCCAGCACCTTGCGCGGCTTGATCGGCCAGAGCTTCAGCTGCAGCGCCGCCGAGAAGGCCAGCGTGCCCTCGCTGCCCACCAGCAGCCGCGCCAGGTTGCCGCGCCCCGCCATCCGCGCCGCGGGGGTGAGGGCGTCGATATTGTAGCCGCCGACCCGGCGCAGCTGTTTTGGAAACCGCGCCGCGATTTCTTCGGCTTCCCGCGCGCCGAGCTGGCGCAGCGCCTGGATCAGCGCGGCCGTCGGGCCGGGGATGTCGTCGCCCAGATTGTCGGGCAGGTCACCGAAGGTGAAGCGGCTGCCATCCGCCAGCAGCGCGTCGATGGCCAGCACATTGTCGGCCATCAGCCCGTAGCGGATCGACTTGCTGCCGCAGGAATTGTTGCCCGCCATGCCGCCGATGGTGCAGCGCGCCCAGGTCGAAGGATCGACGGGGAAAAACTTTTTGCCGTTCTTCAGCGTGTCGTTGAGGGCGCCCAAAGCGATGCCCGGCTCCACCCAGGCCGTGTCGCCTTCGACCGAAAGAACCCGGCGCAGATGCTTGCTGCCATCGATCACCAGCGCCCGGTTCACCGTCTGGCCGCATTGGCTGGTGCCGCCGCCGCGGGGCAGCACCGGCACGCCGGCCTCGCGGCAGATCGCCAGGGCCGCGGCCACATCCGCCTGCGTCTTCGGCACCAGCACGCCAATCGGCTCCACCTGGTAGATGCTGGCATCGGTGGCGTAGCGGCCGCGATCGCCGGGGGCGAAGCGCACCTCGCCCTCGACCGCGCGCTTCAGCCGGGCGGCGAGCGCGGCATCGCCCGGCTGCACCTTGGACTGGTGGATGGCATTCATGGACGGGTCCCGCATTCTTCCTTGGCGCCGAGGCTAGCGCGGGGGCGGGCGGCTGTCCGATCTATAATGCTCATCAATCCGACAAGGCGAACTCATTGGCGCTGCATATGGAACGCGCCTAGACCGGCGGCAGAAGCACGAGGGAGGCAAGCATGGCCTATTTCCAGTCGAAGCCCGTGGCGGGCCGGCATTTCCTGCAGATCCCGGGTCCGACCAATGTGCCGGACCGCGTGCTGCGGGCGCTGGACAACCCGACCATGGACCATCGCGGCCCGGATTTCGGCCTGTTCGGCGCCCAGCTGCTGGAGAAGGTCAAGGCCGTCTTCAAGACCACCCAGCCGGTGGTGATCTACCCGGCCTCCGGCACCGGGGCCTGGGAGGCGGCGCTGGTCAACACCCTGTCGCCCGGCGACCAGGTGCTGATGTGCGAAACCGGCCAGTTTTCCTTCCTGTGGCGCGAGATGGCGGAGCGCCTCGGCATCCGCCCCGAGATCATCCAGACCGACTGGCGCCGTGGCGCCGATGTGCCGGGCATCGAGGCCCGGCTGCGCGCCGACCGCGACCACGCCATCAAGGCGGTCTGCGTCGTGCATAACGAGACCTCGACCGGCGCCACCTCCCGCGTCGACGAGGTGCGCCGCGCCATCGACGCGGCCGGCCACCCGGCGCTGCTGCTGGTCGACACTATTTCTTCTCTCGGCTCGATCGACTACCGCCACGACGAATGGGGCGTCGACGTCACGGTGGCGGGCAGCCAGAAGGGGCTGATGCTGCCCCCCGGCCTGTCTTTCAATGCCATCAGCCCGAAGGCGCTGAAGGCGGCCGAGACCGCCAGGTCGCCGCGCAGCTTCTGGGACTGGCGGCCGATGCTGGCCAGCAACGCCACCGGCTACTTCCCCTACACGCCGGCCACCAACATGCTCTACGCGCTGGACACCGCGCTGGACCTGCTGCTGGCCGAGGGGCTGGAGAACGTCTTCGCCCGCCATGACCGCCATGCCGAGGCCACCCGCCGCGCCGTCCGCGCCTGGGGGCTGGAGGTGCAGTGCGAGGACCCGTGGCATTTCTCCTCGGCGCTCACCGCCGTCCGCGTGCCGGAGGGGCATTCGGCCAATGCGCTGCGCGCCGCCATCCTGCAGAAGTTCAACATGAGCCTGGGCAATGGCCTCGGCCGGCTGAACGACCGGGTGTTCCGCATCGGCCATCTGGGCGACTTCAACGACCTGGCGCTGATGGGCACGCTGACCGGCGTCGAGATGGGGCTGCGCATCGCGGGCGTGCCGCATGCCGATGAGGGGGTGAAGGCCGCCATGGATTATCTGGCCGGCAACAGCTGACCCGCCCGCCCGGCATGACAAAAAGCTTAGCCGGGACAGGGCCGGGCCGGACCGATCCGGCAGCGCGATGGCCCGGAAAGCCGCCCGCTGCCCCAGAAGCCTTGCGGGACCGCAAATAATCCGTCCGGCGCGCTGACTTAAAGTTGCGCGCCGGACACCCGCCAAGAAATGAACTATCGACTAACGCGGCAGACCGGCGCAAAACCCCCGCCACGCCGGCCCCAGGGCCGGCTGGCATAAACGACTTCGGGGGAAGCGCTATGGGCGCAGCTTTCGGCCAGGGCTCGGCCCCGGCCCCCATGCACGCGATCAGCGCCATCGAGCGCAGCACCATGCGCAAGGTCGCCTGGCGGCTGCTGCCTTTCCTGATCGTCTGCTACTTCATCTCCTATCTCGACCGGGTGAATGTCGGCTTCGCGGGCCCGGCGATGCGCGCCGATCTCGGCCTGTCGGCCACCGCCTTCGGGACCGCCGCCGGCATCTTCTTCCTGGCCTATTTCGCCTTCGAGGTGCCGAGCAACCTGGCGCTGAACCGCTTCGGCGCGCGGATCTGGATCGCCCGCATCATGATCACCTGGGGCATCCTGTCGGGCGCCCAGGCCTTCGTGACCGGGCCCACCAGCTTCAACATCGTCCGCGTGCTGCTCGGCGCCGCCGAGGCCGGCTTCTTCCCCGGCGTCATCTTCTACCTGACGCTGTGGTTCCCCAGCGCCTATCGCGGCCGCATCGTCGGATGGTTCATGTTCGCCATCCCCTTCTCCTCCGCGCTCGGCTCGCCGGTCTCCGGCTATCTGCTGAACATGGACGGGATCTGGGGCCTGCATGGCTGGCAGTGGATGTTCATCATCGAGGCCATCCCGGCCCTGCTGATGACCGGCGGCGTGCTGTGGTACCTGACCGACCGCCCGTCGGAAGCCGACTGGCTGACCGTCGAGGAGAAGGCCTGGCTGAGCCGGACGCTGGCCGAGGAGGAAAGCGCCCGCGAGGCCGTGGTCAGCTTCAAGTGGTGGGAGACCCTGCTGAACCCGCGGATCATCGGCTATGGCCTGGTCTATCTGGGGCTGGTCTCGCCGCTCTACACGCTGGGCTTCTTCCAGCCGCAGATCATCAAGGCGCTGGGCAACGTGTCCAACGTGCAGCTCGGCTTCCTGAACGCCTTCCCCTATGCGGTGGGCGCGGTGACCATGGTGCTGTGGGGCTTCTTCTCCGACCGGATCAAGGAGCGGAAATGGACCACCATCTTCGCCGCCGCCTGCGCCACCGCCGGGCTGCTGATCGCCGCCAGCAATGACGGGCTGGTCCTCAAGCTGATCGGCCTGGCGCTGGCCAGCTACGGCATCTTCGCCGCCCTGCCGATCTTCTGGTCGCTGCCTACCGCCATGCTCAGCGGCGTCGCCGCCGCGGCCGGCATCGCCTGGATCAACTCGGTCGGCAATCTCGGCGGCTATTTCGGGCCGCAGGTCTTCGGCATCATCAAGGACCGGACGGGCGGCGACTATTACGGGCTGCTGTTCATGGCGGCGCTGCCGATCATGTCGATCGTGCTGGTGATGATCCTGGACCGCAAGCCGCTGGCGGCGCGGCCGGCGGCAGCTCCCGCCGAGTGACGGCAGGGGAGGCCCGGGCGATCCGGGCCTCCTCGCCAAAGCCTGGCCGTCGTCGGACGGTCAGCGCGCGATCACCTTCTCCACCCATCGCGCCCAGCCCAGCAGCGCCGCGTCCTGGCCGAAGGGCGCCACCAGCTGGATGCCCAGCGGCATCCCCGCCGGGCCGCGCGCCGCATCCAGGCTGATGCAGGGCCCGTGCAGCGCGGTCCACAGCGCGTTGCAGACCGGCTCGCCCGTCGACTCCAGGCCCTCCGGCGCCTCGCCGGGGGCGGAGGCGGTCAGCAGGATGTCGTAATCCGCCATGAAGTCCAGGAAGGCGGCGCGGCCGCTGGCAAAGGTGGCGCGGCCCCCGGCCAGGGTGGCGGCGGTCATCGCCTCGGCCCAGTCCAGCCGCTCGTTCAGCACCGCGGAGATTCGGTCGCGGTGGTGGACGCGTTCCCAGGCCAGCGACTGCAGCGTCTCGCCATGCATGACCGTCGGATGCGCCTCGTTCACCGCCAGCACCGCCTCGGGCAAAGCGAGCGTCGTCACCCTGGCGCCGGCGGCCGAGAGGCGGGCCGCGGTGCCGTCCAGCAGCGCGCGGGTCTCGGGGGTGAGACGGTCCTCGGCGGGGCCGAAGCACAGGGCGACGCGCGGCGCGGTCTCGGCCACGGCCGAAAGATCCTGGTTGGTCAGGACGCCCGCGAAGAGCGCGCAATCGGCAGCGCCGCGGCCGAAGACGCCGATGGTGTCGAGGCTTTCCGCCATCACCTTCATCCCCGCCCGGTGGATCAGCCCATGGCTGGGCTTGAAGCCGGCGATGCCGCAATAGGCCGCCGGCCGCAGCACCGAGCCGGCGGTCTGGGTGCCGAAGGCCAGCGGGAAGAAGCCGGCGGCGACGCCGGCGGCGGAGCCGGAGCTCGACCCGCCCGGCGTGCGCTTCACGTCATGCGGATTCGCCGTCGGCCCGGCGCGGCGGGTGGCGAATTCGGTGGTCACCGTCTTGCCGATGACGCGGCCGCCGGCCGCGCGGGTGCGGGTGACGGCGAAGGCATCGGCGCGGGGCTGGTGCCCGGCCCAGATCGGCGAGCCGTATTCGGAAGCCAGGTCGCTGGTGTCGAGCACATCCTTGACGCCGACGGGCAGGCCGCCGAGCGGGCCTTCCACCGTGGCGGGCATCGAGGATGCGCGGGTGGTGAAGGCGCGCACCGCGGGCTCGCGCATCGCGATGCGGTCCTGGCAGGCTTCCCAGAGCGCGGGGGCGGTCAGCTGCCCGGCGGCGATAAGCCGCAGGGCCTCGGTGGCGGAGAGATCGGCGGGATGGGTCATGCCCGCGATGCTAGGCCAAATGCGGCGTGGGTCCAGAGGCGAGGGTAGGGGCCTCGGATTTCGTTTCTTCCTGTCCCGCGCGGCTGGCATAGCGACGGGCAAGTGCTGCGCAGGCAAACAGCTGCAGCTGGTGGAACAGGATCAGCGGCAGCACGATCAGGCCGACGCTGGCGGCGGGGAACAGGATATTGGCCATCGGGATGCCGCTGGCGATGCTCTTCTTCGAGCCGCAGAAGACGGCCACCACCTCGTCGGCGCGCGACAGGCCCATGCGGCGGCTGATGAAGCGCGTCGAGCCCAGCACCGCCGCCAGCAGCGCCGCGTTCAGCGCCACGATCAGCGCCAGGGTGGCCAGGTCCATCTGCTGCCAGATGCCGGCATTCATGCCCTCGGAGAAGGCGGTGTAGACCGAGATCAAAATCGAGCCGCGGTCGACCAGCCCCACCACCAGCTTGTTGCGCTTCAGGAAGCCGCCGATCAGCGGCCGCGCCGCCTGGCCGAGCGCGAAGGGCAGCAGCAGGTGCAGCGCGATGTCCCAGACGATGTCGGTGGAGAAGCCGCCGGCGCCGCTGGTCTGCATCAGCACGGCGACCAGCAGCGGCGTCAGCAGCATGCCGACCAGGTTCGACAGCGTCGCCGCGCAGAGGGCGGCCGGCACATTGCCGCGCGCCACCGCGGTGAAGGCGATCGACGACTGCACGGTGGAAGGCAGCACGCAGATGAACAGAATACCGAGCGACAGCATCGGCGGCAGGAAGGGCTTCAGCGCGAAGGTCAGCGCCAGGCCGAGGAGGGGGAACAGCAGATAGGTGGAGCTCGCCACCAGCGCCTGCAGCCGCCAGTGCAGCAGCCCGTCCAGCACCGCCTTCGGCGCCAGCTTGGCGCCATGCAGGAAGAACAGCAGGGCCACCGCCAGCGAGGCGACATGGCTCATGGCCTCCGCCGCCTGGCCGCGGGCCGGCAGCAGCGCCGCCAGGATGACCGTCGCCACCAGCTGGATCAGGAAGGGATCGATGCGCAGGCGGCGTAGGAAGGCGGGCATCGGCGGCGGCTCCGGTTGCGGCGCAACCCGATCAGGCCGGTTGCGGCGCAGCAGAACTAGACCCGCGCCCCCTCATTCCGCGAGGGAATGTTTTTAATATCAGTCAGCGCAAAGCATGATAACCGTGAGGGATGGTCCCGCCGCTCCTGCTCCGCTCCTTCCTGGCTGTCGCCGAGACGCGCAGCTTCACCCGCGCCGCCGAGCGCCTCGGCCTGCGCCAATCCACCGTCAGCCAGCATATCCGCAAGCTGGAGGAGCAGCTGGGCCGCGCCCTCTTCGCCCGCGACACCCATGCGGTGGGGCTGACCCCGGATGGCGACGCCCTGGTCGACTTCGCCCGCCAGGTGCTGGAGGCCAATGCGCGGATGGAGCGTTTCTTCCAGGGCAGCCAGCTGCGCGGCCGCATCCGCCTCGGCGCCTCGGAGGATTTCGTCTCCGCCCAGCTGGCCCAGGTGCTGGCCGAGTTCACCCAGGCGCATAGCGCGGTCGACCTGGAGCTGACCGTCGGCCTCAGCGGCATCCTCTATGAGCGCTATGACGCCGGGGAGCTCGACGTCATCGTCGTCAAGCGCCGCACCGGCGACCCGCGCGGCCAGCTCGCCTGGCGCGAGGCGCTGGCCTGGGTCGGCCGCCCCGGCTGGCGCCCCGACCCCGCCCTGCCGCTGCCGCTGGTGCTGTATCCGCCGCCCTCGATCACCCGGGCGCTCGCCTTGGCCGCGCTGGAGGCCGCCGGCCGCTCCTGGCGCGTCGCCTGCTCCAGCGCCAGCCTCAGCGGGCTGCGCGCCGCGGCCCAGGCGGGGCTGGGCGTCGCGCCACATTCGCGCCGGCTGCTGCCGCCGGGGCTGGCACCCCTGCCGCCGTCGCGCCACCTGCCGCCCTTGGGAGAAATCGAGTTCGTCGTCATCGGCCCCGGCCCCCAGCACCGCGTCGCCGCCGCCCTGACCGCGGCGCTGCTGGCCCGCCCGCCGGAATGGCAGCCGGAGGGTTGATGGCGTTCCCGGCGCGCCGCCCCCTGGCGGCAGCGCTTCCGCATCCCCATTCTGGGGCGCATGTCCGATGCTCGTCCCAACGGGGCCGCCATCCGGGTCGCGGTCGGCGCCGATGGGGCGCTGCTCTATGCCGTGCCCGGTGGCCCTGAAGCCCTGCCGCCCGTCGCCCCCCGCGCCCTGAGCCTGGCCTGGGACGCCGCGCGCGCCGCCGCCGCCGCCGAGGCCTGGGGGCCGCATCGCAGCCTGGCCTTCGAGACCGGCATCGTCCTGGCGCTGGCCGATGCCGACGCCGCCTGCTGGGCCGAGGCGGTGGACCGCAGCGTCGGGCTGGAGCGGCTGGAAGGCCTGGCGCTGTGCCTGCGGCTGCTGGCGCTGGTCGAGCTGCTGGGCCGCGCCCCCTGGCTGCGCGGGATGTTCGCCATCGGCGCGGAAGGGATCGAGCTGCATCCGGCGCTGCTGGCCGCCGCGGCGGCGCAGCCGCTGGATGCCGCCGGCCGGTTCGACGAAACCGCCCTGAAGCGTCTATTGTCCAACCGCATTGCCGGCACGACCGGCGCGGCGGTCTCCGGGGAGGGGGCAGGGCGCATCGGCCCGGCCTGATTCTTTCTCGACGGGGGCTGCGCGCCGGCCGCGCCCCTGCCAGAACCCTTGACCAGATCCCGCCGGAGCGCGCCATGAAACGCCTTGCCCTTTCCCTGCTGCTGTTGACGGGCGCCTGCGCCGTGGCGCCCCGCAGCGCCGAGGAGCAGCAGTCCGACGCCGCCCGCGCCGCCTGCCGCGTCGATGCCGAGCGGCAGATGCGCTACCGCGAGCGCGGCCAGACCATGCGGGTCGACGAGGCCGAGTCGCGCATGGGCAGCGGCGCCTATATCGGCAACCCGCTCGAGCGCAGCCAGATGGGCGCCCGCTTCGAGATGGAGCAGATGATCCAGGAATGCCTGCGCGGCGCCAATGCGCAGCCGGCCGCCACCCCGGCGCCCGCCGCGGCGACCCCTGCCGCCCCGGCGCCGACACCGGCCGCCACCCCGCCCGTGCGGAGCCGGCGGGGCTCCTGACCTGCCGCTGTTCCGGTCGCCTTTCGGCGCGCTGTCCCGCGCGCTGGCGACCCGGAATGCGCGCATCTTCTTCGGCGCCAGCCTGACCTCCTGGACCGGCCTGTGGATGCACCGCATCGCGGTCGCCTGGCTGGCCTGGGAGATGACCCGCAGCGCGCTGTGGGTCGGGCTGGTCGCCTTCAGCGACCTGGCGCCGGCCGCGGTGATCAGCCCGATCGCCGGCGCGGTCGCCGACCGGCTGGACCGCCTCAAGCTCGCCACCATCTCCCAGGCGGTGATCGGGGTGGAGGCGGCGGTGGTGGCCACCCTGGTCGCCACCGACAATATCTCGATCGGGCTGCTGGTGGCGCTGGAGCTCTGCAGCGGCACGGCGGCCAGCTTCGCCCAGCCGGCGCGGCAGACGCTGATGTCGGGCATCGTGCCGCGCGCCGACCTGCCCGCGGCCGTGGCCTGCAATTCCCTGGTCTTCAACGTCGCCCGCTTCATCGGGCCCGCGCTCGCCGGCCCGGTGATCGCGGTCTTCGGCGTGGCACCCGCCATCGCCTGCAACGCGCTGGCCTATGGCAGCGCGGTGCTCACCATGCCGATGCTGCGCGTCGACCCGGCGCATCGCCACGGCCACCCGGCCACCGCCAGCTTTATCGGCGAGGTGCGCGAAGGCTTCCAATACGTCGCCCGCCATCCGGGGCTGGGCCCGCTGCTGGCCTATGCCGCCAGCATCGGCGTGCTGCTGCGCTGCGTGCAGGAGCTGCTGCCGCCCTTCGTCGAGCGCAATTTCGGCCGCGGCGCCGAATCGCTGGCACTTCTGACCGCCTCCTTCGGCGTGGGCGCCCTGATCGCCGGCTTCTGGCTGGCTGCCCGCGGCCGCACCGCCGGGGCGACGGCCATCGCCATCCGCGCCGGCATGCTGCAGGCCATCGCCACCGCCGGCTTCGTCGCCACCACGTGGTTCCCGATGGGCCTGCTCTGCGCCGCGCTGATCGGCGCCAGCGCCTCGCTGCACGGCATCTCGGTGCAGCAGCTGGCGCAGACCGCGGCCGACCCCGCCATGCGCGGCCGGGTGCTGGCGCTGTGGGGGATGATCACCCGGGCCTGCCCGGCGCTGGGGGCGCTGCTGCTGGGCGCCTCGGGCGAGGTCTTCGGCCTGCGCTGGCCGACGCTGATCGCCTGCGCCCTGGCGCTGGCCATCTATGCCTGGGGCCGCGCCCGGCGCGAGAAAATCGAGGCGGTGCTCGAAGGCCCGCCGGACGACGGAGAGAACAGATGAGCTTGCAGGCCGCCATCATCGGCATGGGTCGCTGGGGTCGAATCCTGGTGGAAAGCGTCCAGAACAAGAATGAGGCCCAGGCTGGGGCGGGCATCCGCTTCGTCGCCGGCAGCACCGGCACGCCGGACAAGGCGCGCGACTGGGCCGCCGCCCAGGGCATCCGCCTGCACGACACCTTCGAGGCGGCGCTGGCCGACCCCGAGGTCCAGGCCGTGGTGCTGGCGACCCCGCACAAGCTGCATGCGCGCCAGGTCGAGGCCGCCGCCGCGGCCGGCAAGCATGTTTTCGTCGAAAAGCCCTTCACCCTCGACAAGGAAAGCGCCGCCGCCGCCGTCGAGGCCTGCCGCAAGGCCGGCGTGGTCCTGGCCTTGGGCCACAACCGCCGCTTCCTCCCCGCCGTCGCCGAATTGAAAGAAATGCTGGCCGATGGCCGCCTCGGCACGCTGCTGCATGTCGAGGGCCATTTCAGCGGCCCGGGCGCCGCGGCCTATAAGCCCGGCATGTGGCGCGCCGACCGCGCCGAAAGCCCGCTGGGCGGCATGGGCGGCATGGGCATCCACATGATCGACATGATGGTGAACCTGGCCGGCCCGATCGCCGAGGTCACCGTGGCCAGCACCGCCCGCGTGCTGACCAACGGCCTGGACGACACCACCGCCATGCTGTGCCGCTTCGCCAGCGGCGCTACCGGCACCTTCGCGACGCTCGCCTACGCCCCGCGCTGCTGGCGCGTGGCGCTCTACGGCAGCGAAGGCTGGGCGGAGCTGACCGACCACGAGCACCTGGTCTTCCGCCCCCGCGAGGGCGAGACCCTTGTGCAGGATTTCCCCAAGGTCGATATCGAGCGCGCCGAGCTGGAAGCCTTTGCCGCCGCCGTCGCCGGGGGCGCCACCTATCCGCTGCCGCTGGACCAGGCGATCCACGGGGTGTCGGTGTTCGAGACGATGATCGTCTCGGCCGCCTCGGGGGGGAGCCACGCGGTTCCTTGAAGAGAAGACAGGGATAGAAGGGATGGAGGTCGGGGGAATGAATTCCCCCGAACCCCCATCTTTTTTCTGATGACCGGCCGTGGCGGGACCTGCCAGGGCATCACGGCGGGACACATTTTATAAAGGGGCGCAGCCTCACGGGCCGCGCTCCGCTTCAGTGCCGTGTCCCGCTTCACCGCAAGGCAGCGGCAGCCAGACAGAAAAAAGAAGCGACTGTCTTGGGTGTCAAGCGGTCTGCTCCTTCGCGGAGGTTGTGGTTCTCCAGGGTGTTGAGCTTTGGAGGATGGCATTGAGGATGGTGAGCAGCTTGCGGGCGATGGCGATCAGGG
>NZ_CACSJM010000141.1 GCF_902706185.1 Roseomonas sp. 18066 | reverse complement strand
CCGCATGGCCGATACCCCGCCCACCCCCGGCCATAATGGCGGCCCGCCGCTGGAGGACGACGTCGAGCGGCTCGGCTGGAACGCCTGGAACTGGCGCCGCGCGCATCGCCGCGCCTGGAAGACGCCGCCGCGCGAGATCGCGCTGCGCCGCCTGGCCCGGGCCGAGGAGCTCGGCATGAGCTACCACGACTATGCGCTCGAGATCATGGAGCGCGGCCGCCACCTCTGACGCGTCAGGGCGCCGTCCAGCGCAGCGGCGAGGGCGGCGGCTGGCAGGCGGCGGGTGCCTGCGGCGTGCAATCGCGCGGCCGGTCGCCATTGGCGCCCTGGGCGAACCAGGTCAGCCGGCCCTGCTCCTCGCCGTCGAAGCCGTGCTGCAGCACCCGCTGCTGGCCGACCCGGGCCGAGGCCAGGCCCTGCGGCAGACTGATCCCGCCGGCGCCGGCCGGGGCCACGCTGCTGGCGGCCATGCGGCGGTTGTCGCCGGCGGGCCTGGCCTGCAGCGTGCGGAGATCGACCTCCAGCTGCTGCGGCCGGCCGGGCAGGTTGGCGGCCAGGCGGGCGGTCCAGCCCTCGGCCTCGACGCCCATGCTGGGCAGGCGGGGCAGGGCGCCGGTGCCGGCCACGCGGGTCTGCCGGTTGGAGGTGGCGACCTCGCGCAGCACCCATCGCCGCCCCTCCGGCCGGGCGGCGAAGATGGCGTCGTTGCCGCCCTCGCCCTGGCGGGTGAAGAAGACCACCGGCGTGCCCTCCGGCGTCAGCACCAGGCGCGGATTGTTCACCAGCCCCTTGTTCGGCCCCGGCGTGTCGAGCCGGTCGATGTCGTCCGGCCCGACCGGCGCCTCCTGCGGCGCGACCGTCGCGCCTTCCCAGCGGCGGAAGTCGCGCGAGCGGGCGTAGCTGACGGCGAAGTTGGTGGCGACGTCGCCGGTGCGGCGCCAGACGATGGCGGCATGCAGCGTGCCGTCCGGCGCCATGGCGAAGTCGGGATAGGCGCTGAGCCGGCCCTCGCGGTCGCGCCCGGCGAAGATCTCGGCGCCACGCTGCCACTGGCCGCCCTGCCAGCGATTGACCAGCCAGGTGCCGCGGCCGGAGGCGCCGCTGCGGTAGAAGAACAGCAGGGTGTTGTCGGGGGTGCGCAGGAAGGTCGGGTAGGTCACCCGCTCCTCGTCGCGGCCGACCATCGGCGCCGGCTTCACGCTGGCCAGGTCGTCGGCCCGGCCGGCGGCGTAGAACAGCTTGTCGCCATGCAGGTTGCCGACGATGTGCAGCGACCCGTCCGGCGCCACCGCCATGGAGATGTCGTTATGCGCGTCCCAGCCCGTGAAGCGCGACGGCAGCCGGATGCGGCAGACCTGCTGCCTCGCGGGGTCGAGCGCGGCGACCGTCATCCAGCGCTCCGCATCGTAATAGGCGACCAGCAGCTGGCCGCTCGGCGCGCGGGCGGCGCCCATCTCGGTGCGCACGCCGCTCCAGACCTGGGCCAGCTCGTAGGTGGCGCGGCCATTGACCTGCTGCGGCGGCGCCGGGCTGCAGGCGGGGGCCTCGGCCCGGGCGGGCAGGGCGGCCAGGGCCAGGCCCAGCAGCGAGGCGGCCGGCAGCAGCATGCGGCGGTGGCGGGCGAGGGTCATGCATCCATCCTGTGCGGCGGTTCGGCGGACGCGACGGCCCGTGCGGCCTGAACCGGGGGCGGTGGCCGGGGTTGCCGGAACCCCATCCCCGTGAAGACATCTTCACGGTTCGCAAGCTGGCAAGGTTTTGCGGGCCCTCTGCGCGGGAAGGGCCCAAAAACCGGGCCCGGCTGCCAGAGAGAGACGCATGGAGAACACCCCCTGCTATCGCTGCCACCGCGAGACGGCGCGGGCCAGCCTGATGCAATTCTATGTCCGCAAGGGCTTCGCCGGGCGCGACAAGGCCGGCTATGTGCTGATCTGCCCCGACTGCATCGAGGAGGCGCGGAGCCGCCCCCCGGGCCTGCAGCCGGCCCTGGCCACGGCGCCGCCGGCGGCGGTGAGCAACCGGATGGTGGCGCTGCTCAGCCTGCTCGGCATGCTGGCGCTGACCGTGCTGGTGGTGGCCTCCGCCGGCCGGTTCTGACGCCGCGCCGGCCTGGCCGGATGCGCCAGACAACCCCTGTCGTTACGGCCAAGCCTCTGCTAGCTGGGCCGCTTCGAGGGAGTGGATGAATGTTCGGCAATCCGATCGCCGGCCGGCCGGCCCTGGCTTTGCTGCCGCTGGCCGCCCTGCTCGCCGCCTGCGCCGCGCCGGCGTCCCAGGGGGCGTCCCAGGGGGCGCTCCAGGGGGCGCCCCAGGCCGCCACCCCCGGCGCCGAGCCCGCCGCCGCGGCGGAAAGCCCGGAGGCGGCGCTGGCCCGCTGGTCCCGCGCCGCCACCGACCGCATCGCCGGATTCAGCCACGACCCGCGCGACATGACCGCGCCCGCGGCCAGCCGTGGCTATCCCGCCGGCACGGTCGCCGTCCGCTTCAGCGTCGACCGCGTCGGCCGGGTGCTGGGCCCCGAGGTGGTGAAGGGCTCCGGCCAGGCGCAGCTCGACGGCGCGGCGCTGATCATGGTGGCCGCCGCCCAGCCGCTGCCGCCGCCGCCGGCCGGCGTGCTGGAGAATGGCCGCGCCACCGTGGTCGTCCCGGTGCATTTCCAGGCCCGCCGCGCGCCGCCGCAGCCGACGATGATGGGGCCGAAATAAGCCTCAGCGGCTGGTCAGGCTGGCATGGATCCAGCCCCAGGGCTCGCCATTGCCGACGCGCAGCCAGCCGCCCGGGGCCTCCTCGTAGATGGTCAGGCTGGAGCCCTGGGCGATCACCCGCATCACCTCGCCGCCGCCATTCGGATGGGCGCGCAGATTGCCGTTCTGCCGCATCGTCACCTGGCCCAGCGCCGCGCCGCCCGGGCCGGGGGTCGCGGTCACCGCCAGCGGACCGGCGCCGGCCGGCGCCGGCGCGTTGGCGGTCTGGCCGGCGGGCAGCGGCGGCGGCGCGGGTGGCGGCGGCCGGCCGCCCGAGGCCATGGCCGGCAGCTGGTCCGGCACCGGCGGCACCAGTGGCGGGGCGCCGACGCGCTGGGTCGCCGGGCCGCCGCCGTCGTAGCAGCGCAGCAGCGTCTCGACGAAGACCCGGCTGGCCGAGGTGTCGCTGGTCGCCACATGCTGCTCGGCCTTCAGCGGGCCGCGGGGGTCGTTGCCCTGCTGCGGCGTGATGACCGAGACGAACAGGGTATAGGCGCCGCCGGGCACGCCCTTGCGCAGATTGACCTGGCCGCAGACGGCGCTGGTCTCGGCCGCGGCCTGGCGCCAGACCTGGATGCCGCGCACGGCCACCTCGCCGCCGGCCAGCCGGCCGAGCTCGGCCTCCGCCGCGCGCTGCGCCGCCGCCTGATAGGCCTGGTCGGGCGCGGCGGCGCGCTTTTCCTCCTTGCAGCCGGCCAGCAGGAGGCCGCAGGCCATCATCATCCACAGCCGATTGGCCCGCATCGCCGCTCTCCCCCGCCATCCCGGCCGCATCCCGCACGGCCGTCCCGTGGCAGCAACGCTGCGGCGGGCGGCGGCGTTGCCGCCAGGGAAAGCGCCAAGGCCGCGCCCGGTTCGCGCTCACGAACGCGGCATCAGGCCCCGCCCAGGCTCAAAAATGGTATTTTGGTAAGACAACGACCGGCTTTTGCCGTAAGCTTGAGCCCATGCAGTCCGTCGGTGCATCCCGCTTTGCGCTGCCTTCCGCCCTTGCCAATGGTTTCCAGGCCACGGCAGGCCGGTCGGCCATGGGCGAGGCGCTGCAGCCGGCCGCCGCCGGCACCGCGGCCGCCAGCGACTCGAGCGGCATGTCGTCGCGCGAGGTCGCCAGCCTGCTGGCCGCCTTCAAGCCGGTGATGGCCGCCGCCGGCAGCGCCATCGACCCGCGCTTCCTCGAGGACATCATCAGCCAGGCCGCCGCCATGCGCGCCGCCGGCCAGGACACCGTGCTGGTCATCGTCAGCACGCCGGGAGGCGGCGCCTCGGTTTCCGCCATGTCCGCCGGCGGCTTCGCCAGCGCCGTGCAGCAGGGCGGCGACTCGATGGGCAGCCTGGCCGGCGAGAGCGGCCAGCGCGAATCGGTCGCCGACCATGTCCGCGCCGCCCTGGGCACGGCCGAGACCACCGACGCCACCGGCCGCGTCGCCGAGGGCGCGGTGGCCGAGGCGCTCTCCGCCAGCTTCGCCACCAGCACCTCGATCAAGGGCCAGGGCACCGCCCCGGCAGCGACGGTCGAGGTCGTGCCGCTGGCCGCCCGCCCCGGCGCCGCGATGCCCAGCGGCGGCAGCGGCCTCGTCAACTTCGTCGTCTGAGGCGACGGCCGGCTGACGCCGGCCACCTTTCTCGACAATCCGCAGCCCTCAGGCCGCGCGCACCTCGGCGACGAAGGTGCCGACGCGCTCGGTCAGCTGCTCCGACTGGCGCGCGAGCTCGGACGCCGCGGCCAGCACCTGGGTCGCGGCGGCGCCGGTCTCGGTCGAGCCCTGGCTGACCGCCGAGATATTCGCCGTCACCTGGCCGGTGGCTTCCGCCGTGTGCTGCACGGTGCGGGCGATCTCGCTGGTGGCGCTGCTCTGCTCCTCGACGGCGGCCGCGATCGCCACCGCGATGCTGCTGACCTCCTCGATGGTGCGCGAGATGGCGCCGATCGCGGTCACCGCCTCGCCGGTGGCGAGCTGGATCTGGCCGATCTGGCTGCTGATCTCCTCCGTCGCCCGGGCGGTCTGGCCGGCCAGCGACTTCACTTCCGACGCCACCACCGCGAAGCCCTTGCCGGCCTCGCCGGCACGCGCCGCCTCGATGGTGGCGTTGAGCGCCAGAAGATTGGTCTGCCCGGCGATGTCGCTGATCAGCTTGACCACGTCGCCGATCTTCTGCGCGCCGATGGCCAGCACCTGCACGACGCTGTCGGTGCGCTGCGCGTCTTCCACGGCGCGCGACGCGACCGCGGTGGCCTGGCCGACCTGGCGGCTGATCTCCTGGATCGAGGCCGCCAGCTCCTCGGCGGCGGCGGCCACCGTCTGCACGCCGCTGCTGGCCTCGCCGGCCGCGCCCACCACGGTGCCGGCCTGGCGGTTGGTCATGGCGGCGGTCTCGCTCATCGAGCGGGCGGTCGCCTCCAGCTCCGACGAGGCGGAGGAGACGATCGAGGTCATCTCGCCGACGCGGCCCTCGAAGTCACGGACGAGGGCCTCCAGATGCTGGGCACGGCGGGCGCGCTCGGCCTGGGCCAGGGCCGCGGCCTCCTCCATGCGGCGGCGCTCGACGGAATTGGCGCGCAGCACCTCCACCGCATCGGCCATCTCGCCGACCTCGTCGGCGCGGCCGCGATGCGGCACGGCGATCTCGAGCTCGCCGGCGGCGATCCGGCCGACACCCTCGGTCAGCTGGCGCACCGGCGCGACCAGGCGCTTCAGCAGCAGCAGGACCCCGCCCACCGCCAGGATCACCGCGGCGGCGGCCAGCGCCAGGCTGATCGCCAGGATGGTCTTGGCCATGGCGGCCGAGGCCTGGCCCTGCGCCATCGCCTGGTCCAGCGCGGCGTCGCGCAGCGGCACCAGCCGGGTCAGCATCGGCGGCGTCCAGGCGCCGTATTCGGCGCTGGTGGCGGGCCAGGCGGGGGCGGCGCCCGGGGTCGCCAGGCTGGTCAGCGCGGCGTCCACGAAGCTGCGGTAGCGCGGCTCGGCGGTCTGGAAATACTCGGCGGCGGTGCGGGCCAGGGCGGCGGTCAGCACCGGGTTGCCGGCGGCCTCCACCAGGCGCTGCGCCGATTGCCAGGCCTGGTCGATGCGGCCGGCGAAGGCCAGGCCCTGGGCGACGCGGCCGGCATCGACGGCGCCGCCGGCCAGCCAGCTGTTGATCAGCAGGCTGCGGGCGCCGGCCTCCTCGCGCACCGCCATGATCTGGCGGGCGAGCTGGGCCATCAGCGCGACGGCGGGGGCGGCCTCGTTGATGCGGGCCTCGGCGGCGCGGGCGACGCTGTCGACCTGGGCCGCGCCCTCGCCGCGCAGCGCCAGGATGGCGGCGACCAGCGGGGCATCGGCCTGGCCCGGGCTGCGGGCGGCGGATTCGGCCACGCGGCGGCGGATCTGGCCGAGGGCGCGGATGGTCTCCTCCACCGGGCGGGCGTCGAGGCCTTCCTCGACCAGCCCGGCGCGGGCGGCGTTCAGGGTGGCGTCGGTGGCCCGGGCGGCGGCGGCGAGCTCCGTCTCCATCGCGCGGCCGGTGCGGGCGCTGGCGCTGAGCACGCCGGATTCGACGGCGATCGCGGTATAGGCGCGCAGCGCGTCGGAGACGACGGCGGTGGAGACGGTGGCGCGCTCCGCCTTCTGCCACAGCGTCCAGGCGCGGCTGGCCTGCCAGGTGAGGCCGGCGGCCCCGGGCAAGGCGATGACGGTGAAGGCCGCCAGCAGCAGCGTGCGGATGCGCATGAAGGAAGTCCCCGATCGTCGACAGTCGTCCTGACAGAGGGACTTGCCGCAGATTCGTTAATCGAAGCTGAATCCTTGCTGCGGGGGCGGGTAATGGCACGCAGAGCGTGGCATCCATGCAAGTCTTTGCGGAAGAAAGCGAAGCCCGGCGGCGGCGCGGGAAAAACCGCAGACCCGGCCCGACAGGCCGGCCAGAATGATGAACCAATCCTCCCGCAGGAGCCGCCCGCCATGACCGATGACGACCTCTCCGCCGCCGCCCGCCAGAAGGGCATCGACAGCTTCATGGCCACCTTCGGCCGGGTGCCGGAGAATTTCCGCCTGATGGAGCAGCACGCGCCGGGCGCCTTCGCCGGCTATGCGCTGATGCGCGACTTCGTCATGCGCGACCGCGACGCCGGCGGCGCGCTGGACCTGAAGACCAAGGAGCTGATCTTTGCCCTGCTCGACACGGTGGTCGGCCAGACCAACGGGGCGAAGAACCATGCGGCGGCGGCGGTGAAAGCCGGGCTGACCCTGCCGGAGCTGGCCGAGGGGCTGGTGCAGACCATCATGGTCGGCGGCATCACCTGCTGGAACCTGACCGGGGCCGAGGTGCTGCGGCACTGCGAGGCTTTGGCCGTGCAGCAAGAAGGGCCCGGGGGAGTGGCTCCCCCGGGCCCTGCGGCCGGCTAGCGGCTGGTGGTTCAGCCGCCGATGTTGCTGGCGCCGGCGCTGTTGCCGACCACCAGGGACAGCGGCGCGTGGCGCTGGGTGGTGGCGGCGATGCTGGCCACCCGCTCGCTGGGGCTGGCCGAGTTGCCGACCACCAGGGGCAGGCCCTGGTCGCGGCTCTGCGTCACCTGCATCGAATAGGCGAAGGGGCTGCCGGTGGCCGAGGCGTTGTTGGTGTTCTCCAGCAGGTCCCGGGCCTGCGACAGGCTGGGGGCCAGCGCCAGGCCGGCGGCGAGCATCAGGGCGGGCAGAGCAGAAATGCGGGTCATGGTGAAAGGTCCTTGTCTTCGGGTCTCAGGGTGGCGGGGATGCCCCGCCGTCTGAGAGGAAGATGGACCACTTCCCCATCGATCGGAAACTCTGATGGGTGATGCCGGGCATCACCCCAGCTGATGATGCGCCGCCGTTCCGACCCCCCGCTTTGCCGATGCCATGGCGTCAGGCGGCGCGGATCTCGCCCAGGAAGCGCTCCACCGAGCGGTCCAGCTGCTGCATCTCGCCGCCCAGCGCGCCGCTGGCGGCGCCGACATCGCCGGCCACCGCCCGGCCGGCATCGGCCGATTGCCGCATCTGCTGCATCAGCAGGTTGACCATGCGGTTGCCCTCGGCCGCCTGCTGGATGCTGCGGGCGATCTCCTGGGTGGCGCTGCCCTGCTGCTCCACCGCGGCGGCGATGGCCTGGGCGACGGCGCCCATCTGCCCCACCGTGCCGGCGATCTCCTGGATCGAGCTGACGGCGCGGCCGGTGGCCTGCTGCATCTGGCCGATCTGGGCGCGGATATCCTCGGTCGCCCGCGCCGTCTGGCTGGCCAGGTTCTTCACCTCCGACGCCACCACGGCGAAGCCCTTGCCGGCTTCCCCGGCGCGGGCCGCCTCGATGGTGGCATTGAGGGCGAGAAGATTGGTCTGGCCGGCGATGCCGTTGATCAGCATCACCACCTCGCCGATCTTGCCGGCGGCCTCGGCCAGGGCCTGCACCACGCCGTCGGTCTGCCGCGCATGCTCGACCGCGCGGTCGGCGATGCCGGCGGATTCGGCGACCTGGCGGGAAATCTCCTGGATCGAGGCGCTGAGCTCCTCGGTGGCGGCGGCCACGGTGGCGACATTGTCGCCCGCCTCCTGGGCGGCGCGGCTGGCGCCGTTGGCATCCTGGGTGGAGCGGTCGGCGGCGCCGGCCATCACCAGCACCGCGCCCTCCAGCTGCCGGGTGGCCTGGGCGGCGCCGGTGGTCACGCCCTGCACGTCGCGGGCGAAGGCGGCGCCGAGCTGGTCCAGTACCTGGCGGCGGGCGGCGCGCTCGGCGGCGGCATAGGTTTCCAGCAGCAGCTCCAGGTCCATCCAGGCGGCATCGTTGACCACCTTCTCCAGCGCCGCCTGGGCGCGGATGCGGCCGGCCGCCAGCAGGCCGCTGGGCGAGCCCGCCCGCTGCCGCAGCGCCTGGCAGACGCCGCGGGCGACGGTCGCGTGGCAGATGGTCACCGCGAAGGCCGGCACCTGGCGGGCGTAGAGCGCCTGGGCCAGGCGCTGGGCCGAGGCCTCGTAGCCCTCGCCGAGCTCGCCGGCGATGACGCGGGTCCAATGCGCCAGCCGCGGCCCGTGCACCGCCGGGTCCTGCAGCGCCGTGTGGATTTCCGGCCAGGGGCGGAAGGCGTCGTGCAGCCGCTCCAGCAAGGCGGGCAGCTCGGCGCGGGCGAAGCCGGCCTGCTGCCGCAGCAGCGCCTGGGCCTCGGCGGTCAGGTCGAAGGCACGCTCGCGCTTGTGCTGGGCGCTTTCGGTCAGGCCGGACATGCGAGGCAAACCCTATGAAATCGGGGATGGATCGGTTCGGACCAGACATCGCGGCGTAATGTTAATGCTTTGCTTATGCTTGAATCAAAAAGCGCACCGACCTGGGTGGGTCGATCTTATTTTGGAATAAACGAATAATTGATGAAGGTCGGGCGGGTAAACCGGCGCCTGGCGCTGCGGCCCTGCGACGCAGATTGGCGCGATCCGCCATCCCGCAAGCCCTGTCCTGGCGGGGCCGGCAACGGACATGGCCAGGAACGGAGATGGCCAGCAACGGACATAGCCAGCCGGGCGCGGCCGGCCCAGAATGCGGCCATGACCGTGACGATCTTCCACAATCCGCGCTGCGGCACCTCCCGCGGCACCCTGGCCTTGCTGCGCGAGGCCGGCATCGAGCCCGCCATCGTCGAATACCTGAAGACCCCGCTGGACGCGGCGGCGCTGCAGGGGTTGGTGGCGCGGCTGGGCATCCCGGCGCGTGACCTGCTGCGCGCCAAGGAGCCGGCCTTCGCCGCGCGTGGCCTGGGCGACCCGGCCCTGACCGACGAGGCCGCCATCGCCGCCATGGTGGCCGAGCCGATCCTGATGAACCGCCCGGTGGTGGTGACGGAGCAGGGCGCCCGCCTGTGCCGCCCGCCCGAGCGTGTGAAAGAAATACTGCCCGGCTGACGCGGCGGCCGGCCCAGGGCTAAGCTGCCGCCCGAACCGCTCCCGGGCCGATGCCATGACCGCCACCGCCGCCGATGACCGCGCCCTGCAGCAGGCCGCGCCCTGGTGGCGGCCGGCCGCCGGCCAGCGCCTGCTGATCCGCGGCGGCGCCCGGCTGGAAGGGCGCCACCCGATCAGCGGCGCCAAGAACGCCGCCCTGCCGCTGGTGGTGGCGACGCTGCTGACGCCGCATCTGGTGACGCTGCGCAACCTGCCGGCCAGCCTGGATGTGGCGGTGCTCGCCGGGCTGCTGCAGCGGCTGGGCGCCGGCCTGTCCTGGTCGCAGGGCGCGCAGGGGCTGACGCTGACCGTCTGCGCCGACCGGCTGCGGCCGGAGGCGATCGATGCGGGGCTGGTGTCGCGGATGCGCGCCTCGGTGCTGCTGCTGGGCGCGCTGCTCGGCCGCTGCGGCGAGGCCCGGCTGCCGCTGCCCGGCGGCGACGCCATCGGCGCGCGCGGCATCGATTTCCACCTGGACGGGCTGCGCGCCATGGGTGCGGTCATCACCCTGGAGCAGGGCGTGATCGCGGCGCGGGCGCCACAGGGCCTGGTGGGCGCCGATATCCGCCTGGCCTTCCCCTCGGTCGGCGCCACCGAGAACCTGATGCTGGCCGCCGTGCTGGCGCGCGGCACCACCACCCTGCGCAACGCCGCCCGCGAGCCGGAGATCGCCGACCTGGCCCGCTGCCTGATCGCCATGGGCGCCGTCATCGACGGCCTGGACAGCGACACGCTGGTGATCGAGGGCGGCCACGCCCTGCGCGGCGCCCAGCATGCGGTGATGCCGGACCGGATCGAGCTCGGCACGCTGGCCTGCGCCGCCGCCGCCACCGATGGCGAGCTCCTGCTGGAAGGCGGCGACCTGTCGGCCCTGGCCGCGGCGGGGCCGGCGCTGCAGGCGGCGGGGGTTGAACTGGAAACCGTGGCGGAGGGCGTCCTCGCCCGCCGAGCCCCGACCGGGCTGCAGGGCATCGATTTCCGCACCGCGCCCTATCCCGGCTTCGCCACCGACCTGCAGTCGCCGGTGATGGCGCTGCTGACCCGGGCGCGCGGCGCCAGCGCGGTGACCGAGGCGATCTTCGAGCAGCGCTTCCGCCATGTCGACGAGCTGCGCCGCATGGGCGCGCGCATCGCGCTGCGCGGCCAGACCGCCTGGATCCGCGGCGTGCCGCGGCTGACCGGCGCCCGGCTGCTGGCCACCGACGTCCGCGCCGGCGCCGCCCTGGTGCTGGCCGCGCTGACCGCCGAGGGCTGCAGCCTGCTGGACGGCCTCGACCATCTCGACCGCGGCTATGACGGGATGGTGGCGAAGCTCGCCGCCTGCGGCGCCGCCCTGCAGCGCGGCGATTTCTGAAGCGGCATTTCTCCGGGGGGTGGGCAACCCCGGCCGGGGATGCGAGCTTGAGCCAGCGGGGGCGCTGCTGCGATGCCCCGCTGCCCGCACGCCTCGAGACAGGACCTGCGCCATGGCCAAGCCCGCGAAGACCCCGAAGCCGCCCTCCGACGCCGCGATCCGCGACCGTGCCCACGCCCTGTGGGAAAAGTCCGGCCATGCGCATGGCGACGACCATGACCATTGGCACCGTGCCCGCGCCGAGCTGGAAGCCGAATCCGCCGAGCTCGACGAGCAGCTGGACGACAGCTTCCCGGCCAGCGACCCGCCGTCGCTGACCGACCCGAGCAAGGGGCCGAAGCTGGACACGGCGCCGAAGAAGAAGCCGGCCGCGCCGAAGGCCGCCAAGCCCGCCGCCGAGAAGAAGCCCCCCGCCGAGAAAAAGCCGGCGAAGGACAAGGCGGAGAAGAAGCCGGCGCCGAAGAAGAAAGCCTGAGCCTTCATCCAGGAGCGTGACCCCGTGACCCGAAGCCTCTCCGCCGCGCTGGCCCTGCTGCTGCTGGCCGCCCCTGCCGTCGCGCAGACCCGCGTCGGCGAGGTCAGCACGACCTTCCGCCTGGTCGGCCCCAACGACAAGGTGGTGGTCGAGCGCTATGACGACCCGCGGGTCGCCAATGTCTCCTGCTATGTGTCGCGCGCCGATACCGGCGGGCTGTCGGGCTGGGTGGGCCTCGCCGAGGACCCGTCGCGCTTCAGCATCGCCTGCCGCGCGACCGGGCCGGTGACGGCGCCGGCCGGGCTGCCGCAGACGGAATCGGTGTTCCGCCAGAGCAGCTCGGCGCTGTTCAAGGCGCTGACCGTCACCCGCATCCATGACCGCGACAAGGGCGTGCTGGTCTATCTGATCACCAGCACCAAGATCGTCGACGGCTCGCCCTTCAACAGCGTCACCGCGGTGCCGCTGGCGGAAAACCGCTGATCGGTCACGCGAACTCGCTTTCATAGGCGAAGAGCCCGGGGGCGCCGCCGGTCATCAGGAACAGCAGCCGGGCGCCCGGCTGCCAGCGCCCGCCGCGCAGGTCGGCCAGCAGCCCGGCGAAGGCCTTGCCGCTGTAGACCGGGTCGAGCAGCAGGCCCTCGGTGCGCGCCACCAGCTCCAGCGCCTCGACCATGGCGGGCATCGGCATGCCATAGGCGGGGCCGCGCGCGTCGAAGGACATGTCGATCGTCGCCGGGTCGAAGCGCGCCGCCGGGTCCAGCATGGCCAGCGTCGCCGTTGTCTTCTCGGCCACCAGGCCCACCGCCTTCTCCAGCGGATGCAGCACGGTATAGGCGCGGATAGCGCGCGGGTCGCGCCCCAGGGCGGCCCAGCCGGCGGTCAGCCCGGCCTGGGTGCCGGTGCTGCCGCAGGGCAGCAGGATCTGGTCGAAGCCGAAGCCCAGCGCCTGCTCCTGTTCGGCGATCTCGAAGGCGCAATCGGCATAGCCCAGGCACCCCACCGGCGACGACCCGCCGGAGCCGACCAGATAGGGGTTCTGCCCCTCCGCCGTCAGCCGCTCGGCGAGCGCGGTGGCATGGGTGATGGCCTCGACGCCCTCGGGGGCGATGACCACCTCGGCGCCCAGGATGCGGTCCAGCAGCATGTTGCCGTTGCGCTGATAGGCCTGGTCGCCGCGCGGCACGTTGCGGCCCAGCACCAGCGTCACCGGCAGGCCCAGCCGGGCGCAGGCAGCCGCCGACAGCCGCGCATGGTTGGACTGCAGCCCGCCCACCGTGATGAAGCGATCCGCCCCCAGCGCCTGGGCATCGGCCAGGAGGAACTCCAGCTTGCGCAGCTTGTTGCCGCCGCCGCCCAGGCCCATCAGGTCGTCACGCTTCACATGGATCTCGACCTGCGCGCCCAGCGCGGCCTCCAGCCGGGTCAGACGCTGGATCGGGGTCGGACCCTCGAGCAGCGACAGGCGAGGGAAGGCAGCAAGCAAAGGATGCGACATCGGGCGAGGCTCTCAAACCATGGGCTGGCAGTAGCGCGCTGTCAGGGAAGGCTGGCAAGGCTGGGGGAATGAATTCCCCCAGACCCCCATCTTTTTTCTGATGACCGGCCGTTGAGGGGGCAGCGCCTGGCCACCAGCAGCACCAGGGCATCGCGGCGGGACGCGTCTATGAAATTAGCGCTCGTCGACAGGTTGCGCGGCGGCTGAGTGTGGCGTCCCGCGTTGCCACGCTGGCACGGCAGTCACCCCAGAAAAAAGAAGGGGTTCAGGGGAATTCATTCCCCTGGCCTGTCCAAACTCTTCTCTTCAGGCCCTTACTGCCACGAACCCTTTCCGCCGCCACTCCGGGGTCGGGCGCGGGGCGACGGGGCGTTCTTGCAGGGCCAGCAGCATCATGATCCAGAACACCGTCTGCAGGTCCGGGTTCAGCAGGGCGCTTTCGCTGTAGTTCAGGATCAGCAGGATCACGAGCTGCAGCAGCATCCACATGCCGCGGCGGCGCGGGCCGCGGAACAGTGCCATGCTGGCATAGATCGCGGTGCCGATGGCCATCGAGGCCACCAGCCCGGCGCCGACCCAGCCCAGCTGCAGCAGCACTTCCAGGAAGCCGCTATGGGCGGTGGGGACTTCCCATTGGACGGCCGCCCAGATGGCGTTCACCCCCGGCGAGCCGATGATCCAGAAGGCGGAATAGCCGTAGCCGAGCAGCGGGCGGTCGCCGATCGCCTCCCAGACGCCGGCCCAGATATAGACGCGCCCCGTGAGGGACGAATCCTTGCCGAGGATCTCGAACAGGCCTTCGCTGCCGATGGCGGCGTAGATCAGGGGGCCGGTGACGGCGCCCAGCGCCAGGGTCAGCCAGATGGCGGCCATCCAGTAGCCGCCGCGGTCGAGCCAGAGGAAGGCGATGGTGGCGGCGGCCGTCATCATGGTCAGCAGCAGCGAGGTGGTGGAGCGCGCCATCACCAGCATGGCCAGCAGCAGCAGCAGCAGGGCGCCGTCGGTCCAGCGCAGGCGCCGGCGCTCCAGCACCAGGTAGGACAGCGCCATGGCGCCGCCGAGGAGTGCCATGCCGAAGCCGTTCTTCTGCACGAAGACGCCGCGGATGGCGTTGGCGTAGTCGCCGGTGTCGAAGCCGATCTGCGGGCGGAGGACAACCTCGCCCAGGCTGGCGACGACGATGAACAGCACCGTGCCCAGGATCAGCCGCATCATCCGGCTGATGCCGAAGGCGGCGACGCCCGAGGCCACGAACAGCATCATGGTGACGAAGGCCAGCGAGCGGCGGAAGGAATTGGCCGGCGATTGCGACCACAGGCTGGAGGCCATCATCATCGCCACCAGCACCAGGAAGGGCCAGAAGCGCAGCGCCAGCCGCGCGCTCTGCCGCCAGTGCAGGGCGGTGGCGACCAGGCTGCCGGCCAGGATGACCACCTGGAACAGGGTGTTCAGCGGGTCGACATTGCCCAGGTTCTCGGTGGGGTCATTGGCGTTCAACGCGATCCGGGCGCCGGCGTAGAGAAAGATGCCGATGCAGATCAGCGCGGCATGGGCCAGCGACGGCCAGGCCGTGCCGGCGGCGGGACCGGCGCGGAATGCTTCGGTCGCGGCCTCGATGCTGGGGGCGGTGGCGGGAAGCCGGGGCGC
>NZ_CACSJM010000140.1 GCF_902706185.1 Roseomonas sp. 18066 | reverse complement strand
GCTGCGGCACCGGTGGCGCCGGCGGCGGGGCGGGCCGGGCCGGATTGACCCCCGGCAGGGTGGCGCGGCCGGGCAGCGGCGCGGCGCCCGGCGGCGCGGGCGCGGGCGGCGCGGCGGGCGGCACCGGCGTCATCGGCGCGATCGGGGCGGGCTGCGGCAGCGGCGCGATCGGCGCCTGGATCACCGGGGGCGGCGCGATGCGCCCCTCCAGCGCCTGGCAGCGGACCAGGCAGGATTGCACCGTCTGCGGATTGTCGGCCCGGCGCGACATCTGCGCGCCGCATTGCCCGAGGCAGGCCTCGCTGTCCGGTCGCGGCTGCGCGCCGGCGGGCCAGGCCAGGCCGCACAGCCCCATCAGCAGCAGGAAAAAGCCCGTTCTCGGCAGTTTTCGCATCACGTTCCGGTCTCTCGCCTAGCGCAAGATGGACCGAAAACGAGGAAACCGTCCATCACACTGCCCGGCGCGGACCGTGCTATAGCCCTGGTATGGCTCGCTCTTCCGCGCGCGGCGCCAGGGGCCCCGCGCTGTCGGCGCCGCTGCCGGCCGCCCCTGCCCCGCAGACCGTGCCCCGCCGGCGGCGCAGCCTGCTGGGCTGGCTGCTGCGGACCGCCCTGTTGCTGGCGATCTGGGGCGGGCTGGCCCTCGGCGCCGCGCTCATCTTCTTCACCTGGGACATGCCGCGGCCGGAGGCGGCGCTGGCCACGACGCGGCGGCCTTCCGTCACGCTGGAGGCCAGCGACGGGCGGCTGCTGGCGACCTCGGGCGACCTGTATGGCGAGGCGGTGCGGCTGGCCGAGCTGCCGGCCTATCTGCCCGGCGCCCTGCTGGCCGTCGAGGACCGCCGCTTCCGCAGCCACTTTGGCATCGACGTCATCGGCCTGGCGCGCGCCGCCATCGCCAACTGGCGCGCCGGCCGCGTCGTCCAGGGCGGCTCGACGCTGACGCAGCAGCTGGCCAAAAACCTGTTCCTGACGCCGGAGCGGAACCTGCGCCGCAAGGTGCAGGAGGCGCTGCTGGCGCTGTGGCTGGAGCAGCGCTTCACCAAGGACCAGCTGCTCGAGATTTATCTCAATCGCGTCTATCTCGGCGGCGGGGCTTACGGCGTCGACGCGGCGGCGCGGCTCTATTTCGGCGTCCCGGCGGCGCGGGTCAGCCTGTGGCAGGCGGCGATCCTGGCCGGGCTGCCCAAGGCGCCCTCGCGCTACAACCCGCGCGTCGCGCCAGACGCCGCCATCCATCGCGGCGCCGATGTGCTGGCCGCCATGGCCGATGCCGGGCTGCTGACCGAGGCCCGCGCCGCCGCCGAGGCCGAGCGCATGACCCTGCCCCGCCGCCCCAGCGGCGATGCCGGCTGGTTCGCCGACTGGGCGCAGGACGACCTGGCCGAGGCCTATCCCGGCAGCGGCGACCTGCGGCTGCGCACCACGCTGGACCTGAAGCTGCAGGCCATCGTCGAGGCGCGGATGGAGGCGCTGCTGGCCGGCCCCGGGGCCGCCGGCCATGTCGGCCAGGGCGCGGTGGTGGTGATGGACGCCGCCGACGGCGCGGTGCGCGCCATGGTCGGCGGCCGCGCCTATCGCGCCAGCCCCTTCAACCGGGCGACCACCGCGCGGCGGCAGCCGGGCTCGGCCTTCAAGCCCTTCGTCTACCTGGCGGCGCTGGAGCAGGGGATGTCGCCCGACGACACCGTCTCCGACGCGCCGCTGACCTTGGGGCGCTGGTCGCCGGGCAATGGCCATTGGGCGTCGCGCGGCGAGATCACGCTGGAGACGGCGCTGGCGCAGAGCGTCAACACCGCCGCCGTGCGGCTGCTGCAGCGCTCGGGCGGGGCCAAGGCCGCGGCCGCGGTCGCGCAGCGCCTGGGCGTGCAGGGGCGCTTCGCCGACAATGCCTCGCTGGCGCTGGGCACGGCGGAGGTGACGCTGATCGACATGACCGCCGCCTATGCCGCCTTCGGCAATGGTGGCTTGCGCGTCACCCCCTATGGCGTGGCCCGCGCGGAATCGGCCGAGCGGCTGCTGGCCGCCCCCCGCACCGCGCCGCAGCGCGCCATCACGCCGGACGCGGCGGCGGCGATGCGGCGGATGCTGGCCGCCGTGGTGCGCGGCGGCACGGGGCGCGCCGCCGCCGTCCCCGGGCGCAGCGTCGCCGGCAAGACCGGCACCACGCAGGATTCCCGCGACGCCTGGTTCATCGGCCTGGCCGAGCCCCTGGTCATCGGCATCTGGCTGGGCAATGACGACGGCAGCCCGATGGAGAATGTGAGCGGCGGCACCCTGCCGGCGCGGCTGTTCCACGACATCCTGGAGGAAATCCGCCCATGACCGACGCGCCCGACCGCATGGCGGGATTGGCGAGGCCGATGCAGCACGCCCTGAACAACCTGTTCATGGTGCTGCACGCCAACATGGATTCTGTCCTGTCCGGCATGCCGGAAGGCGACAAGACGACGATCCGGCTGCAGCGCGCCAGCACCGGCGCCCGCGACCTGGAGCTGCTGCTGCGCGCCTATTTCCGCCTGGGCCGGCCGCAGGACCAGAACCCGGTGGATTCGGGGAAATTCGTCGAGGCGGTGCGCCCGGTGCTGGCCCAGGCGGTGGGCAAGCTGCTGCCGCTGGAGGTGCGCTCGACCACCGCCATCACGCCGACCCGGCCCGAGCTGGACCTGGCGCTGCTCGACCTGGCGGTCGGCGCCAAGGGCCTGCCGCTGACCACCAAGCCGGCGCTGGCGCTGGAAGGCGCCGTGCTGATCGCCAATTGGCCAGCGCCCGAGGAGGCGGTGGCCAGCCTCGCCGCGCTGGGGCTGACGGTGGAGAGCAGCGACACGGAAAGCCGCGTCACGCTGGGTTGAGATCGGCCATCTGCAGCAGCGCCGCCGAGAGCGGCCCCGGCGCGCCGAGCTCGAGCAGCAGCCGCGCCGGGTCGGTGCCCGGGGACGGCGCCAGCGCGGTCAGGGCGCAGCCGGCCAGCGCCGCATGGGCGGCATAGTCGTGCATCTGCCGCCGATGCGCGGCGTCGCAGGCCTCGGAGCTGGCCATCAGCAGCCGCAGCGAGGCCGCCGGCGGCGGCAGCTGCAGCGGCTGGTCGCGCGGCGCCAGGCCATGCGCCGCGAGCTCGGCGGCCAGCAGCGCGACCCCGGCCAGCGGCGCCGGCGGCAGGCCGAAGGCGGCGGGCCAGCTGCCGCCCGAGGCCAGCAGCGCCGCGATCAGCCCGCCTCGCCCGGCGCCGAGGACAAAGATCCGGGACGGGTCGATGCCCAGGCTGGCGGCCTGGCCATGCAGCCAGGCCAGGCCCAGCCGCGCATCATGCAGCGCATGACCCAGCCCGCTGCCGCCGGCCGGCCGGTGCTGCAGCGCCGCCAGCCCGAAGCCGCGGGCGGTCAGATACGGGGCGAGGCAGGCGGCATCGCCGGCGCGCAGCCACCCCCAGGCATCGCCCGGGATCACCAGCAGCAGCGGCGCCGGGGCGTCACCGGGGCTGGCGGGCGGCAGGAAGGTCAGCCGCTGCGCCGGGCCCGGGCCATAGGCCAGCCCGGCCCGGTGCGGCAGCACCGCCAGCGCGTCGCGCGCCCTCGCCCTGATCCTCTCGTCCATGGCCTTCGTGCTGCCGGGTGACGTTGCCTGGAAAGAACGGCCGGGGCGCCGCCGCGTTGCTACAGGCCGATCAGCCCGCGGACATGCTCAGCGTGCCGCGACAGCTCAACGCCGCTGCCGGCCCAGACGGTGCGGCCCTTCTGCAGCACGTGGTGGCGGTCGGCCAGGCGCCCGAGGGCGGCCAGGTTCTTGTCGATCACCAGGATCGACTGGCCCTGGCGCTTCAGCATGGCGAGCGTCGCCCAGATCTCGGCGCGGATCACCGGGGCCAGGCCCTCGGTCGCCTCGTCCAGGATCAGCAGGTGCGGGTTGGTCATCAGCGCGCGGCCGATGGCCAGCATCTGCTGCTCGCCGCCCGACAGGGTGCGGGCGGATTGCGCGGCGCGCTCCTTCAGCCGCGGAAACAGCGCGTAGATTTTTTCCAGGGTCCAGGGCTTGGACAGGCCGGTGCGGTTGGCAGCGGTGGCGACGAGGTTTTCCCGCACGGACAGCGTCGGGAAGACCTGGCGGCCCTCGGGGACCAGGCCGATGCCCTGGCGGGCGATGGCCTCGGGCGGCAGGCCGGCGAGGCTCTGGCCGCGGAAGGACAGGTCGCCGGCATCGGGGGGCGTCAGGCCCATGATGGCCTTCACCGTGGTGGTCTTGCCCATGCCGTTGCGGCCGAGCAGGGTGGCCACCTCACCTTCGCGCAAGGACAGCGCGACGTCGAAAAGCACCTGGCTCTGGCCGTATCCGGCCTGCAATCCCGCCACCTGCAGCATGTCTGTCCCCGTCACCGGGGCGCATTGTCAGGGGCGTCAGGCGCCGAGGCAAATCGGGGTCAGCGGGCGCCGCGCATGTAGCGCTTCTCGGGGCGGTAGCCGCTCTGGGTCAGCCAGGCCAGGATCGACTTCAGGGTCTGCTTGGACATGGGTCTCGCCTTTCCGGTTCGCCCTGACCCCCTCGGAGATCACGGCTTCGTGATGAAGGCTTTTTGGACCCAAAATCGCTAACGGTCGGTGAAGGAGGCTCGCGGATGAGTGAGCCTTTGCCCGTTTTTTCTGTCGAGAATTGTCAGCCCTTGAGGATGGTGCCGTAGGCCAGGGCCTGCCGCAGCTTGGCCAGATGCAGCCGGATCGAGGGCGGCAGCGCCGTCCACAGCGCCAGCTTCAGCAGCAGCCACTTCGGCAAAGCCCAGCCGGAGACCGGGGCCAGCGCCTTGATCAGCGGAAAGATGCGGTGGCGCCGCACCGCCTCGGGGTGCAGCTGGTAGAGCAGGCGGTAATTCTCCACCGAGCGGTCCAGCCGGCCGAGCCAGCCGGCATCGCTGTGGTACTCCATGTGGGTCACGCTGTTGTCGATGTGGCGCATCTTGGCCACCCGGCCGATGCGCAGCGCCCATTCGGTGTCTTCCCAGCCCCAGCCGCGGAAGCTCTCGTCGAAGGGGGTGGCGAGGAACAGCTCGCGCCCGACCTGGAAATTGGCCGAGAGGAAGTTCCCTTCCGGGTCCTTGTTCCGCTCACTGGAAGAAATCCATTCGCGCTTCTGGCTGTGGGTGTGGAACAGCAGGGAATCGCGGGGCGGCGGGTCCAGGCGCAGCCCGGTGCGGCCGCCGCAGACCACGGCCCCGGGGTCGGCGGCCGCCTCCAGCGCGCGGGCGACGAAGCCCTTCTGGTCCGGCAGCCCGTCGGCATCGAGGAACAGCACCACCTGCCCCCGGGCCAGGCGCGCCAGGGTGTTGCGCGCCTCGGCCCGGCCGAGGTTGCGCGGGCTCGGCGCCAGGCCGGCGGCGAGGTCCCGCTCGGTCGCCAGGTTGAGCACGCCCTCCTGCCCGGTCAGCTTCGGATTGCCGTCGATCAGCACCAGCAGCTCGACCGCCGACGGGTCGGGCAGCGCCGCCATGTCGTCCAGCAGCTCCGCCGCCAGCGGGCGGATGTCGCGGTCATAGGTCGGCACCAGGATGGACAGGCGCGGCGCCGGCCCGCTGCGGAAGGCCGGGGTGGTGTAGAGCGGCGGCAGCTCGGCGTCGGTGCTCATGACTGACAGAAATCCTCAGCGGGCGCGGCGGCGCAGGACCAGCGCCCAGACCATCCCGGCGGTGGCGATGGTGACCAGCAGGCGGGCGATGGCGGCGCCCTCGATGCCGGCGATCGGCAGCGCCAGCCAGACCAGGCCGAAGGTCGCGGCCAGCGAGACGCCGACCATGGCCAGCCGCTCGGTCTGGCGGCCGATGGCGCTGAGCACGTCGGCGCCGACGATGTAGATGGCGAAGGCGGCGGGCAGCAGGCAGATCAGCCGCAGCAGCGCCGGCAGCTCCTCATAGGCGTCGCCGAAGATCCAGGGCAGCAGGCCGGAGCCGATCAGCACGCCCAGGGCGGCGACGATGCCGATGCCGGCGCCGACCGGCAGCAGCTTCACGCCATAGGCGATGGCGGCGTCGCGGTTCTCGGCGGCCAGGCGGAACAGCCGGCCGTAGAGGGCATAGCCCAGCGCGCGGATCGGCAGGTAGGAGATGCCGATGATGCGGAAGGCGGCGGCATAGAGCCCGGCCTGGGTGGCGCCGGCGAATTCCAGGACGATCGGCTTGTCCAGGTCGCCGACCGAGGCCTGCAGCGCCGCCTCGGCGCCGAAGGCCATGCCGTCATGCAGCTGGCCCGGGATCCAGGCGAAGCGCGGCCAGCCATGGTCGCGGATCACCATGCCGAGGCAGGCGACGGCGCCGACCAGCGAGGCGCCGGCATACCAGGCGGTCCAGGCCGACATCGACAGCGTCCCCGGCAGGAAGCCGGCGATGGCGATGGCCACCAGCCGGGCCGAGCCGGTCATCACCGTCATGCTGGACTGCCGCGCCGCCTGGCCGGTGGCGACATAGACGGCGGTGCAGAGCGTCGCGACCCGCCCCAGCAGCAGATCGGCCACCAGCACGGCGACCAGCGGCAGGAAGCCGATGCGGCCGATCTCGAGGAAGGGCAGCACGGCTTCCAGCAGCAGCAGCATCGGCAGGCCGGTCAGCAGGATCAGCAGCAGGCTGAAGCCGAGCCAGCGGGGCAGCGCCGCGCGGTCGCCGGCGACGCCGCGGATCAGCAGCTGGTCGGCCCCCAGCCCGACGAAGGCCGCGACCGAGACGGTGACCGCCGTCAGGCTGGCGAACAGCCCGTAGCCGTCAGGGCCGAGGAAGCGCAGCGCCAGGATCAGCCAGCCGATCTGGGTCAGCAGCTGCAGGCCGAAGCCGCTGAACAGGATGCCGATGTCGAAGGCCAGCGCCTTTTCCGGCAGCATCGACAGCAGCGGCGCCAGGCGCGCGCGGAGGGCGGCCAGCATCGATCAGGCCCCGATCTGCGACTGCAGCCGGTCGCAGAGCCCGGCCATGGTCGCCGCCGCCGCCTCATGCGTCAGGTTGTCCAGCGCATATTGCCGGGCGTTCGCGCCAAGCCGGGCGCGCATGTCCGCATCGTCCCAGAGCGACAGGATGGCGGCGCGCAGGGCGGCCGGGTCGGCGGGGGGCACCAGCACGCCGTTCTCGCCATCGACGACGTAATCGGCCGAGCCGATCGAGCGGGTGGTGACGACGGGGCGGGCGAACATCATCGCCTCGATGAAGGTGACCTGGCCGGAGGCCGACCAGATATTGGCCACCGGCACCACGCTGAGCCGCGCCCGCTGCGCCAGCACATGGCATTCGGCCAGCGTCAGCCCGGCGCGGACCTCGACGTTGGGCGGAACCTCCAGCCCGGCGACCGCATGGGCGCCGGCGATGACGAGCAACGGAATGTCCAAGCCGCGGACGGCGTCGAACAGGCTGGCATAGTCGCGGTTGGCGCTGCCCATCGCCAGCAGGAAGGGTTTTTCGGCGTCTTCCTCGACCGTCGGGTGCAGCACGTTGACGCTGAAGGGGACGAAGGTGAAGCGGTCCTCGGGCAGGCCGAAGCTCTTCGAATAGGTCGCGATCTCCTGGCGCGAATGCACCACGATGCACTCCACCGCCTGCAGCCCCATCCGGGCGAGGCGCATCTTCAGCCCGCCATGATCCTGGCCCATGTTGAAGCTCCAGGCCAGCACCGGCAGGCGCTTCAGCCCGAGCAGCCGCTTCAGCAGCCCGGTGGCGGTGGCCAGCTGCGGAAAGACCGTCAGCGCGCCGACCGTCGGATCGCCCGACAGCCTTGCCGCGCGGATGCCGCGAAAGGCATGGCGGAAATAGTCCAGCCACTGCCCGCCAGAAGAGGCCTTGCGCGAGCGGTCATGGTCGTAGGGCGCGTGCAGGTCGAAGAAGCGATGCCGCGAGGCCGGGACGAAACGGGTGATCCAATGGTGGTCATAGCCGCCCTTGGAGGAACCCATCAGAATCCACTGCATGCCGCGTCTCCGGTCGGCGGGGTAGGATACGGCGCGGTCAAGGGCGGCCGGCTCACCAGGGGGTCTCACCAGGGCGTCTGGCGCGACAGGCTCCACCAGACCAGCTTGCCGGCGACATCGGCGAGCTTCAGCGAATGGCGGGCAGCGCTCGGGTCGCCGCGCAGGCTGGCCCAGGCCAGGCGCCCGCTGGTGAGCAGGCATTGCACCAGGGCGCGGGCCGTCAGGTTCACCGCCGTCAGCGCGCGGCGGGACGAATTGCGCATCTGCATCGTCCCGTAGATCTTGCCGTTGTGGAAGCCGCGCTTGCGCATATAGGCCAGCGTCGCACGGTCCGGCGGCACCGGCTCATGCGCCACGGCCTCGGCGCACCAGACGAAGCGGCGCCCGGCCTCGTCCAGCCGGCTGAACAGGTCGAAATCCTCGCCGCCGCAGGTGCCGAGCTCAGGGTCGAAGGGCAGCGGGTCGGTCAGCGTGGTGGCGCGGCGGGCGGCGAGGTTGCCGGTGGCGATCCAGCGGCCGCTCTGGTTGCCGGTCAGGCGCAGCGGCGCGGTGGTGCCGGTCGGCCAGCTCACCAGCCGCTCATAGGCCTTTCCCTGCGGGTCCCAGTCCGGGATGCCGCCCGGGAAATCGGCCAGCACCGGGCCGAAGACCATGTCGGCGCCGGTCTGCTCGGCGGTGGTCAGCAGGGCGGCGACGCAGCCCGGCTCGAACCACTGGTCGTCGTCGAGGAAGACGACATAGTCGGACCGGCTGGCGGCGACCCCCGTGTTGCGCGCCAGCGACACATTGGGCTGCGGCGCCGAGATGTAGCGCAGCGGCAGGCCAGATCCCGTGGCCAGCGCCTCGACCGCCGCGCGCGCATTGGCGTCCCGCGAATTATCGACCACCACGACATCGCCGGTGAAGCCGGCCGGCAGGTCCTGCGACAGGGTCGAGACCAGGGCCTCGCGCAGCGGCCCGGGGCGGTTGTAGGTGCAGATGACGATGGTGACGCTCAGCGTGGCAGGGGGCATCGCGGGCCTGACGGTAGCGGGGTGGTGATCATCCATGCCGCCGCGGGGGCGTGCAGGGAAGAGAATTTTTTCAACCGTTGCGTGACGGCGGCGTGCCTTGCGGCCGCTTCACCTTGCGCATCATCCACAGCAGCCGCGGCGCCTCCAGGATGTAGCGGCGCCACAGCCGGCGCGGCTCGCTGGCCAGGCGGTGCAGCCATTCCAGGTTGGCCTGCTGCATCCAGCCGGGCGCGCGCTTCTTCTCGCCGGTGACGAATTCCAGCGCGGCGCCGAGGCACAGGCCGATGCCGGTCGCCCGGCCGGAGGCGACGATGGCCGCCGCCAGCTCCTCCTGCCGCGGGGAACCGACGCAGAGGAAGACATAGGGCGCCGGGTTTTCAGCCACGAAGTCGACGCAGCGGGCGACCTCGGCCGGGTCGCGGATGAAGCCCATCGGCGGGTTGTGATGCGCCAGGTGCCGCAGCCCGAAGCGGGCGCGCAGGTCGGCGGCGACCGCCTCGGTGCCGCCGATGACGGTGACCGGCGTGTCGGCGCGGATGGCGCGGGCGAAGAGCTGCACCGCCAGGTCGGAGCCGGCGGCCAGCTTCAGCCGGATGCCGCGCCGCGCCGCCAGCGCCCGCAGCACCCGGCTGTCGCAGACCGACAGCCAGGCGGCGTCATAGATCCGCTTCAGCTCGGGCCCGCTGCGCTCCAGCCGCAGGAAATGGTCGGCATTGGGCGTGACGACATAGGCGAAGCGGGCGGCCGGGTCGCGCGCCTGCAGCGCCGCCAGCGTCTGCTCAAGGTCCAGGTCGTCGAAGCGGGTGGAAAGCAGCCGCTGGCTGGCGGGGACGGCATCGGCGGGCATGGCGGCTTCCTGGAGGAACGGCGGGGCGGCGGTGGCGACGATAAAGCGGGAGAGGTGTTGCCAATGGGCTACCACTTCAGCCGGCCTTCATCCTAAAATGCAAATGTCGTGCAAAGGCACGGCCGGCATAGCGGGAGCTTGCGTGGACGACGCCTTTCCAGCCGCCTTCTTCCGGGAAAGCCCCAACCGGTGCCGATGCCGCCTGCCAGCCTGATCCTGTCCGCCTGCCGCCGCCGCCCCGGGGACCTGGGTTGAACGCGGCCGCCCTTCCGCCGGCGCGCGAGGAATCCTTCGGGCTGGTCGCCACCGCCGACCCTTATGGCGCGCCGCCGGTCGGCGGTTTCCACCTGTCGGATGTGCTGATCACCCTGCGCCTGCGCTGGATGCCGCTGCTGGCCGCCTTCCTGGTGCCCGCCGCGCTGGGCATCGGCGCCGGCATGATGGCCGGCAGCCGCTACGTCGCCGAGAGCGTGCTGCTGGTCCAGGTCAGCCGCGAGAGCACCGGCGCCCAGGACCTGACCGGCTTCGGCCAGTCCGTCGTCTCGATCGAGATCCTCAAGGTGTCGCGGTCGGAGATGGAGATCCTGCGCTCGGCCGAGGTGCTGCGCGCCGCGCTCCGCGCCGCCGGGCCCGACCGGCTGTTCCCCGGCATCCCCCAGGTCAACGGCGCCAACCTGGAGCGTGGCGTCGTGGCGCTGGGCCTGGCGCTGAAGACCGAGCCGGACACCACCAGCAACATCCTGCGCGTCAGCCTGACCATGCCGTCGCGGGAGGCGGCGCTGCGCGGGCTGACCGCCATCCTCGACGCCTACATGGCGCGGCGCGCCGCCATCTTCACCGATGAGAGCTCCCGCCTGCTGCTGAGCGAGGTGGAGCGCTACGGCACCCGCATCGGCACGATCGAGGAGCAGATCCGCCAGGCGCGCACCCGCTACGGCGTGCTCGACATCGCCCAGGAGATCGCGCTGACCTCGACCCGGCGCGACGACCTGCTGCAGCGGGAGAACCGCACGCGCGAGCAGCAGGCCATGACCCAGGCCCAGCTGGCCGCCGCCGAGACCGCGCTGGCCGCGCAGCCGCGCCGCGTCTACGCCTCCTCGGAAGCCACCAACCTGGTGCCCAACGACGAGAGCCGCAACAGCCTGACCCGGCTGCTGCAGGACCGCCAGCACATGGCCGCGCAATACGCCCCCGACTATCCCGGGCTGCGCGACCTGGACCAGCGCATCGAGGCGCTGCGCAACGCCATCCGCGAGGGCGCCCGCAACACCTATTCCACCACGCGGGAAATGCGGAACCCGAACCTGGAGCTGCTGAGCTCCCGCGTGGTGACGCTGAAGCTCGAGCAGGAATCGCTGGAGCGCCAGCTGGGCGAGCTCGCCCGCCAGCGCCAGGAGGCCGAGACCCGCGGCGAGGCGCTGCTCGGCGCCGACCGCCAGCTGCGCGACCTGACGCGGGAGCGCGACGGGCTGGAGGCGATCTCGCGCCAGCTGACCGCGCGCGAGGCCGGCACCCGCATCGACGAGGAAGCGCGCCGCGCCAGCCGCCCCGGCATCCAGGTCGTCCAGCCGCCCGCCGCCCCGCTGGAAGGGCGCAGCCTGCGGCTGGTGATGATGGCCGGCGGCATCGCCCTGGGCCTGGCCGCCGCCGGCGCGCTGGGGCTGCTGCTGGCGCTGACCCGCCGTGTCTATGCGACGCCGGAGGAGGCGGAGCGCGGGCTGCGGCTGCCGGCGCTGGCGGCGCTGGGCAACCTGGCGCCCTCGCTCAAGGACCTGCGCCCGGTCTCCGGCGTCGAGGACCTGGCCTCGCTGATCTGCGACACCCGCATCAACGGCCGCCGGCCGCAGATCGTGCAGCTGGTCGCCACCGGCCCCGCCGATGGCCGCGACGAGCTCGGCCGCGCCCTGGTCCTGGCGCTGGCGCGGCGCAGCCCGGCCGATATCGCGCTGATCGACCTGCAGAGCGACGGCCGCGGCCATCTCTCGGCGCTGGGCTCGCAGCCGCTGGAGGTCGAGCGGGTGCCCGGCCATGTCATGGTCTTCTCGACCGTGGTGGAGAACCTCTGGGTCTCGCACCAGGCGATGCAGTCCGACCTGTCCAACCCGCGCGCCACGCGGGAGGAGACGGCGACGCTGCTCGGCCGGCTGCGCGACGCCTTCGCCCTGGTCGTGGTGATCGGCCCCGACCAGTCGGACAACTACGCCATGCGCCGGCTGTCGGCGATGGTCGACGCCAATGTCATGGTGGTGCGCGGCGAGCGCACCCGCGGCGACCGGGCGCGCGCCGTGCGCGACTGGGTGCTGGCCTCGGGCGGCGCGCTGCTCGGCTTCGCCTATACCGGGCATCGCCGCATCCTGCCCGCCTTCGTCACCCGCTTCCTCTAGGAGCCCGCACGCCCATGCGCCTGCCCCGCCGCCCCGCTGTCCTGCTGCTGCTCGGCCTGCCGCTGCTGGCCGCCTGCACCGGCTCGACGCTGGACCCGGTGGAGAACCAGCCGCAGGGCTTCGCCGCCTGGACCGAGGTCGCCCCCGAATACCGCATCGCCGCCGGCGACCGGCTGCGGGTGCAGTTCCTGATGACACCCGAGATGAACGAGACGGCGCTGGTCGCCCCCGACGGCCAGGTGGCGCTGCGCGCCGCCGGCCGGGTCAATGTCGCGGGCCAGGCCATCGCCACCGCCGAGGCGGCGATCACCGAGGCCAGCCGCCGGGTGCTGACCCAGCCCATCGTCACCATCGGGCTGGAGGAGGCCGGCGGCTCCACCGTGCTGGTCGGCGGCGCGGTGCGCACCGCCGGCGCCTATCCCCTGCCCGGCCGCCGCGGCGTGCTGGAGGCGGTGCTGCAGGCCGGCGGCTTCGACACCGATGCCCGCATGAACCAGGTGGTGCTGATCCGCCGCGGCCCGGCCGACCGGCCGATGCTGCGCACCATCGACCTGCAGAGCTTCACCGAGGGCCGCGGCATTTCACAGGACGTGCCGCTTTACCCGGGCGATATCGTTTTCGTGCCGCGCAGCCGGATCGGCGAGGTCAATCTGTGGATCGACCAGTATGTCAACCGTTTGATACCGTTCAGTCGTTCCTTCAGCTATTCCATCAACCGCGGCGGCACGGTTAATTGAAATTTACAGATCGCCTTATATGAGGCGAAACCGACGCTTCAGCCTGGCCTTGGCCGTCGCCTGACGGCCGGCTGACGGTCAGGGCGGCAATTCGCGACAGGCAAAGCCTGCCGCAGCGCAGACCGGGCGGGGAGAACCCTGCCACGGGCAGACCCATCCGGCGGCAGGTGATCTGTCGTCACAGGAAGAAATCCGGCGGGCCAAAGCCTGCCCAAGCGCCTGGTGCCAGACCGTGACGCCTCCTCCCGATACCGGTTCCCATCGCGGCAGCCTCGGCGCCCTCGGCCAGTCCCTCTCGGTGGTGCGCTGGACGCACGGGCTGATCAACCGCCTGGTCAAGGGCAGCGACCTGCTGCTGATGCTGCTGCCGGTGCTGATCATCGGCCACACCACGCCGCTGGCCTGGCAGCAGGGCACCGTCATCGCGGCGGCGCAGATCTGGGCCTATCTGTCGGTGATGACGCGGATCTCCGCCTATCGGGTGGAGCATTACAGCGGCTTCTGGGGCCAGCTCGGCCATGTGCTGACGGGCCTGGCCGTCGCCTGGCTGGTCGGGCTGGTCGCGCTGCAGGCCTGCCTGCCCGGCACCCTGCCGCTGACCGAGCGCTGGTTCCTGCAATGGCACGGGCTGCAGCTGCTGTTCCTGGTCGTCGGCCGCCAGCTGCAGCGGCTGATGGTCTATGTGGTGGACCGCCGCCGGCTGCTGCTGCGGAAAGTCGTGGTCATCGGCGCCAACGGCACCGGCGCCCAGGTGCTGGCCGAGCTGCGCGGCCCGGACAAGGCGGCGACCTACGAGGTGATCGGCCTGTTCTCCGACGCCTCCGACGAGCAGGACGGCGCGGCGGTGGCCGAGCTCGGCGGCATGAAGGTGCTGGGCGGGCTCGACGCGCTCTCGGCCTTCGCCCAGGACCACACCATCGACCTGATCGTGCTGGCCCTGCCCTGGGACCGCGCCCAGGCCCTGTTCGAGCTGATGCACCGCGTCGAATGGATCGCCGCCGACGTGGTGATCCCCTTCGACCCCAAGGCGGTGCCGCCCAACTATGCCGGCATCTCCTCGATCGGCCGGATCCGCGGGCTGCAGGTCATGGTGCGCCCCTTCAAGGGCACCCAGGGCGTGGTCAAGGTGATCGAGGACTATGTGGTGGCGGGCCTGGCCCTGCTGCTGGTCAGCCCGATCCTGCTCGGCGCCGCCCTGGCCATCCGCCTCGACAGCCCGGGCCCGATCATGTTCAAGCAGTGGCGCCCCGGCATGGGCCAGAAGCCCTTCGCCATCTACAAGTTCCGCACCATGCTGACCGACCTGAGCGACGACGGCTCGGTCGGCACGCAGAGCCGGGCCGACCCGCGCATCACCCGCGTCGGCGGCATCCTGCGCCGGCTGTCGATCGACGAGCTGCCGCAGCTGCTGAACGTGCTGCGCGGCGAGATGTCGATCGTCGGCCCCCGCCCCTATGTCGCCAACATGCTGGTGGGCGAGGAGCGCTTCTCCGAGATGGTCCGCCAATACGCGGCGCGCCACCGCATCAAGCCGGGGCTGACCGGCTGGGCCCAGGCCAATGGCATGCGCAGCTACGCGCTCCGCTCGCCGGAGAATGCGCGCAAGTCGATCGAGATGGACCTCTACTACATCACCCACTGGTCGCTCTGGCTCGACATCCGCATCATGGTGCGCACCGTGGTGGTCGGCCTGGCCGGCAAGAACGTCTTCTGAGCCGCGGCAGGGGGCAGGCGATGCCGGGTTCCGCGCGCCCCGCCCCCACCTGGCCGCCGGTCGTCTTCCGCCGCGCGGCGCCCATCCC
>NZ_CACSJM010000139.1 GCF_902706185.1 Roseomonas sp. 18066 | reverse complement strand
CCACCAAGCCGGACACAACACCTTGTCTTGCATCGACGCAGTTCACCACCGCGGGGTGGAGCAGCCCGGTAGCTCGTCAGGCTCATAACCTGAAGGTCACAGGTTCAAATCCTGTCCCCGCATCCCATCATTCAAAAAGCCCTGCAGGCTCTCCAAACGAGAGCCCGCAGGGCTTTTTGCTGTCCATATCCCCCGCCGAAATCACGGCCGAGGCGACACGACGCATCTCCTGACCCCGGCCCGAGGTCATCCTCACGCCGGGCGAGGCCGAAAGCTTCGACGCGAAAAGCGTGGCCCAGGGCCTGCCGCTGGCCAACCAGGCGGCGGTGGCCGCCATCCTGCGTGGCGAGAGCGTCGAGCACGGCGCAATTCCTTATCCCCCGCCGCATCCGCTATAGCTCTCCCCGCAAACGTCGGAGCAGGGCAGCGCATGAGCAGGATCGCCATCATCGGCATGGGCTTCGTCGCCGATCTCTACATGCGCAGCCTGGAGACCTTCCCCGAGATCGCCCTGGCTGCCGCCTTCGACACCGACCCGGCGCGGCGGACCGCCTTCGCCAATCACTGGAAGGCGCCGGTGGTCGACAGCCTGCAGGCCGTTTTCGACGCCCGCCCCGACCTGGTGCTGAACCTGACCAATCCGGGCGCGCATGACGCGGTCAGCCGCGCCTGCCTCGAGGCCGGCTTCCCCGTCTATTCGGAGAAGCCCCTGGCCACGACCCTGGCCCATGCCGAGGAGCTGCACCGCCTGGCCGCCGAGCGCGGCCTGCAGATCGCCTCCGCCCCCTGCAGCGTGCTGGGCGAATCGGCCCAGGCCGCCTGGCTCGCCATCCGCCGCGGCGCCATCGGCACCCCGCGCCTGGTCTATGCCGAGCTCGATGACGGCTACATCACCCAGGCCCCCTACCGGCACTGGATCAGCGAATCGGGCGCCCCCTGGCCGCACCAGGACGAGTTCGCCGTCGGCTGCACGCTGGAGCATGCCGGCTACTACCTGACCTGGCTGATGGCCATCTTCGGCCCGATCCGCCAGGTCGCCGCAGCTTCCGCCCATGTCTCCGGCGTCATGCTGGAAAACGGGGATAAGCCGGCCCCGGACTTCTCCGTCGCCACGCTGTTCTTCGAGGGCGGCATGGTCGCCCGGCTGACCTGCAGCATCATCGCCCGCCACGACCATGCGCTGCGCATCTTCGGCGAGACCGGCACGCTCGAGCTCAAGGAGTGCTGGGCCAACACCGCCGCGGTGCGCATCCGCAAGCGCCTGCGTATCCGCCGTCGCCTGGTGGAGGCCCCGCTGACCTACCGCTTCCGCCTGAAGGGCCCGACCCATCCCAAGGTCGGCCGCCGGGGTGCTGCCAGCATGAACTTCATGCTCGGCCCGGCCGAGATGCTGCAGGCCATCGCCGCCGGCCGCCCGGCCCGGCTCGGTGCCGATTTCGCGCTGCACCTGACCGAGGTGACGCTCGCCATCCAGGACGCCCTCGACCAGGGCGCCGCCCAGCCGGTGAAAAGCCGCTTCGCCCCGATCGCGCCGATGCCCTGGGCCGAGCAGAACGGGAGCTACGGCCTGTGACCGACACGCTGCGCTTCGGCATCATCGGCACCGGCGCCATGGCCGCCCGCATGACCCGCACCCTGCAATCGCTGCCCGGGGTCCAGGTTGTCGGCGTCGCCTCCAACAGCGCCGAGCGAGCAGAAACCTTCGCCCGCCATCACGGCATCCCCCAGGGCGTTGCCGGCGCCGCCCTGCTGCTGGCCGACCCGTCGCTCGACGCCGTCTATGTCGGCAATGCCAATCGCGACCACGCCCAGGCCGTCCGCATCGCCGCCGCCGCCGGCAAGGCGGTGCTGTGTGAAAAGCCCTTCGCCCTCGACCTGGCCGAGGCCGAGGCCACGCTCGAGGCGGTGCGCCGTTCCGGCATCCTGTTCATGGAGGCCATCTGCACCCCCTTCCTGCCCGCCTATGCCCGGCTGGCGGCGCGCATCGCCGGCGGCGAGCTCGGCGGGCCCGGCCTGCTGCAGGCCAGCTTCGGCTATCCCGAAGACCCCAGCCTGCGCCCCAGCCTCTTCGCCGCCGATGCCGGCGTGATGCTCGACCGCGGCATCTACCCGCTGGCCACCGCCCTGCTGCTGGCCGGGCCGGTCGCGCGGATGCAGGCCAGCGTCACCCGCGGCGCCGGCGGCACCGATATCCAGGCCGCGCTGCTGCTCGAGCACGAGAATGGCTGGACCTCGCAGCTCGCCGCCTCGCTGACCGGGCTGCTGGCCAACGAGGTCCGCGTCAGCGGCCCGCGCGCCTCGTTCCTGCTGCCGGCGCCGGTGATGCATCCCGAGAGGCTGGTCGCCGAGCAGGCGCCGATCCCCTCCTCGGGCAGCACCACCCATGCGGTCAGCCTGAAGCAGAAGCTGAAGGAGAATCCGCTGCTGCGGCGGCTCAAGGCGGCCCTGCCGAAGCCGGGGACCGAGCACCTGCCCTATGGCAGCGACCACTACCGCCCCGAGGCCGAGCATTTCTGCGGCCTGCTCAGGGCCGGGCAGAAGCAGAGCCCGATCCTGCCGCCCGTCTTCTCGCTGCAGCTGCAGAAGCTGATCGCCGAAGGCCTGCGGCAGCCGCGATAGCAGGACGGCAGGAGCCTGGGGGAACACCCTCCCCCCGGCCTGCCACCTACCCCGCCGCCAAGGCGGGCTCCCGCACGGCCACCGGCACCCGCTCCGGCGCCAGCTCCTCCGGCGTCGCGCAGAGGCGGGCGTTGCGCATCCAGCGGGAGAACCCCGGCGAGGCGGTCAGCACGGCGAAGGGCGCGGCCAGCACCAGCGGCGCCAGGAAGGGCAGGCCCCAGGCCCAGGCGGTGCCGCCGGCGGCCGCCAGGGTCGCCAGCCCGGCCAGGCCCAGCAGCGTCTCGGGCCACAGCAGACGGGCGGCATCGCGCCAGGCCAGGCCATGGGCGTCGCGGTTCTGCGGCGCCCAGCCGATGCGGCGGCCGCAGGCGAGGCCGGCCAGGAAGATCGCCTTGCTGGCCAGGCTGACCGGGTCGAGCAGGGTGGTGAACAGGATTTCCGCCGCCGCGCCACGGGCCACCGCCATCGGCCCGCCATAGGGGGCGGCGCGCCTCGGCCGCAGCAGCAGCGCCAGGTAGCTGAGCAGCTTCGGCGCATGGATCGCGGCCCAGTTGGCGATCAGCAGGGCGGCCAGGGCGGCAGGGGGGGTGCCCTCGCCGCCGCCGGAGACAGCGTTGCCGATGGCGGCCAGCATGACCAGCAGCCAGAGCGGGGCCGACAGGAACAGCAGGATCGCCTGGACCAGCTGCCAGCGGCCCATCGCCGTGAGCCCCGGCAGGCGCAGCAGCGAGAAATATTGCATGTTGCCGGCGCCCCAGCGGCGGTCGCGGGTCAGGAAGTCGGGCAGGCTGGGCGGGTTGCCTTCCTGGCTGCCGGCCTCCTCGGGGACGCAGCGCACCTTCCAGCCGGCGGCATGCAGGCGGACCGCCTCGATCTGGTCGTGGCTGAGAATGGCGCGGCCATCGGCCAGCGGCTCCAGCCGGGCATGAGCGCGGAAGGGGGCCACGCGGATCAGCGCGTTGTGGCCCCAGTAGGGGCCCTGGTCGAGCTGCCACCAGGCCTGGCCGGTGGCCCAGCTGCGCATGCCGGCGCGCATGCCGAACTGGAACAGCCGGGTGAAGGCGCTGTCGGCCGGGCGGCCGACGATCAGCTGCTGCAGGATGGCCAGCCGGGGCTCGGCCTGCATGGTGGCGACCAGCCGCAGCACGGCGGCGGCCGACATTTCCGAATCGGCGTCGAGGCAGAGGAAGAAGTCGAAGCCGCGCCCCGGCCCGTCGAGGAAATCCATCACGTTGCCGGCCTTGAAGCCGGTGTTCAGGGCGCGGCGGCGGTGGTGGAGGGCGATGCCGCGGTCGTCGCGCTCGGCGGCGAAGCGGGCGATGGCGGCGTCCTCGGCCGCGGCGGCCACCGGGTCCTGGGTGTCGGACAGCAGCCACAGGGTGAAGCCGCGGGCGGCGGCGGCCGGGCCCAGCGTCGCCTCCAGCCCGTCCAGCAGGCGGGCGAGCGGCGGCAGCACCGCGGCCATGCTCTCGTTGCGCAGGCAGACGGCGATGGCGGTGCGGGCGCGCGGCGGCAGCACCGGGTGGCGCTGCCAGCCCGGCACCACGCTGGCCACCGGATCGCGCCGCGCCAGGCCGAGGACGAAGCCGAACAGGGCATTGCCGGCGCAGAGGCAGGTCCAGGGCAGGGTGCCCAGCCAGGCGGCCATCAGCGCCACCTCCCAGCCGGTCCAGCCGTCAGGGGCCAGCACCCGCCAGGCCAGGGCGGACAACCCCAGCCCGATCGCCAGGCAGGTCAGGAAGAAGGCGGCACGGCGCAGGCCGGGCCGCTCGGCAGGACTCGGGCGAAGGGGGAGAGGAGCGGTCACGCTGGCCATTCTTCACGCGAAAATGGCGGATTTGCGCCGAAGTGGGGCGGGGGATGCGGCATCCCCCGAAAGCCGGGGGCTCAGGCCGGAACCGCGACCCCGAGCCGCTCGGCGGTCTGCAGGATGCCGGTCCAGGTATCGGGCTGCAGCGGCACGCCTTCGGCCAGGCGCGCGGCGCGGGTGGCGGCCTCCGGCTCGCCGGGCAGCAGCACCGGATAGGCCGGGTCGGCCGGGCGGGAGGAGGCGACCCAGTCGACATAGTTCCGCCCCATGCGCTGGAACTCGGCCTGAGTGCCGAAATGCTCGGGCGAGAGGTAGATCGACAGCATGCCGTTGCAGATGCGGCCCCGCTCGGCCACCGGGCCGGAGCAGCCGCCGGCGGTGAAGGCGCCGGCCAGCAGCTCGCACATCAAGGCGAGGCCGGAGCCCTTGTGGTCGCCGAAGGCGCGGATGGCGCCGAGGCCGCCGGCGGCGTTGCGCGGCCCGATCTTGTCGTATTCGCCGTAGAGCATGTGCGGGTCGCCGGTCAGCTCGCCATCCGGGCCGATCAGCGAATCCTCCGGCAGCGGCTTGCCGCCGTTGGAGGCGACCAGGACCTTGCCCTCGGCGACGCGGGAGGTGGCGAAGTCGAGCACGATCGGCCTTCCGTCCAGCGGCGCGCCGATGGCGACGGGGGCGGTGGAGAAGCGGCGCTCGACGCCGCCGAAGGGCGCCACCAGCGTCGAGCCGGCGACATTGACCAGGTGGATGGAGAGCAGCCCCTCGGCCAGCGCCATCTCGGCGTAATGGCCGATGCGGCCGACATGGCCGGCGTTGCGCAGCGCGATGACGGCGGCGCCGTGCGTCTTGGCGCGGGCGATGCCCAGGCGGGTGGCCTCGGCGGCGACCGTCTGGCCGAAGCCGAACTCGGCGTCCAGCAGGGCGAAGGCGCCGCCATCGGTGACGACCTTGGCGGAGCGGCCGAGATAGACATGGCCGGCCTCGAGCCATTCGACATAGCGGGGGACGCGGACGACGCCGTGGCTGTCATGCCCGGCGAGATTGGCGCCGAGCAGGTGATGGGCGATGCCCGCCGATTCTTCCTGGCTGCCGCCGGAGGCGACGAAGATGTCGCGAACCAGGGCTTCGAGCTGCGGGGCGGGGACCAGCACCGGGGTCATGGGCGTTTCCTGCTTTGCTTTCTTGGTCCGGTCAGCATGGCGCGATGGCGCCGCGTGACAAGCCCTCGCAGCAGGGAAAGCGCCGGCCGGGAGGATGTCCCGGCCGGCTGGTGGTCAGGCCATCGCGGCGACCTTCTGGGCCAGCGGCGCCTGGAAGCGGTTCCAGGTCGGCGTCACCAGGATCTCGTTGATGCAGACGCGGTCCGGCAGGGTGGAGACGAAGAGCACCGCCGCCGCGATATCCTCCGGCTGCAGCATGCGGCCGCGATCCTCGGCCGAGACCGGCTCCGGGCGGAAGTCGAGGATGGGGGTGACCACCTCGCCCGGGCAGATGCAGGTGCTGCGGATGTTGTGGATGCCGTTCTCGGCGTTCAGCGCCGCCGACATGGCGACGAAGCCGGTCTTGGCGGCGCTGTAGCCGGGGCCGGAGACGGCCGAGGTCCCCTTGCCGGCCATCGACGCCACCTGGACGATCAGCCCGCCGCCGCGCGCCTTCATCCCCGGCAGCACCGCCAGGCTGGTCAGGAAGGGCGCGGTCAGGTTGCCCTGCACCAGGGTGTGGACATCGGCCGGCGTCAGCTGGTGCCAGTGCCGGCGCGGCACATTGGTGCCGGCATTGTTGACCAGCATGTCGACCGGGCCGAGCTCCGCCTCGATCTTCGCGACCGCGGCCTCGATCGAGGCCTGGTCGGTCAGGTCCGCCGGCACCACCAGGGCGCCATCGGGCAGCAGCGCCGCGGTCTCCTGCAGCGGCGCCTCCCGCCTTCCGGTCAGCGCCAGGCGCCAGCCGGCGGCGGCCAGGGATTGCGCGACGGCGCGGCCGATGCCGGTGCCGGCGCCGGTGACCCAGGCGATCTTCTGCGACGACCCGCTCAAAGGACGCGCCCCGACTGCGGCTCGAGCAGATGCATGTGGTTCAGGTCCACCGCCATCGGCAGCGGCTGCCCCGGCGAGGCGGGGGCGGAGGGGTCGACCCGTCCGCAGATCTCGGCACCCAGCAGCTTGAAATGCACCAGCGTCTCCATGCCCATCGGTTCGGTGACCTCCGGCGTCGCGACCAGCTGCGCGACATTCGGGCGGTCGAGGTTTTTTGCTTCCGTCAGATGCTCGGGGCGGATCCCGAACAGGATCTCGCGCCCGGCCTGGCCAGCGTAACGAGATGTCCGCTCCGCCGGGACATTGAGGACGATGTCGTTCGGCAGGTGGACGCGCAGCGCGCCGGCGCCGTTCTCGAGGCGGCCGGGGATGAAGTTCATCGCCGGGCTGCCGATGAAGCCGGCGACGAAGCGGGTGCGCGGGTGGTGGTAGAGCTCCTGCGGCGGCCCGACCTGCTCGATGATGCCGTGGTTCATGACGACGACGCGGTCGGCCAGCGTCATCGCCTCGACCTGGTCGTGGGTGACGTAGACGGTGGTGGTGCGCACCGTCTGGTGCACCTTCTTGATCTCGGTGCGCATCTGCACGCGCAGCTTGGCGTCGAGGTTGGACAGCGGCTCGTCGAACAGGAAGACCTTGGGGTCGCGCACGATGGCGCGGCCCATGGCGACGCGCTGGCGCTGGCCGCCGGACAGCGCCTTGGGCTTGCGCGCCAGCAGCGGCTCGATGTCGAGGATGCGCGCGGCATTGTCGACGCGGCGCTTGATCTCCTCCTTCGGGAACTTCCGCAGCATCAGCCCGAAGGCCATGTTGTCGAAGACCGTCATGTGCGGATACAGCGCGTAGTTCTGGAAGACCATGGCGATGTCGCGGTCGCGCGGCGGCACGTCGTTGATGACCTTGCCGCCGATGGAGATCTCGCCGTCGGAGATTTCCTCCAGCCCCGCGATCATCCGCAGCGTGGTCGACTTGCCGCAGCCGGAGGGGCCGACGAGGACGACGAATTCATGGTCGGCGATGTCGAGGTCGATGCCCTTCACCGCCTGCACGCCGCCTTCATAGGCCTTGACCACCTTGCGGAGCGTTACCTGGGCCATGCGTTGTCGTCCCCCTCAGCCTTTGGTGGCGCCGGCGGTCAGGCCGGCAATGTAATAGTCCATGAGAAAAGCGTAGACGAGAAGCGGCGGCAGGGCGGCCATCAGCGCGCCGGCCATGATCTTGCCCCACTGGAAGGTATCCGCCCGGATCAGGTCGGAGACGATGCCCACGGTCAGCAGCATCTGGTCGGAGCTGACCAGGAAGGCGATCGGATAGATGAAGGCCGCCCAGGACACCGTGAAGGCGAAGATCATGGCGGCGAGGATGCCCGGCAGCGCCACGGGAATGAAGATCTTCCAGAGCATCTGCAGGTGGCTGGCGCCGTCGATCAGCGCCGCCTCGTCCAGCTCCTTCGGGATCGAGGCGAAGTAGCCGATCATGATCCAGGTGCAGAAGGGCACGGTCAGCGTCGGGAAGATCAGCACCATGGCCCACATGTTGTTGTACATGCCGAGGCTGCCGATGATCTGGAACATCGGGATGAACAGCAGCGTCTCCGGCACCAGGTAGGTGAGGAAGACGCCGGTTGCCAATGTTGCGCTGCCCCAGAACTTCATCCGCGCCAGGGCGAAGGCCGCCATCACCGAGATGATCATGCTGATGATCACGGTGCAGACGGTGACGATCACCGAGTTGCGGAAATGGATCAGGTAGTTCCCCTGGGTCAGCAGCTCCCAGTAGTTCTGCAGCGTGGGCCGGCTGACGATCCAGGGATTGCCTGACAGATCGGCGATCTCGGCCGAGCTCTTCAAGCTGGTCATCAGCATGTGGAAGGGCGGCACCATGAAGAAGATCACGAAGACGGCCAGCGCCAGATAGGCGCCGATCAGCGCCCAGCGCCGCTCGCGCCGCAGGCTGCCCTGCTTGATCTCGGCCGGGACGAAGGGCGTGGCGGTGACGGTGCCCATCACGACATCTCCTTCGAGCGCTTGTTGACCCCGCGCAGCGTGAAGATCGCGAAGATCGCCAACAGCGGGAACATGAACAGGCTGACCGAGGCGCCCAGCGGAATGTCGCCCGACTGGATGCCGACCTGGAAGGCATAGGTCGCGAAGACATGCGTGGTGTCCTGCGGCCCGCCATTGGTCAGGATGCGGACGATGTCGAAATTGGCGAAGGTGACGATCAGGCTGAACAGCACGGTGATCGAGATGACGTTGCGCATCATCGGGAAGGTCACGTGCCGCAGCTTCTGCCAGCCGCTGGCGCCGTCGATCGCCGCCGCCTCGTAGAGCTGGTCGGGCACCGATTTCAGCGCCGCCAGGTACATGATCATGAAGAAGGGCGAGCCGTACCAGACATTGACCAGGATGACGGAGAAGCGCGCCCAGCCGGCCTGGCCGAGCCAGGGCACCGGGTCGACGCCGATGCCCATCAGCGCCCAGTTGAAGGCGGAATAGGACGGGTCGAACAGCCACCACCAGGCCAGCGTCGAGATCGCCGGCGGGATCACCCAGGGCACCAGCAGCATGCCGCGCCACTTGCGCTGCCCCTTCGACGGCAGGGCGTGCAGCACATGGGCCAGGACGAAACCGATGAAGGCCTTCAGCAGCACCGCCGAGACCGCGAAGAGCACCGACTGGAACACGACATTCCAGAAGGTCTCGCGCCCCAGCAGGAAGGTGAAATTCTCCCAGCCGATGAAGCGCGTCATGCGGCGGTTCAGGGTGGAGAGGTAGATGGCATAGGCGAAGGGATAGATCACCAGCCCCAGGATCAGCAGGATCAGCGGCAGGGTCAGCAGGAAGGCGGTGGTGGAATTGCGCCGGGCCAGCCGCTTCAGCGCCGTGTTGCGCGGCGTCGCTTCGGCCGGTTCGGTGGGGACGGAAAGCGTGCCCTGGGACATGCCGGACTCCCTCGCGGTTGGCGGGAGGAAAGGCGGGGCGCCAGCGCGGCGCCCCGGTTCGGGGTCAGCCGCGCTTGAAGCCTTCCAGCTCCCGCTCCGCCCAGGCGATGGTGCGGTCGATCGGTTCCTTGTTCTGCACGACCCGGGCGATCATCTTGGCCTGGATGCCCTGGTTGTACATCTGCACCGCGATCTCCGGCGGCGCCGGGTAGCAGGCGATGAACTGCTGCGCCTGGTGATGCGGCTTGACCGGGTAGTTGTAGACCACGCCGGTCGGCGGCCCTTCCTTCTCCCAGGTGTCGAAGTCGGTCATGCTGGTGAAGGGCGGGATGTCGTAGCCGTTGCTGGCGGCCACCATCGCCGCCGCCTGGTCGCGCTCGCTGAGGAACTCGACCAGCGCCTTGGCCGCGCCCTTGTTGCGGCTGAAGCTCCAGACGCCCCAGAAATACGGCAGGTAGGGGGTGAAGCGCCCCTGCGCGCCGGCCGGCGCCGGGAAGGTCCAGAGATGCTCGGAGACCGCCGGCGCGTCGCGCTTGGCCACCGCCCAGGCGGAGGGCGGGTTGAAGATCAGCGCCGACTTGCCCGAGATCAGCGCCCGGTTGTTCGAGGCGTCGTCCCAGGAGAAGACGTCGTTCGGCAGGAAGGCGAACAGCTTCTGGCTGTATTCCAGCACGCGGCGGACGCCATCGCTCTTCGCGGTGATGTCGCCCTTGGCGTTGACCAGCTCGGCGCCGAAGCTGCGGAACAGGCTGCCGATCCAGTCGGTGGCGTCGGTGAACTGGCCGGCCGGCAGGCCGAAGGGCACGCCCGCCTTCTGGCAGGCCTCGGCGGCGCGCAGGAAGGTGTCCCAGTTCCAGTCGGCGGCCTTGCCGCCGGCATTGGCATTGGCCGGGAACATCTCCTGGATGTCGACGCCGGCATGCTGCTTCAGCAGGTCGATGCGGCCGAGCGCCGGCTTGTTCTGGCTGCCGGAGATGGCCGGCACCGCCCGCCACTTGCCCTCGACCTTGCCCAGGTATTCGACGATCGGGTTCAGCGCGCCATACTTCTGGCTGAGCCGGCCCATGATGTCGTCGAGCGGCTCGAGCTTCTCGGCCTGGGCATGCACCTCCCAGGTCGGGAAGGACAGCATGTCATGGCCCTGCCGCGCCTGCGACTCGGCAGCGATGGTCAGCAGGTTCTTGTTGCCGACCGAGGTGATGAAATCCAGCTGGATTTCAACGCGGTTCTTCTGGCCCCATTCGGTGACGAGCTTGCGCATGCCGTCGTTGCCGGCCGGGACCCAGTGGTCCCAGAGCCCCAGCGCCAGCTTGCCGCTCGATGTCTGTCCATGCACGTTCACCAGGGGCAGGGCCGCCGCGGCGGCGCCGGCAGCGGATGCACGCAGCAGCGTGCGCCGGGGAACCCCCCGGGGAATCCCTTTGCCTTCCATTCCGTAACCTCCTCGCACGGGCGGCTTGGATGCCGCCGGGCCTTTGCGGCCACTCGTTGCGACGGTGAGGTTAGGCATTGCCGCAGGGGGCTGGCAATCATTGATGGCGAGGGCCCGGGCCACTTGCGGGGTTTTCATGCCCGGCCCAGGATGCCGCGCCATGCAGAGTGAGACATTCGACGCGCTGGTCATCGGCGCCGGCATGGCGGGCGCCAGCGCCGCCGCCCACCTGGCGCCCGGCCGCCGCCTGGCGCTGCTCGAGGCCGAGGACCGGCCCGGCCTGCACAGCACCGGCCGTTCCGCGGCGCTGTGGGAGCCGAACTGGGGCCATGCCGACAGCCGCGCGCTGACCCGCGCCTCGTTTTCCTTCCTGACAGCCCCGCCGGCGGGTTTTGCCGAGACGCCGCTGACCACGCCGCGCCGCGCGCTGCACCTGGCGCCGCCCGACCAGGTCGCCGAGCTCGAGGCCGCCATCGCCGCGACGCCCGATTTCCAGGCGATCTCGCCCGAGGAGGCACGGCGGATCGTCCCCGCCTTGCGCCCCGGCTACGCCGCGGCCGCGGCGCTGGAAAGCGTCGTGCTGGATATCGATGTCGCCAGCCTGCACCAGGGCTTTCTGCGCATGGCCCGCGCGGCCGGCGCCGCCATCCTGCCCCACCAGCGCGCCGCCCGCATCGCGCGCCGCGCCGGCCTCTGGCATGTCGAGACCGAGGCCGGGGACAGCTTCGCCGCGCCGATCCTGGTGAACGCCGCCGGCGCCTGGGGCGACGCGGTGAACGCCATGGCCGGGCTGCCGCGGCTCGGGCTGCAGCCGAAGCGGCGCACCGCGCTGATCATCGACCCCGCGCCCTGGCCGGTCGCCGACTGGCCGCTGGTCGGCGATATCGGCGCCACCTGGTACGCCCGCCCCGAGGCCGCCACCCGGCTGATGCTGTCCCCCGCCGACGAGACCGACAGCGACCCCGGCGACGCCCAGCCCGACGAGCTCGACATCGCCATCGCCGTCGACCGCCTGACCCAGGCGCTGGACATCACGGTCCGCCGCGTCGAGCACCGCTGGGCCGGGCTGCGCAGCTTCCTGCCCGACCGCTCGATGGCGATCGGCCCGTCCGGCGCGCCCGGCTTCTTCCAGATGATCGGCCAGGGCGGCTACGGCATCCAGACCGCGCCCGCCCAGGGCCGCCTGCTGGCAGCCCTGGTCAACGATGCCGATCCGGGGGCGCTGGCCGCCATCGCCCCGCTGGTCGACCCCCGCCGCTTCCTGCCCGTTCCCGCCTGAAGGCCCGCCCCACGATGAACGCGATCAGCCCGCCGCCGCTCCCCACCTTCGCCGATGTCGAGGCCGCCGCGCGGCGCCTGGCCGGCCGCGTCGTCCGCACGCCGATGCTGCGCCACCCGCTGCTGGACCAGCTGGCCGGCGGCACCGTGCTGGTGAAGCCCGAGCCGCTGCAGCGCACCGGCAGCTTCAAGTTCCGCGGCGCCACCAACGCCGTGCTGCAGTTGGACGCGGCGCAGCGCCAGGGTGGCGTGGTCACCCATTCCTCGGGCAATCACGGCCAGGCCATCGCCGCCGCCGCCGCCGCCGAGGGGCTGCGCGCGCTGATCGCCATGCCGCAGGGGGCGCCGGCCATCAAGGTCGAGAGCACCCGCCGCTGGGGCGCCGAAATCACCTTCTTCGACCGCCACAACACCGACCGCGAGGCGCTCGCCGCCCGGCTGGCCGCCGAGCGCGGCGCGACCGTCCTGCCGCCCTTCGACCACCCGCACGTCATCGCCGGCCAGGGCACCCTGGCGCTGGAGCTGATCGAGGATGCGCGCGCGGCCGGCCTGACCCTCGACGCCCTGGCGACGGCGGCCGGCGGCGGCGGGTTGATCGCCGGCTGCGCGCTGGCCGTCGAGGGCGCCTCGCCGGGGACGGAAGTCTGGGCGGTGGAGCCGGAGGGCTGGGACGACACCGCGCGGTCGCTGGCCGCCGGCGAGCGCCTGGCGAATGACGGCCAGGGCCTGAACCTGTGCGACGCGCTGCTGTCGATGCGCCCGGGCGAGCTGACCTTCGCCATCAACCAGCCGCGCCTGGCCGGCGGCGTCTACGTCACCCCGGAGGAGGTGTTCCGCGCCATGCGCTTCGCCTTCGAGGCGCTTAAGGTGGTGGTGGAGCCCGGCGGCTCAGTCGCCCTGGCGGCGCTGCTGGCGGGGAAGCTGCCAGCCCAGGGGCGGACCATCGGCATCGTGCTGTCGGGGGGGAATGTCGATCCGGCGGTGTTCGCGCAGGCTCTTGCCGCGGGGTGAAGAGAAGGCGGGGGAAGAGAAGAATCTGGGGGCATTGAATGCCCCCAGGCCCCCACATTCATTTTGCGTTTCTCACCGAAGCAGCTTCGGCGCCCCGGTGCATGCGGAGATTTTTATAATCACCGCGAGCTCTGAGGTGGCGCCACGCCCACGATTTACGTGAAATAGCGTCCCGCCTCTGGCCTCAAGGTGCCAAGGAATGGCGGGGTCCGGGGTGACACTGTCACCCCGGCGGGGGTCTGGGGGCGGAGCCCCCGGCTGCTACCGAGCCCAGTCCTTATACTGGCTGAATTCCACGACCAGCCGCGCATAGATCGGCTTGCGGAACGCCACCACGATGTCCGGCAGCGCTTCGAGATCCGCCCAGCGCCAGGCGTTGAATTCCGGGTGCGGGTCCAGGTCCAGGCGGATGGCGCTGTCATCCCCGGTGAAGCCCAGCGCGTACCAGCGCTGCTTCTGGCCACGGTATTTGCCGCGCAGCGCCTTGCCGAGCAGTTCCGGCGGCAGGTCGTAGGTCAGCCAGTCCGGCACCTCGCCCAAGATGCGGGCCTCGGCGGTGCCGACCTCCTCGGCCAGCTCGCGCAGCACCGCCTCGGCCGGTTCCTCGCCGTCGTCCAGGCCGCCCTGGGGCAGCTGCCAGGCGTCGGTGGCGACATCGGCGCGGCGGGCGATCAGCACCTGGCCGGCGCGGTTGAACAGCACGGCGCCGACATTGCGGCGGTAGGGCAGGTCGGACATCGGGAGAGGCCTTAGCGGGAGGCGGAGGGGGCGGCGCCACGCAGCGCCGCGCTGGCCGGGGCCAGCACCAGGCCGCGGCCCTCGAGGCCGGCGGCCCAGGCGGCGATGCGGTCGACCAGCAGGGGCGAGGGCTCGGCGGCCAGGCCGATGGCGCTGCCGTTGCGGCGGGCGATCTGCTCGAGGGCGGCCAGCCGGCGCTCGACCTCGCCGCGGGTCAGCGGCTCGTCGAGCACCAGGTCGATGGTGGCGCCGGCGCCTTCCAGCGGCGGCGCGGCGCCGGGGCGGGCGTCGAGATAGAACAGCCCGCGCGCCTGGACCTCTTCCTGCACGGCTTCCAGCTGGCCGGCCTCGGCGGCGAAGCGCTCGCCGCGCTGGTTGCCGAGCGCGCCCACGACGCCCGCATAGCCGGCGATGCGGCCCATGGCGCGGTGCAGCAGCTCCAGGTTCTCCCACAGCTTCAGGCCGGGGCGCAGGCTGTGCTCGGCGACCTCGCCATTGGTCGAATCCAGCGGCAGGCCGAGCATCGCCTCGCGGCCGCTGGCGCGCGCCTGGGCCAGCAGCAGGTCGGGGCGCAGGGCCTGGGGGTTGAAGGCGGCGGTGACGGCGGGCGGCAGGCGGCGCAGCGCCTCCTCCGACCGGGTGGGGGAATTGCCGAAGCCGCCGATGACGAGGGCGATGCGCGGCCGGCGCTCGGCCGGGTCGAAGGGGCGGGCATAGAGCTGGCGCGGCTCGCGGCCATCGGTGGTGACGCGGGGCAGGCCGCCGAAGGGCGAGGGCTCCAGCAGCGCCGGGTCGGGCGCCGGGATGGCGATGGCCGGGCTGTTGTCGGCATGCGGCGCCAGCGGCGGCGGCGGCGGCGCGTCGGGCGGCGCGGCCAGCAGCTCGGCCGGGCCGGCGGGGGGCAGGGCGGCGATGGTGATGCCGCTGTCGTCCGGCAC
>NZ_CACSJM010000138.1 GCF_902706185.1 Roseomonas sp. 18066 | reverse complement strand
CGCCACCCCCTTCCCCCGGCCCTTCCAACCCATGACGGGGGGGCTGGCGCGGACGCGGCCGCCGCCCCATGTGAGGCGGACATGTCGCCCCTTTCCCGCCGCGCCGCGCTCGGCGCCGCCGCCGCCCTTCCCGCCCTCGCGCTGCTGCCGACCGGCTCGGCGGCCGAGCCGGTGGCTGCCCCCGCGGCGCCGCCCGCCGGCACGCCCCCGGCCCTGGCCGAGCGGCCGCTGTTCGGCGCCAGCCTCTGGACCCTGCCGAACGGGCTGACGGTGGTGCATGCCGAGAACCGGCGGGCGCCGGTGGTGGCGCATTACGTCTTCTACTCGACCGGCGCCGGCGAGGATCCGGCCGGCAAGTCCGGCCTGGCGCATTTCCTCGAGCATATGATGTTCAAGGGCAGCCCGAAGGTGGCGTCGGGGGCCTTCTCCCGGCTGGTGGCGCGGGAGGGCGGGCAGGACAATGCCTTCACCTCGCGCGACGTCACCGCCTATCACCAGCATGTCGAGGCCAGCCGCCTGGCGCTCGTCGCAGGGATGGAGGCCGACCGCATGGGCGCCGCCCTGTTCCCGGCCGACGAGATCGAGGCCGAGCGCCAGGTGGTGCAGGAGGAGCGCCGCCAGCGCACCGAGAGCACGCCGCGCGGCCGCTTCCGCGAGCAATGGGACGCGGCCTTCTGGGGCCGCCAGCATTGGCGCGGCCGGCCGCTGATCGGCTGGCCGGAGGATATCGCCGCGCTGACCCGCGACGACATGCTGGAATTCTTCCGCGCCTACTACACGCCGGCCAATGCGACGCTGGTGGTGACCGGCGCGATCGACCGCGACGCGCTGGCGAAGCTGGCCGAGCAGGATTACGGCGGCATCCAGGGCCGTCCCGCCCCCTATGACAAGGCGATCCGCGCCCGGGCGCCTGCGCCCTCCCAGCCGCAGGACGACCGGCTGGTGGTGCGCGATCCGACCGTGCGCGAGGCCGTCTTCCTGCGCGGCTGGGTCGCCCCCTTCCTGCCCGGCGGCGGCGACCAGGCGCGGCATGCCTATCCGCTGGAGGTGCTGGCGCATCTGCTCGGCAGCGGCCAGGGCTCGCGGCTGCACAAGGCGCTGGTCACCACCGGCCTCGCCGTCTCGGCCGGCTGCTCCTATGACGGCGACTCGGTCGGCTGCGGCAGCTTCGAGATTTTCGTCACCCCGCGCCGCGAGACCTCCACCGCCGCCATCGAGGCCGCCATCGCCGCCGAGATCGCGACGCTGCTGGCCGATGGCGTGACCGAGGCGGAGGCCGTCCGCGCCATCCGCCAGCTGACCGCCGGCACGCTGCTGGCGCTGGACAGCCTGGGCGCCGCGCCGCGCATCCTGGGCGGCGCCCTGGCCGTCGGCCTGCCGCTGGATGCGGTCGAGCACTGGCCGGCCCGCATCCGCGCCGTCACCCGGCCGCAGCTCGAGGCCGCCGCCCGCCTGGTCTTCAGCAAGCCCGCCATGTCCGGCTGGCTGCTGCCGGAGGGCGCGGCATGAGCGGGTCCGCGACCGTGCCGGCGCCTACTGGCTTCTCCCTGCCGATCCAGGTGGTCGAGGGCAGCGGCTTCACCGCCTGGCTGGCCGAGGATCATTCGGTGCCCGTGGTCAGCCTTTCCTGGTCCTGGCCGGGTGGCGCGGCGCTGGACCCCGAGGGGCAGGAAGGCGTCGCCGCGCTGGCCGCCGCGCTGATGACCGAGGGCGCCGGCGAGCTCGACGCGCTGGAGTTTGCCGATGCCGCCCGCGACGAGGGCATCGGGCTCGATTTCGGCGTCGACCGCGACGGCTTCGCCGGCAGCCTGCGGGCGCTGACGCCCGCCCTGCCGCAGGCGGTGCGGCTGGCCCGCCTCGCCATGACCGCGCCGCGCTTCGAGGAGGCCGATGTGGCGCGGCTGCGCGCCCGCGCCATCGCCCGCGCCCGGCAGTCGCTGGAAGGCCCGCCGGGCCGCGCATCCCGCGCCTTCTGGGCCGCCGCCTTTCCGACGCATCCCGCCGGCCGCCCGTCCTCGGGCACCGAGGAGAGCCTCGCCCGCATCACCGTCGAGCAGATGCGCGCAGCGCTGGCCCGCCAGCTGCATCGCGGCCCCGGCCTGCTGATCGCGGCCTCCGGCGCCATCTCGGCCGCCGAGCTGGCGGCGCTCTTGCCAAAACTGTTCGACGGGCTGGCCGAGGGCGCGGCGCCGGCCGCCCCGCCGCTGCCGGCGATGACCGGCTTCGGCACCGCGGTGGTGCCGGTGGCGGCCTCGCAATCGACCATCATCTTCGGCCAGCCCGGGCTGCCGATCCGCGATCCCAGCTGGGAGACGGCGCAGGTGGTGCTGCGCATCCTCTCCGGCGGCGGCTTCACCGCGCGGCTGACCAAGAGCCTGCGCGAGGCGCGCGGCCTGACCTATGGCATCGGCGCCGGGCTGGACGGCATCTTCGGCGACAGCGTGTTGATCGGCCATTTCGCCACCGCCAATGCCCGCGTCGGCGAGGCGCTGACCCTGCTGCGCAGCGAATGGCGCCGCATGGCCGAGGCAGGCCCGACCGCCGAGGAGATGGAGGAGGCGGTCGCCTATCTGACCGGCAGCCAGCCGCTGCAATTCACCGACAGCCGGCGCATCGCCGCCACGCTGCTGGCGATGCGGCGCAACGACCGGCCGCTGGACTGGCTGGAGAAGCGCCCCGCGCGCCTGGCCGCCATCACCCGCGAGGCGGCGGCGAAACTCGCCGGGCAGTTGCTCGTTCCGGATCAGCTTTCCGTCACGGTCGCCGGCCAGCCCGAGGGGATCTGACCCCCCGGGCGCGCCCCCGGCCGGCCGCGCGGGGGTGGAGATTTGACAGGCCCTGGCGAGGCTCTAGCCTGCCAGCCGGATCGACCGGGGGATGAGACCAGTTATGACGCTGACCGTGCGCGAGGCTGCCTGGGACCGGATCGCAGAGCTGGCGGGCCGCCCGGGCGCCGGCGCGATCCGCGCCCTGTTCGACGCCGATCCGCAGCGTTTCGACAGCTTCCACCGCCAGGCGGTGGGCATCCTGCTCGACTTCTCCAAGACCTCGGTCGATGCGGCGGCCCTGCAAGGGCTGCTGGACCTGGCGCAGGCCTGCGGCGTGCTGCCGCGGCGCGACGCCATGGCCGCCGGCGAGGAGATCAACACCACCGAGAAGCGCGCCGTGCTGCACATGGCGCTGCGCGCGCCGCGCGGCGCCGGCTATCGCGCCCGCCTGCCCAGCGGCGAGACCGAGGACGCCTCCGCCTCGGTCGACGAGACGCTGGCGGCGATGAAGCGCTTCACCCGCGCCATCCATCGCGGCGAGATCCGCGGCGCCACCGGCGAGACCTTCACCGACGTCATCAATATCGGCATCGGCGGCTCCGACCTCGGGCCCTACATGATCGGCCGCGCGCTGTGGAACGCCCGCTCGCCGATGCGGCCGCTGTACCTGGCCAATGCCGATGCGCATAACTGGGAGGCGATCCGGCCGCGGCTGAACCCGCACCGCACCCTGGTGCTGATCGCGTCCAAGACCTTTACCACCGCCGAGACCATGGCCAATGCCCGCATCGTGCGCGGCTGGCTGGAGCAGAACCTCGGCGAGGTCGGCGCCCGCCGCCACCTCGTCGCGCTGTCGACCAACCAGGAGGCGACGGCGGCCTTCGGCGTGGCGCCGGACCGGGTCTTCGGCTTCCATGACTGGGTCGGCGGCCGGTTTTCCCTGTGGTCGGCGATCGGCCTTTCCATCGCGCTGTCCTGCGGCTGGACCGCCTTCTCGCAGCTGCTGGCCGGCGCCCGCGCCATGGACGAGCATTTCCTGACGGCGCCGCCGGAGCAGAACCTGCCGCTGCTGCTGGCGCTGCTGACCATCTGGCATGTCAACGGCCTCGGCCTGCGCAGCCAGGCGATCCTGCCCTATGACCACCGCCTGTCGCGCTTCCCGGCCCATCTGCAGCAGCTGGAGATGGAAAGCCTGGGCAAGAGCGTGACCTTGGACGGCGAGCCGGTCGGCCGCGAGACCGGCCCGGTGATCTTCGGCGAGCCCGGCACCAACGCGCAGCATTCCTTCATGCAGCTGCTGCACCAGGGCACCACCCCGGTGCCGGCGGATTTCGTGCTGGTGGCCAACCCCGACCACCCCTTCGCCGAGAACCACCGGCTGCTGCTGTCCAACGGCCTGGCCCAGGCGGAGGCGCTGCTGCGCGGCCGCACGCCCGCCGAGGTCGAGGCCGAGATGGCGGCCGCCGGCACGGGCGCGGAGGAGATCGGCCGCCTGCTGCCGCACCGGCTGTTCCCCGGCGACCGGCCGAGCACCACCCTGCTGCTCGACAAGCTGGACCCGCATTCGCTGGGCGCGCTGGTCGCGCTCTACGAGCACAAGGTCTTCTGCCTGGGCGCGCTGTGGGACATCGACGCCTTCGACCAATGGGGCGTCGAGCTGGGCAAGAAGCTGGCCACCTCGATCCTGCCGGAGCTGGCGCCGGAGGCCAGCCCCGGCCGCCACGACCCCTCCACCGCCGGGCTGATCGCCCGCATCCGCGAGCTGCAGGCCGCCGCCGAGGAATAGCCGCCCGGCGCCGGCCGCCCTGTTTCAGACCGGGCGCCGGCGCTAGATTGGGGTGATGGACCGCATCCGCCTGCTCTCCGCCACCACCGCCGACCGCATCGCGGCCGGCGAGGTGGTGGAACGCCCCGCCGCCGCCGTGAAGGAGCTGGTGGAGAACGCGCTGGATGCCGGGGCGCAGCGCATCGCCGTCAGCCTGGAAGGCGGCGGCATTTCCCGCATCCTGGTGATCGATGACGGCCATGGCATGGGCCCGGCCGACCTGGCGCTCTGCGTCGAGCGCCACGCCACCTCCAAGCTGCCGGAGGAGGCGGCGCTGTTCCGCATCGCGACGCTGGGCTTCCGCGGCGAGGCGCTGCCCTCGATCGGCGCCGTGGCGCGGCTGTCCATCACCAGCCGCACGCCCGAGGGCGAGGCCTGGCGCATCGAGGTGGAAGGCGGGGTGAAGCATCCGCCGCGCCCGGCCTCCGGCGCGCCGGGCACGCGGATCGAACTGCGCGACCTGTTCTTCGCCACCCCCGCCCGGCGCAAGTTCCTGAAGTCGCCGGCCACCGAATCCGGCCATGCGCTGGAGGCGGTGAAGCGCCTGGCCCTGGCCTGGCCGGAGGTCGCCTTCCAGATGGAGGTCGAGGGGCGGATCGCGCTGAACCTCGCCCCTTCCGACCGGGAAGGCCGGCTGGCGGCGCTGCTGGGGCCGGATTTCGCCGGGGCGGCGGTGGCCATTTCCGGCGAATGGCCGGATCTGCGGCTGGAAGGGCTGGCGGCGCTGCCGACCCTGACGCGGGCCACGGCGGCCGAGCAGCATCTGGTGGTCAATCGCCGCCCCGTGCGCGACCCGCTGCTGCGCGCCGCCCTTCGGGTCGCCTATCGCGACCTGATCGCGCCCATGCGCCATCCCGTGGCCGCCCTGTTCCTCGAGCTGCCGCCCGAGCTGGTCGACGTCAATGTCCACCCGATGAAGACCGAGCTGCGCTTCCGCGACGCGGCCCAGGTGCGCGGCGCGCTGATTTCCGCGCTGCGCCGGGGCCTGGCGGTCGGCGCCGGCGAAAGCGCTGCTGACGACGCCGCGCCGGCGCCGGCCGCCCCGGGAATGCGCGACTGGCAGGTGCCGGGCTGGCGGCCGCCGACCAACGGCTTCGCCCCCGGCCAGCGCTTCGCCAATCCGGGCTTTTACGACAGCCGGCCGTCAGGCTTCGCCGAGACGCTGACGCCGCCGCCCGGTCCCGGCCCGCACCAGCCCAGCCTGCATCTGCCGCGCGCCCCGGGCCCTGCCGCCGGGCCGGAGCATCCGCTGCTGGCGCCGGCACCGCTGGACGAGATCGCGGAGGGCCCGCTCGGCCGGCCGCTGGCCCAGCTGATGGAGACCTATATCCTGGCCGAGGCGCCGGATGGCGGGCTGATCCTGGTCGACCAGCATGCCGCCCATGAGCGCCTGACCCACGAGGCCTTCAAGGCGCAGCTGGTCGATGGCGGGGTGCGCAGCCAGCCGCTGCTGCTGCCGGCGGTGGTCGAGCTGCCGGCGCTGCAGGCCGCCCGTCTGCTGGAGCAGGCCGAGACCCTGGCGAGCCTTGGCCTCGAGATCGAGGATTTCGGCGGCGGCGCCCTGCTGGTGCGCGCCCTGCCCGCCCTGCTGGGCAATCCCGACCCGGCGCCGCTGCTGCGGGATCTCGCCGCCGAGCTCGCCGAATGGGAGGAGACCACGGCGCTGGAACGCCGCCTGGACGCGGCGGTGGCGCGGCTGGCCTGCCATGGCTCGATCCGCGCCGGCCGCCGGCTGGGCCCGGCCGAGATGGCCGCCCTGCTGCGCCAGATGGAGGCGACGCCGCGCGCCAATACCTGCAGCCATGGCCGGCCGACCTGGCTGCGCTTCGGAAAATCCGAGTTCGAGAAGCTGTTCGGGCGGAAATGAGCGTGATCGCCTGAGGCGGCATCGCCGAAAGGCGTGAATCACGCGCGCCACAACGACAAAGGGCCGGGAGGCGTCAGCCCCCCGGCCCTTCTCGTTTCAGCACGCCGCGCAGCTTACCCGCGCAGCACCGCCCCCGTCGCCTTGGTCACCGCCGCCACGATCTTGGCGCCGACCGCCTCGATCTCGGCATCGGTCAGGCTCTTCTCGCGCGGCTGCAGGGTGACCTGCAGGGCGAGCGAGACCTTGCCCTCGGGCAGCTTGTCGCCGGCATAGCGGTCGAACAGCGCGACCTCGGTGATCAGCGCCCGCTCGGCGCCGCGGGCGGCGCGCAGCAGGGTCTCGGCCGGGACCGCGGCATCCACCAGGAAGGCGAAGTCGCGCTGCAGCGGCTGGAAGGCGGGCAGCTCCGGCACCGCCTTCTTGCGCTTCTTCGGCTCGGCGACGGCGTCGAGGAAGACCTCGCAGGCGACGGCCGGGCCGGCGAGGCCGAGCTCCTCGCGCAGCTTCGGATGGATCTCGCCGAAGATGGCCAGCACCGTCTTCGGCCCCTGGCGCAGCACGCCGGAGCGGCCGGGGTGGTAGTAGCCCGGCGCGTCGGTGGTGATGCTGATCGCCGCCGCCGGCACGCCGAGGGCCGCCAGCACCGCCAGCGCGTCGCCCTTGGCATCCATCGCGTCGACGCCGCGCGCGGCCTCGGCCCAATGGCGCGGGGTCTCGCCGGTGCGGAGGCCCACGACGACGCTCAGCTGCCCGTCGGGGGTGATGTCGCGATAGGCGGCGCCCAGCTCGGCGAGGCCGAGGTCGGGATAGCCGCGCGCCGCGTTGCGCGATGCCGCCTGCAGCAGGCTGGCCAGCGGGGTGGGGCGCATCTGGTCCAGATCGGCGGCGATCGGGTTCTCCAGGCGCAGCGCGGCGGGCGGCGTCCAATCGGCGGCCGACCCCAGCGGGGCGAACTTCGCCGCCACCTTGCTGTCGAGGAAGCCGAAGGAGACGCAGTCCAGCATGCCGCGCGCCGCCAGCACGCGGCGGGCCAGCGTGGCGCGCGACTGCTTGGGCGTCAGCGAGGCTGCAGGCACCGGGGAGGCCACCGGCAGCGAGACGGCCGGGATGCGGTCCAGACCCTGGATGCGCAGGACTTCCTCCAGCAGGTCGCATTCCGGCTCGACCAGGGCGCAGCCCTCGGCGGCCCGCGCCGCGCGGCCGGCCTCCAGCGTCGGCGCCTGGGCGAGCTTGCCGCTGCCGGCGATGTCGTTGCGCCAGCTCGGCACCGCGACGGTGACCTTCTCCGCATCCTGCAACACGGGCGCGAAGCCCAGCCGCTCGAGGATGCCGATGGCGGTGGCCTGATCCATGTCGCTGCCGCCGAGGCCGGCGATGCGCTCGAAGCGCAGGCTGGCCTGGCGCTGCCATTCGGGCTCGGCGCCGGCGCTGGAGACCTCGGAGGCCTCGCCGCCGCAGAGCGCGATGATCATCGCGGTGGCCGCTTCGAGGGCCGCGGGCAGCAGCGCCGGGTCGATGCCGCGCTCGAAGCGGGCGCGGGCATCGGAGCGCAGCTCATGCCGCCGGCCGGACAGCGCGATGCGCACCGGGTCGAACAGCGCGCATTCGATGAAGACTTCCTTGGTCCCCGCGTCGGAGCCGGAATGCTCGCCGCCCATGATGCCGGCGAGGCTTTCCACCGCCTCGGCATCGGCGATGACCAGGTCCTCAGGCGTGACGGTCACTTCCTTGCCGTTCAGCGCCAGGAAGCTTTCGCCCTCGCGGCCACGGCGGAGGAACAGCTCCTCGCCCTTCACCTTGGCCACGTCGAAGACATGCAGCGGACGGCCGAGGTCGTAGGTGAAGAAATTGGTGACATCGACCAGGGCGTTGATCGGCCGCAGCCCGATCGAGACCAGCCGGTCCTGCAGCCATTTCGGCGAGGGCCCGTTGGTGACGCCCCGCACGGCGCGGCCGACCACCCAGGGGCAGCTCTCCGCGTCCTCCAGCACCCAGCGCAGCGGCGACGGATAGACGGCGGCCACCGGCGCCGGGGCGAAGGGCTTCAGCGTGCCCAGGCCCGCCGCGGCCAGGTCGCGGGCGATGCCGCGGATCGACAGGGCATCGCCGCGGTTCGGCGTCACCGAGATCTCGACGATGGGATCGTCGAGCCCGGCCCAGCGGGCATAGGCCTCGCCCACCGGCGCGTCGTCGGGCAGGTCGATGATGCCGTCATGATCCTCGCCGAGGCCGAGCTCGCGGGCGGAGCACATCATGCCCTCGCTCTTCACGCCGCGGATCTCGCCCACCTTCAGCACCATGCCGTTGGCGGGGACCACCGCGCCGGGCAGGCCGAGCACGGCCTTCATGCCGGTGCGCGCATTCGGCGCGCCGCAGACCACCGAGCGGATGACGCCGTCGCCGACATCGACCTGGCAGGCGCGCAGCCGGTCGGCATTCGGGTGCTGCACCGCCGCGATGACATGGGCGATGCGGAAGGGGGCCAGCGCCGCGCCACGATCCTCGACGCCCTCGACCTCGAGGCCGATGGTGTTGAGCGCGCCGGTGATCTGCTCGAGCGTCGCCTCGGTCTCGAGGTGCTGCTTCAGCCAGCTGACAGAGAACTTCATGACGGCTCAGACCCCTTCGGCCAGGGTGGCGGGGGACAGCACCGGCGCGCCGTAATGGCGCAGCCAGCGGATGTCGCTGTCATAGAAGGGGCGCAGGTCGGGGATGCCGTGCTTCAGCATGGTGATGCGCTCGATCCCCATGCCGAAGGCGAAGCCCTGCCACTCGCGCGGGTCGATGCCGCAATTGGCCAGCACCTTGGGGTGCACCATGCCGCTGCCCAGGATCTCCAGCCAGTCGCCGCCGCGGCCCAATTCGCCGGTCTTGCGGTTCCAGCCGATATCGACCTCCATCGAGGGCTCGGTGAAGGGGAAGTAGCTGGCGCGGAAGCGGACCGGCAGGTCGCTGATGCCGAAGAAGGCGCGCAGGAAGTCGATCAGGCAGCCCTTCAGATGGCCCAGATGGATGCCACGGTCGATGACCAGCCCCTCGACCTGGTGGAACATCGGGCTGTGCGTCGCGTCATGGTCGGCGCGGTAGGTGCGGCCGGGCACGATGACGCGGATCGGCGGCTCCTGGTTCAGCATGGTGCGGATCTGCACCGGCGAGGTGTGGGTGCGCAGCACCGGCCGCCGCCCATCCGCCCCGGCGGGCACGTAGAAGGTGTCGTGGTCCTGCCGGGCGGGGTGATGGTCGGGGATGTTCAGCGCGCCGAAGTTGAACCAGTCGCCCTCGATATCCGGGCCTTCCGCGACGCCGAAGCCCATGGCGCCGAAGAGGGCGGTCAGCTCCTCCATGGTGCGGGCGATCGGGTGGATGGCGCCGGCTTCGGGGCCGGCCGGCGGGAAGGGGCGCGGCGGCAGGCTGACATCGAGCCGCTCGGCCAGCAGCCGGGCGTCCAGCGCCGCGGCGTCGAGCGCGACCCGGCGCGTCTCGATGGCGGTCTCGATCGCCAGCTTCAGGCGGTTGACGGCGGCGCCACGCTCTTTCCGCTGCTCGGCGGGGACGGCGCCCAGCCCCTTCAGCAGCGCGGTCAGCTGGCCGCTCTTGCCCAGCATCCCCACCCGCACGGCATCCAGCGCGCGGGGGTCGGCGCAGGCCGCCAGCGCGGCCTCGGTTTCCGCCTGCAGGGTGGCAAGGTCATCGGTCATCGGTTCGGTCCCGTGCGATGTCGCCGCCCCAGCGGGCGGGCCTTACGAAAAAAGCCGCCGGACGCCAGGGGGACCCCTGGCGGCGGCGGCTCCGTTCTCGGCATCCCCGCAAGGCTGCGGGGAGCGGGAGATTACGCCTCGGCCGAAGCCGGAAGCGCCGCCTTGGCCTTCTCGACCAAAGCGCCAAACGCGGCAGCGTCATCGAAGGCGATCGCGGCCAGGACCTTGCGGTCGAGGTCGATCTGCGCGGCCTTCAGGCCGGCGATGAACTTCGAATAGGTCAGGCCATGCTCGCGGACGGCAGCGTTGATGCGCTGGATCCACAGGCCGCGGAACTCGCGCTTCTTAACGCGACGGTCGCGATAGGCATACTGGAGGGCCTTCTCGACGCGCTCGAGCGCGGGACGATAGGCCTTGGAAGAACGACCGACATAGCCCTTGGCGAGCTTGAGGATCTTCTTGTGACGGGCGTGGGCGGTTACGCCGCGCTTAACACGAGCCATACTGCGCTACTCCTTACCGATCCAGCCCATAGGGCAGCCACTGCATGACGGTCACGCCGTCCTGGTGGCGCAGAACCTGCGAACCGCGGTTCTGGCGCTTGGCCTTCTGGCTGCGGGCGGAAAGGCAGTGACGCTTCTTGCCCGGACCGGCGAGCACCTTGCCCGTCGCCGTGATCTTGAAGCGCTTCTTCGCGCTCGACTTCGTCTTCATCTTGGGCATTTCGATCTCCTGGTCATCGGGTCCCCCATCCTGCGATGGGGACGAAACCGCGGCCGGGCATGCCCTACAGGCCCGGACGCGCGGGAAGAGGCGGGGGTATAGCCAGACTCCCCCCCCGTCACAAGAGGAATGCGGCCGCGGGGCTGCCCTGCGCCGGCTATCGAGATATATCTTGAATCGAGTTATATCTCGATCTATATCGGCTGCATGCAACACGGCATCGAGGGCGCGTCCGGCGCCCAAGGCCGGGAGGGCCCGCATCGCGGGCGCCGCCACGGCCACCACCATTCCCATCATCATCACGAGCATCACGGCCACCGGCATGGCTGCCGCCACCACCATGACGAGGCGCGCGAGCATCGCCGCGGCGGCCGGCATGGCGGGCGCGGCGGGCGGATCTTCGACCATGGCGAGCTGCGGCTGCTGGCGCTGGCCATGCTGGCCGAGGCGCCGCGCCACGGCTACGAGCTGATCAAGGCGATCGAGGAGCGCATGGGCGGCAGCTACAGCCCCAGCCCCGGCGTCATCTATCCGCTGCTGTCCTGGCTGGAGGATATGGGCTTCGCCACCGTCGAGGCCGAGGCCGGCCCGCGCAAGCGCTACGCCCTGACCCCCGAGGGCGAGGCCTTCCTGGCCGGCAACCGGGTGGCGGCCGAGGCGCTGTTCGCCCGCATCGGCGGCGCCACCCCGCGCGGCCGCGAGGGCGTGCCCGACCCGGTGATCCGCGCCATGGAGAATCTGAAGCTGGCGCTGCGCCTCAAGCTCCGCTCAGGCCCGGTCGAGGCCGACGTGGCGGAGAAAATCGCCGCCGCGCTGGATGCCGCCGCCCAGGCCATCGAGAAGGCCTAAGGCGAAGGCGCCCCCGCCGGGGCCAGCGCCGGCCGGCGGGCCAGCAGCCGCTGCAGCAGCGCCGCATAGCCCAGCGCGTCGTCCAGCGCGCAATGGGTATGGGCATGCCCGCCGAACCAGTCTTCCGGATAGGGTTTCTTCATGGCCTGGTCGATTTCCAGGCCGAGAACCCCGCTGGCCAGCGTCGGAATGTCGAGCGCGGCATCCAGAAAAATACGCTCGCCGTCATAGGGGCCCTTCATCAGCCGGTGGCCGGTGAAGCGGCGCAGGTACCAGTCGATCCAGAAGCCGTCGAAGGCCACCGGATGGCCGGCGAAGACCGGCATCTCCGGCAGGCCGCGCAGCCAGTCGACGAAGCGCGCCATGGCCTCGGCCGCCGGCAGCGGGTCGCTTGTCGCCGCCGCCCAGGCCTCCGGCTCGGTCGCCCACCAGGCCATGGTGCGCGGCTCGGCCGCCGCCCCCGGCAGGGGCAGCAGGTTGACGGCGAAGCGGGCCAGCGGCGCGCCCTGCGCCCGGCAGGCCACCGCGCCGAAGCTCAGCAGCGAATGGCTGCCCGGGTTGGGCCCGTCGGTCTCGATATCGACCACCACATACAGGGTCATCCGCCTCTCCGCCGGCTGGGGAGGCGCAGTCTGCGAAGAAATCGGCGCCAGGGCAAAGCGGGGCTGCCCTGCGGGCCCGGCACCCCCCTTCATTTGCGGCGGGTAACGGGGCATATCCCTGGCATGGTCCCCTTCCGGAAGATGCACGGGCTGGGCAACGACTTCGTCGTGGTCGATGCCCGCCCCGCCCCGCTGCCGCTGAACCCCGCCCGCATCGCCTGGCTGGCGGACCGTCGATTCGGCATCGGCTGCGACCAGTTCATCACGCTGGAGACGCCGCAGGCCGGGGCCGATGTCTTCATGCGCATCCACAATCCGGACGGGTCCGAGGCCGGCGCCTGCGGCAACGCCACCCGCTGCATCGCCAGCCTGGTGATGGAGGAGACCGGGCGCGACCGCGTCGTGGTCCGCACCATCAGCGGCGACCTGCCCAGCGAGCGGCTCGCCGACGGCACCGTGCGCGTCGACATGGGCGTGCCGCGGCTGGGCTGGCAGGAGGTGCCGCTGGCCGAGGCGCTGGACACCACCGAGCTGCCGCTGGGCGCCGGGCCCTTCTCGACGCCGGCGGCCTGCTCGATGGGCAATCCGCATGCGACCTTCTTCGTCGACGACCTCGACACGGCGCCCTGGCAGCAATTCGGCCGCGAGCTGGAGCACCATCCGCTGTTCCCGCAGCGTGCCAATATCGGCTTCGCCCAGATCCTGGCCCCCGACCACATCCGCCTGGCGGTGTGGGAGCGCGGCGCCGGGCCGACCCTGGCCTGCGGCTCCGGCGCCTGCGCCACGCTGGTCAACGCGCATCGCCGGGGCCTGTCCGGCCGCCGCGCCCGCATCGACCTGCCCGGCGGCACGCTGCAGATGGAATGGCGGCTCGACGGCCATGTGCTGATGGCCGGCCCCGTCGCCACCGCCTTCACCGGCGAGCTCGACCCGGAAGCCGGGCCGGAATGACCGGGGGCGAAAGCCTGCAGGTCCTGACCTTCGGCTGCCGGCTGAACGCCTATGAGAGCGCCGCCATGCGCGACCTGGCCGAGAAGGCCGGGCAGCGGAGGGCGATCCTGGTCAATACCTGCGCGGTGACCGCGGAAGCCGAGCAGCAGGCGCGGAAAGCCATCCGCCGCGCCGCGCGGGAGCATCCGGGCCGGCCGATCCTGGTCACCGGCTGCGCCGCGCAGATCTCTCCCAGTTCCTGGGCGTCCTTGCCGGGCGTCACCCGGGTCATCGGCAATGCGGACAAGCTGAAGCCGGAGGCCTGGGCGCCGGACGCGCCGGCCGCCCCCGTCACCGACATCATGGCGGCGACCGAGACGGCGGCCCACCTGGTCACCGACTTCGCCGGCCGGGCGCGGGCCTTCGTCCAGGTGCAGCAGGGCTGCGATCATCGCTGCACCTTCTGCGTCATCCCCTATGGCCGCGGCCCGTCGCGCTCCGTCCCGATCGGCGCCGTGGTGCAGCAGGTGCGCGCGTTGGTCGAGGCCGGCTACCGCGAGGTGGTGCTGACCGGGGTCGATATCACCAGCTACGGCCCCGACCTGCCGGGCCAGCCCAGCCTGGGGCAGATGGTGCGCCGCCTGCTGGCGCTGGTGCCCGAGCTGCCGCGGCTGCGGCTGTCCTCGATCGACCCGGCCGCCATCGACGACGACCTGTGGCGCCTGCTGGAGGCCGAGCCGCGGCTGATGCCGCACCTTCACTTGTCGCTGCAGCATGGCGCCGACCTGATGCTGAAGCGGATGAAGCGCCGGCATGGCCGCGCCCAGGCGCTGGACTGCGCCCGCCGCGCCCGCGCGCTGCGCCCCGGCATCGCGCTCGGCGCCGACCTGATCGCCGGCTTCCCCACCGAGACCGAGGCGCATTTCTCCGAGATGCTCGACCTGGTCGCGGAGGCGGAGCTCAGCTTCCTGCACGTCTTCCCCTATTCCGAGCGCCCGGGCACCCCCGCCGCGCGCATGCCGCCGGTGCCGGTGCCGCTGCGGCGGGAGCGCGCGGCCCGGCTGCGCGCCGCCGGCGCCGCCGCCGCGCAACGCTTCTACGACGCCCGGCTGGGCCAGGAGGAAACCGTGCTGATGGAACGCGGCCATCGCGGCCATACCGAGCATTTCTGTCCGGTCCGCCTGCCCGAATCCCTTGACTACGAGGTCGGCGCCCTGGCGCGGCTGCGGGTGACCGCGGCCGATGCCCAGGGCCTGACGGTGGAGGCCCGCTGACCATGGCGCTGCGCAATCTCTGGGCCCGGCTGACCGGGCGCGACAAGGACAAGGCTGCCGAGGCCGAGCTCGACGACGCCGTCGGCAGCATCCCGCCCGAGGCGCCCGCGGCGCCGGCCGACGACCACCCCGACACGGCGGTGCCCGAGCAGCACGCGCTGCACCCCGAGCCGGAGCGCCCGGCGCCGGAGGAGGAGCCGGCGCCGCCGCCGGCGCTGCTCAACCCCGCCGCCATGGCCCCGGCGCCGGAGGAGACCCGCAGCCCGCCGCCCGCGCCGGTGCCCGAGCCCGAGCCGGCGATCGCCCCGCTGCTGACCGTGGCGCCGCCCGAGACCCGCTCCGACACGCCGGAGCCGACGCGGGAGACGCCGCCCGGCCCCGGCGACCTGCCCGTGGTGCCGCCCGAGACCCCGGCCCGCCCGGTGGAGACCCCGCAGCCGGTGATCCCGGAGGCGCCCCCCGTCGCGCCGCCCATCGAGATCCCCCCCGCCGAGGTGCCGCCCGAGCAGCCGGCGCCGCCGCCCGCGCCCTCGCCGGTGCCGCCGGC
>NZ_CACSJM010000137.1 GCF_902706185.1 Roseomonas sp. 18066 | reverse complement strand
CGGGCGTGCCGTTCGGGGACGCGGCGGGCGGCGCTGCCGGGGCGGCGCCGTTCGGCGGGGTGGTGGCAGGCGGCGTGCCGGGCAGCGGCGGCAGGCCGGCATCGCGCGCCGCCTGCTCCAGCCGCGGCGGCAGCGGGGGGACGGCGTCGACGCTGCGCTCGGCCGAGCCGCTCCACTGGTACCAGGCGGCATAGGCGCCGACCGCCAGCACCGCGCCGATCAGGATGACGACCCCGGCGGGGACGCCGCGATCCGGCACCGGCTCGGGGAAGACCAGGTCCTTCGGGCGGGTGGCGCCGCCGGCGCCCTCGCGGAAGCGGCGCACCAGGTCGGGCGCGTCCAGCCCCATCGACTGGGCGTAGCTGCGGACGAAGCCGGTGCCATAGGCGACGCCCGGCAGGTCGCGCACGCGGCCTTCTTCCAGGGCGGCCAGGTAGCGCCGGTTGATGCGCAGCGTCTCCGCCAGCTCCTCCAGGCTCACGCCCAGCGAGAGGCGGGCCTCGCGCAGCTCCTCGCCCACCCGCGCGGCCTCGGCGGGCTGGATGTCAGAACGGGGGAGACGTTTGAGATCGTAGGGCACGCGATGGACACCTATCGCGCCGCGCGGCGCAGGGCAAACCGAATTGCGGTGAGGCCGGAAGCCGGGCCGGGTCGCAGGCCCGCGAGAAACCCGCGAGAAGGCGCCGGGCCGGGGCTGCGCGCCCCGGCCCGGAAGTGTCTCAGACCCCGGCGCGCCGCGCCAGCAGGGCGGCGCGCGCCTGGTCCAGCAGCTCGGCGATGATCTCCACCGAGGGCTGCTCGCACGTCACCAGGCCGACGCTCTGCCCGGCCATCAGGCTGCCATTCTCGACATCGCCATCGACCACGGCGCGGCGCAGCGCGCCGGCCCAGTAATGCTCGATCTCCAGCTGGCCGGCTTCCTTGGTCACCGCGCCCGACTTGAAGCGGCCGATCACCATGGCCTGGTGCTCCAGGAAGCGCTTGGTGCCCTCGTTCTGCAGGGCGCGCACCGGGATGACGGGGAAGTTCTCGTCCAGCTGCACCGTCGGCAGGGCGTCGCGCGCGGCGCCCCGGATGAAGGCGCGCTTGAAATTCGCATGCGCCACGCATTCGGTCGCGCAGACGAAGCGGGTGCCCAGCTGCACGCCGGCCGCCCCCATCTCCAGATAGGACAGGATCGCCTCGCCGCGGCCGAGCCCGCCGGCCACGAAGACCGGCACGTCGCGGATATGCGGCAGGATCTCCTGCGCCAGCACGGTCAGGCTGACCGGCCCGATATGCCCCCCCGCCTCGGAACCCTCGATCACCAGCGCGTCGGCGCCCGACCGCACCAGCTTCTTCGCCAGGGCGAAGGCGGGCGCGAAGCAGATGACCTTGGCGCCGCCTTCCTTGGCCGCCTTGATGGCCGGCCCGGGCGGAATGCCGCCGGCGAAGACGATGTGGCCGACCTTGGCGTCCAGGCAGACCTGCACCAGCTCCATCAGGTTCGGATGCATGGTGATCAGGTTCACGCCGAAGGGCTTCTGCGTCAGCGCCTGGGTCGCGGAAATCTCTTCCGCCAGCCGGTCCGGCATCATCGCGCCGCAGGCGATGACGCCGAAGGCCCCGGCATTGGACAGGGCCGCGACCAGGTTGCGCTCGCTGACCCAGCTCATGGCGCCGCCGAGGATGGCGTAGCGGGCGCCCAGGAAGGCCGCCCCGCGCGCCATCAGCGCATCGATCGCGTCTGCCCCGGGCAGGGGGGTTTGCGCGTCCATGCTCAGGCTTCCGCGTCCAGGCCGTAGGCGCTGTGCAGGGCGCGCACCGCGAGCTCGGTGTATTCCACCCCGATCAGCACCGAGGTCTTGATCTCCGACGTCGAGATCACCTGGATGTTGATGCCCTTCTCGGCCAGCGTCTTGAACATCGTCGCGGCGACGCCGGCATGGCTGCGCATGCCGATGCCGACGATGGAGATCTTGGCGACCTCCGGATCGGCGATCACGCTCTCGAAGCCGATCGTGCCGCGCGCCTTCTCCAGCACGTCGCGGGCCCGCGGCAGGTCGGTCTTGCCCACCGTGAAGGTCATGTCCGTGGTGCCGTCGGCGCCCAGGTTCTGCACGATCATGTCGACGTTCACATTGGCGTCCGACAGGGGCACGAAGACCTCGGCCGCGATGCCGGGCTTGTCCGGCACCCGGCGCAGCGTCACCTTCGCCTCGTCGCGGGAATAGGCGACGCCCGTCACCAGCGGCTGTTCCACGATCTCATCCTCATCCACGACCAGCGAGCCGGGCTTGTCCTCGAAGGAGGACAGCACCTGCACCCGCACCCGCTGCTTCATCGCCAGCTCGACCGACCGGGTCTGCAGCACCTTCGCGCCGACCGAGGCCAGTTCCAGCATCTCCTCATACGCCACCGCCGGCAGCTTGCGTGCCCGGGGCACGATGCGCGGGTCGGTGGTGTAGATGCCATCCACATCCGTGTAGATGTCGCAGCGATCGGCCTTCACCGCCGCCGCGATCGCCACCGCCGACAGGTCCGACCCGCCGCGGCCCAGCGTCGTCACCCGGTTGTCCGGGCCGATGCCCTGGAAGCCGGCCACCACCGGCACCTGGCCGCGCTGCATCCGGGCGATCAGCGCCTCGCCCTTGATCTCCTCGACCCGCGCCTTGCCATGCGCGCCATCGGTCAGGATCGGGATCTGCCAGCCCTGCCAGGACCGCGCATCGACGCCGATGGTCTGCAGCGCCACCGCCAGCAGCCCGCTGGTCACCTGCTCGCCGGTCGCCACCACGCTATCGTATTCGCGGGCGTCATGCAGGGGCGAAAGCTCCTGGCACCACTTCACCAGCTGGTTGGTCACGCCCGACATGGCCGAGACCACCACGGCGACCTCGTGCCCGGCATCGACTTCCCGTTTCACCCGGTTGGCGACGTTGCGGATACGGTCCAGGTCGGCGACGGACGTGCCGCCGAACTTCATCACGATACGGGCCATGGGCGCTCTGATGGAACGGGGTCTCGAAGGGGACCGGGCCGCCAGGTCGAATGATCAGCGACGGCGACCGGTCAGGCACGGCGGCCGCACGGCCTGGTTGCGGCCGGCGCGGGGCTGGGACAGATAACGGGGGTCGCGCCCTGCCGCAACCGGAGATGCCGCCATGCCCGCCCAGACCACCGCCCTCGAGGCCGAGATCGCCAAGTTCGACGCCCTGGCGGCGCGCTGGTGGGACCCCGACGGCCCGATGGCGCCGCTGCACCGCATGAATCCGCTGCGCTGCGGCTGGATCGCCCGCCGCCTGGCCGCTGGCGAAGGCCGCCAGGGGGAGGACCTGGCCGGGCTCTCCCTCCTCGATGTCGGCTGCGGCGCCGGCCTCGCCAGCGAGGGCATGGCCCGGCTCGGCGCCCGCGTCACCGGGCTGGACGCCGCCGGCACCGCCCTCGACGCCGCCCGCGCCCATGCGACCCGCTCGGGGCTGGAGATCGACTACCGCCAGGGCCGGCCGGAGGAGCTCGCGGCCGAGGGCGCCCGCTTCGACGCGGTCATCGCCCTCGAGGTCATCGAGCACGTCGCCGACCGGGGCGCCTTCCTGGCGGCGCTGGCCAGCGTCGCCAAGCCGGGCGGGCTGGTCTTCCTCTCGACGCTGAACCGCACGCCGAAAAGCTTCCTGTTCGCGAAGGTGGGCGCGGAATACCTGCTGCGGCTGCTGCCGCGCGGCACCCATGACTGGAAAATGTTCGTCACCCCGGCGGAGCTTGGAGCTGAAGCGCGGCGGGCGGGGCTGCGGGTCACCGATATCGCGGGCATGACGCCGAAAATCGGGACCAAGGACTGGAAGGCCGGCAGCGACGTCAGCGTCAACTACATCATGGCCGCGAAGAAAGAATAAGGCTGGGGAGAAAGTATTCTCCCCAGACCCCTCATCTATCTCTGCCCGTCAGACCGCGACCGTGGTCGTCACCGCGATATTGCCGCGGGTCGCATGGCTGTACGGGCAGACACGGTGCGCACGCTCGACCAGGTCGTCCGCAGCGCCCTGCTCCATCCCGGGCAGGGAGACCGTCAGCGCCACCTCCAGGCCAAAGCCCTCGCCATCGTCGCGCTGGCCGATGCCAACCTCGGCCGCCACCGAAACCGAGGCCGGCACCGTGATCTTGCGCTGGCCCGCCACGAACTTCATCGCACCCAGGAAACAGGCCGAATAGCCGGCGCCGAACAGCTGCTCGGGATTCGTCGCGCCGCCGGCGCCGCCCAGCTCCTTCGGCGGCGCCAGCTTGACCTCGAGCAGGCCGTCATCGCTGCGGGCCGCGCCCTCACGGCCACCGGTGGCGGAAACACGGGCGCGATACAGGATCTTCATGGCTCTTCGCTCCTTCAGGACCGCGGCTGTCGCGGCGTTCGATTGCGCACAATCTAATAGGACAAAAGTTGCCGTCAATCCCATTGCGCACTATCTATCGTCACGAAATGGCGCGGAGGCCGCGATGGGCGACGAAGGACCGATGCGGCTGCAGGACCATCTCTGCTTCGCGATCTATGCGGCGGCGCATGCCTTCGGCCAGGCCTATCGCCCGCATCTGGAGCCGCATGGCCTGACCTATCCGCAATACCTGGTGCTGCTGCAGCTGTGGGAACGCGACGACCGCACGGTGCGGGAGCTCGGCGACGGGCTGTTCCTCGACAGCGGCACGCTGACGCCGATGCTGAAGCGCATGGAGGCCGCCGGCTGGGTGTCCCGCCGCCGCGACCCGCGCGACGAGCGCGTCGTCCGCGTGACGCTGACCCCGCGCGCCGAGGCGCTGCGCCTGCCGGCCCGCGCCATCCCCGAGGCGCTGGGCTGCGCCGCCCAGATGACCGAGGCGGACATGGCGCCGCTGCGCGAGGGCCTGACCCTGCTCGCCACCCGCCTGCGCGGCCGCGACGACGAGGCGGCATAGAAAAAGCCGGGGAAGTCGCCCTCCCCGGCCCGGCGACGAAACCCTGGAAAACCTAGCCGTCGGCGCGGGGGACCCAGGGCAGATGGGCGATCTCGATGCCCTCGTCCTGCAGGGACTCGGCGTCGCCTTCGCTGGTCTCGCCATAGATGCCGCGGCGCTCGCTCTCGCCGCGATGCATCCGCCGCGCCTCCTCGGCGAAGTCGGTGCCGACATAGTCGCAATTGCGCTCGACCTCGGCCCGCATCTTCTGCAGCAGCGCCAGCACCTGCGCCGGCATCGGCCCGGCGGCAGCCTGTGGCAGGCCCGGCGGACCATTCTGGGGACCGTTTTGCGGTCCATTTTGCGCGCCTGGGCCGGCGACGGCGGGCACGCCGCCCGGGGCATTGGCCGCGGCCTCGCCCGGCGCCGGCTCGGCGGCGGCGCGGCCCTTGACGCCCGGGGTCTTGGCGATGGCCGGCGCCATCAGCGCGCGGGTGACGCTGTCGCTGCCGCAGACCGGGCATTCGACCAGCCGCGCAGCCACGAGCTTCTCGAAGGCCGCGCTGTCCTTGTACCAGCCGTCGAAGCCGTGGTCCTGGTCGCAGCGAAGCTGGTAGTGGATCATTCGAGCCCTGGTCTGTGCGCCGGCATGGGGTGGAAAGCGGAGGCTTTAGCCTGCCTGGAGCAGCGCATCCAGCTTGCCGGCGCGTTCCAGCGCCATCAGGTCGTCGCAGCCGCCGATCGCCTGATCGTCGATGAAGATCTGCGGCACCGTGGTCCGCCCGCCGGAGCGGCGGATCGCATCGTCCCGCTCGGCCGAGCCGTTCGGCGCGTCGTATTCGGTGAAGCTGACCTCCTTGCGGCCCAGCAGCAGCTTGGCGCGGGAGCAATAGGGGCAGAATGCGGTGGTGTAGATTTCGACCTTGGCCATGCGGTGACACATCGGCGCCGCGGCCGCATCGGTCAAGAGCGTTGCAGCTTCGTGGCGACCGCCGGCGGCGGATTTCCGCGGCCTAGCGCCCTTCCGGCACCCGCGCCGCCGCCAGCACGTCCACCCCCGCCGCCCCCGCCTGCAGCAGCAGCCAGGCGCAGGCATTGGCCGTGGCGCCGGTGGTCAGCACGTCGTCGACCAGCAGCAGCCGTCGCCCGGCAATCCGCGCTGCCGCCCCCGGTCCCAGCGCGAAGGCCCCCGCCACCACCGCCTGGCGTGCCGCCGGCCCCTTCTCGCCCAGCGGCGGGGTGGCGCGCGGCCGCCGCAGCAGGTCGGGCGCCCAGGGCCGGCCCGACAGCCGCGACAGCTCGGCCGCCAGCAGCGCCGCCTGGTTGTAGCGCCGGCGCAGCAGCCGCCAGCGGTGCAGCGGCACCGGCAGGATCAGCTCGGCGCGGTCCAGCAGCTCGCGCCCTGCCCGGGCCATCTGCCGCGCCAGCGGCCGCGCCAGCTCGCTGCGGTCGCCATGCTTGAAGGGCAGCAGCAGCCGCTTGCTGCCCGGCCCGTAGAGAAACGCTGCCCGCGCCTGGCCGTAGAGCGGCGGCGCCAAAAGACAGCGCGGGCAGTGGCGGCCGCCATCCTCGCCCGGCTCGCCCTCGGCGGCATGGCCGAAAGGCAGGCCGCAGCTGGCGCAGCAGGGCGGGGTGATCAGCGGCGTCTCGATGAAGCAGGGGACGCAGAGCGTCGCCTGGCGCAGCACCGCCTCGCCGCAGCCCAGGCAGCGTGGCGGCAGCAACGCGTCCAGCACGGCGCCGCCCAGGCGACGCAACGGGGCGGCCATCATCATGCAGCCGGCCTTTTGCCGATGACCTCACGAAACCGTGAGCCTAAGCCGGCATGCCCCGACCGTTCAAGCGGCGCTTGCGCGGCGGCGCGGCTTGGCGCATGGGCGCGGCATGGCGGATGCGATGCGGGTTTTCGATCGGGCTCTGGTGCGGCGGCGGCGCGACCGCGCGGCGGCCAGCGTCGCCCAGGTGGCGCCGGTGCTGGAGGCCGCGGCCGAGCGCATGCTGGACCGGCTGGACGACACGCTGCGCCGCTTCGACCGGGCCCTCGAGATCGGCGGCCGCGGCGTCGTCGCCCCCCTGCTGCGGGCGCGCGGCGTCGGCTTCACCGTGTCGATGGACCTCTCGGCCCGGATGGCCGCCGGCGCCGGCGGGGTGCCGCTGGCGGCGGATGAGGAATGGCTGCCCTTCGGCCCCGGCAGCTTCGACCTGATCGTCGCCAATCTTTCCCTGCATTGGGTCAACGACCTGCCGGGGGCGCTGCTGCAGATCCGCCGGGCGCTGGCCCCCGACGGGCTGTTCCTGGCCACCCTGCCCGCCCTGGGCACGCTGCAGCCGCTGCGCCAGGCGCTGGGCCAGGCCGAGACCGCGCTGCGCGACGGCATCAGCCCCCGGGTCTCGCCATTTCCAGAAATCCGCGACGGGGCCGCCCTGCTGCAGCGGGCCGGCTTCGCCATGCCGGTGGCCGATCGCGAGCACCTGGACCTGCGCTACCGCTCGGCCCTGACCCTGCTGGCCGATCTGCGCGCCGCCGGCGAGGGCAATGCGGTGCTGGCCCGCGACCCGCGCACCCCGCCGCGCGCCTTCTTCCCGATGGCGCTGGCGGCGCTGGCCCCGGGGGCCGACGGCACCATCGCGGCACCGCTGGAAATGCTGACGCTCACCGGCTGGGCGCCGGGGCCGAACCAGCCGAAGCCGGCGCCACGCGGCAGCGGCCAGGTCAGCCTGGCCGAGGCCTTCGGCACGGTCGAGCACAAGGCCGGCGAGAAACCCGGCCATTAGCTTCTGCGTCAGACCTGCTCTGCGGCGCCAGCGCCTTGCATGCGGCGTGCGATCCGCGCATCTTTCGCCGTCATGGAACAATCCGGTGCCGAGGCGCGGCGCATCACATTGCACGCGCCGGAAGATTTCGAGGGAATGCGCCGCGCGGGGCAATTGGCCGCCGCGACGCTGGACATGATCACCCCGCATGTCCGCCCCGGCGTGACCACGGCGGCGCTGGACAAGACCATCCAGGATTTCATCGAGGCCAGCGGCGCCATCTCGGCGACGATCGGCTATCGCGGCTACCAGCACGCCTCCTGCATCTCGATCAACCATGTGGTCTGCCACGGCATTCCCGGGCCGCGGGCGCTGCTGGACGGCGATATCCTGAACATCGACGTCACCGTCATCCTGGATGGCTGGTATGGCGACACCAGCCGCATGTACGTGGCCGGCACGCCCAGCACCAAGGCGCGGCTGCTGATGGACGTGACGCATGAAAGCCTGCTGCGCGGCATCGCGGCGGTGAAGCCGGGCGCCCGGCTGGGCGATATCGGCCATGCCATCCAGAGCTATGTCGAGAAGCACCGCTTCAGCGTGGTGCGCGACTTCTGCGGCCATGGCATCGGCCGGACCTTCCATGCCGCGCCGAACGTGCTGCATTTCGGCCGCGCGGGCGACGGCCCGGTGCTGAAGCCGGGCATGTTCTTCACCATCGAGCCGATGGTGAACACCGGCCGCCCCGACGTGAAGGTGCTGGACGACGGCTGGACCGCGGTGACCCGCGACCGCGGGCTGTCGGCCCAGTTCGAGCACATGATCGGCGTGACCGAGACCGGCTGCGAGGTTTTCACCTATTCCCCCGCCGGGCTGCACAAGCCGCCCTACGGCGACACCACCGCCTGATTTCCTGGACAATCGCAGCGGCCTTCGTTCAACCTATGGGTGAAACGGAGGCCGCATGCGGAAGTCGTCCGGGATGGCGGAGGCGCCCGCGCCACCCCCTGCCCTGCTGCCCGATCTGCTGAGCCCTGCGCCGCCGCCGCGCCCCTTGCCGGCGGCGGAGGGACATCGCGCACGAATGCGGCAGCGGCTGCTGCGGGCCGGGCCGGATTCCCTGCTGGACCACGAGCTGATCGAGATGCTGCTGTTCCTGGCGCTGCCGCGGCGGGACACCAAGGCGCTGGCGCATGCCCTGCTGGCACGGTTCGGCAGCTTCGGCCGGGCGCTGTCGGCCCCGCCCGGCGCGCTGCTGGCGGTGGAGGGGCTGGGCGAGGCCGGGGTCGCCGCGCTGAAGACGGCGCAGGCGGCGGCGCTGCGGCTGATGCGCGCCGAGCTGCTGGACCAGCCGCTGCTGTCATCCTGGGAGGCGCTGCAGGCCTATCTGCAGGCGGCGATGGGGCGGGACGGGGTCGAGCAGTTCCGCGTGCTGTTCCTGGATGCGCGCAACCGCCTGATCGCCGACGAGGCGCTGGGCCGCGGCACGGTGAACCACACGCCGGTCTATCCGCGGGAGGTGGTGAAGCGCGCCCTGGAGCTGGGCGCGACCGCCCTGATCCTGGTGCACAACCATCCGAGCGGCGATGTCACGCCCAGCGCTGCCGACGTGACGATGACGGCGGAGGTGCGCCGCGCCGCCGAGGCGCTGGGCCTGGTGCTGCACGACCACCTCATTGTCGGTGCCGCCGGTTGCTGCTCCTTCCGCGCCCGCGGTCTTTTATAGCTCGCGGGGTCTGGGGTGGCCGTCGCCACCCCAGCGGGGGTCCAGGGGGCTGCGCCCCCTGGCCACGCCCTCAGTGCGGCACGCCCGCTTCGACCAGCGCCTTGGTCTGCCGCGCCTGCAATTCCTGCTCGTTGAAGCCTTCGATCAGCTCGTTGAACAGCCGGTGCCAGTTCAGCCGCGCCCGCAGCCGCAGGAAGGCGCTGCCCAGCCCGACCGCGCCGCGATCAACGAGCACGAATTCCCGCGGCGGCCGCACCCCCCCGGTGCGCTTCAGCCCGGCATGGACCTCCGCCGCGACCTTCCGCCCGAAATCCGGGTCGTCGTTTTCCTGGATCGGGCGGATGCGGTCGTCGAGCAGCGGCTCGTGCAGGAAGCGGGCCCAGAGGCCGAGCACCTCCATCTTCTCGCGCGACAGGTCGGTGAAGCCCCAGATGCGATAGGCTTCGGCGGCCTTATCCTTGTCGTCATCGCGCAGCGCCTCGTAGAGCATGACCACGCCGCGCAGGAAGGTCGGCGGGAAGACGCGGATGGCGCCGTAGTCCAGCAGGTTGATGCCGGCCGGCGTGTCGCCGGTCGGCTGGCGGATCTGGTAGTTGCCGAGGTGCGGGTCGCCGTGGATGACGCCGTAGCGGTAGAAGGGCACGTACCAGGCGCGGAACAGCGCGGTGGCATAGGCGTCGCGCTCCTCCTGGCTGGGGTCCTCGGCCAGGCGGTCGAGGATCGGGCGGCCTTCCAGCCAGCTCATGGTCAGCAGCCGCTTGGAGCAATAGCCCTCGACCGGGGTCGGCGTGCGGATGGTCGGCTCGTCGCGCAGCATGCCGTTGTAGAGGCGCATCTGGGCGGCCTCGCGCTCGTAGTCGAGCTCCTCGCGCAGGCGGTCGCAGAGCTCCAGATAGACCTCGTCATGCTGGATGGCGTCGTCCATGCGGGCAAAGAGGCCCATGGCCAGCTTCAGCTGGCGCAGGTCGGCCTCCACCACGCTGGACATGTCCGGGTATTGCAGCTTGCAGGCGACCAGGGTGCCGTCCGGCAGGATGGCGCGGTGCACCTGGCCGAGCGAGGCGGCGGCCGAGGCCTCCTGCCCGAAGCTGGCGAAGCGCGACTGCCAGGCCGGGCCCATCTCGCTCGACATGCGGCGGCGGACGAAGGCCCAGCCCATCGGCGGCGCATTGGCCTGCAGCGCCGCGAGCTCCGCCGCGTATTCGGGCGGCAGGGCGTTGGGGATGGTGGTCAGGAACTGGGCGACCTTCATCAGCGGGCCCTTCAGCCCGCCGAGCACCGCCTTCAGGTCGCCGGCATGCACGGCACGGTCGGTCTTGATGCCGAGGAAGCGTTCCCCGGCGACGCGGGCGGCGATGCCGCCCACGGCGCCGGAGGTGCGGGCCATGCGGCGCAGCTCGCCGAAGAGGGAGCTGCCTTCGCGGTCATCAGCCATCCGTGTTTTCCAGCTCGTCGATGAAGCCCGCGATGACGTTCAGCCCCTTGTGCCAGAAGGCAGGGTCGGAGGCGTCCAGCCCGAAGGGGGCCAGCAGCTCCTTGTGCCGCAGGGTGCCGCCGGCGCGCAGCAGCTCCAGGTATTTCTCCTGGAAGCCGGGCACGCTGCCCTCCTGGAAGACGCCGTAGAGGGCGTTCACCAGGCAGTCGCCGAAGGCATAGGCATAGACGTAGAAGGGCGTGTGGACGAAATGCGGGACATAGGACCAGTAGATCTCATAGTCCGGCGTGAAGTCGAAGGCGGGGCCGAGGCTTTCCACCTGGACCTGCATCCAGAGCGCGCCGATCTCCTCGCGTGACAGCTCGCCGCGGCGGCGGGCGTCGTGCAGCAGGGTCTCGAAGCGGTAGAAGGCGATCTGGCGGACCACCGTGTTCAGCATGTCCTCGACCTTGCCGGCCAGCAGCGCGCGGCGGCGCTTCGGGTCGGTCTCGGCGTCGAGCACGGCGCGGAAGGTCAGCATCTCGCCGAAGACCGAGGCGGTCTCGGCCAGCGTCAGCGGCGTGCCGGACATCAGGTAGCCCTGCTGCGCCGCCAGCACCTGGTGCACGCCATGGCCCAGCTCATGGGCGAGCGTCATCACGTCGCGCGACTTGCCGTGGTAGTTGACCAGCAGATAGGGGTGGGCCGAGGGCACCGTCGGATGGGCGAAGGCGCCGGAGGCCTTGCCCGGCCGCAGCGCCGCGTCGATCCAGGGCTTGTCGAAAAACTCCTTGCCGATGCGCCCGAGCTCGGGATGGAAGCCGTTGTAAGCCGAGAGCACCCGGTCACGCGCCATCTCCCAGGGGATGGCGCTGTCATCCTCGTTGGGCAGCGGCGCGTTGCGGTCCCAGTGCTGCAGCTTGGGCAGGCCAAGCCATTTGGCCTTCATCGTGTAGTAGCGGTGCGACAGCGCCGGGTAGCTGGCGACGACGGCGTTGACCAGCGCGTCGACCACCGTGTCCTCGACCATGTTGGCGCGGTTGCGGCTGCTGCCCGGGCGCGGATAGGCGCGCCAGCCGTCGACGATCTCCTTGTCCTTGGCCAGGGTGTTGGTGATCAGGGTGAAGAGGCGGGCCTTCGCCCCGAAAGCCTCGGAGACGCCCTTGGCCGCGGCGGCGCGGGTCTCGCGGTTGGCGTCCGACAGCTTGTTCAGGGCGCCGGAGACGTTGAGCGTCTCCTCGCCGACCTTGACCTCCATCGCCGCGACGGTCTCGTCAAACAGGCGGTTCCAGGCGGAGCGGCCGGTCACCTCCTTGTCATGCAGCAGCTTCTCCGCCTCGTCCGACAGCTGGTGCGGGCGGAAGACGCGCAGGTCGCGCAGGAAGGGGCGGTAGCGGGCCAGCGCCTTGGACGAGAGCTTCTTCTCCAGCACCGCCTCCTCGACCTTGTTCAGCTCGAGGGTGAAGAACAGCAGGTGGCTGGAGATGACCGTCGCCCGCTCCTGCATGGTCTGGAAGAAGCGGCCATTGGCCGGGTCCTGGGCATCGCCGGAAAACACCAGCGAGGCGAAGGACATGACGCGGCCCAGCACCTCCTCCAGCCGCTCGTATTCGGCGATGGCCCCGGCCAGGGCCTCGCCGGAATGGCCGGCCAGCCTGCCGGCATGGGCGGCGGCGAAGGCGCGCGCCTCGGCCTCGGCGCGGACCAGGTCTGCTTCCAGCTTCGGGTCGGCGGGGGCGGCGTAGAGGTCCTTCAGGTCCCAGACCGGCAGCGGCCCCGCATTGCCCGCGCCGCTCGGCCGGCCGGAATTGTCGCGAAAGATCGGATGGGCGTGGGAGAGCTGCACGGGAAGCCTTGCGGTTGTGGTTCTCTGATAGTCGATATAAGCCCCTGGTCACCCAGGCCAAGCGCCCCCCACCCTTCCTTGTGACCAGGGGCCGGCGACCGAAGGGTCCGAAGGCCGCATCCATGGCCTCGCCAGACGGAAGGAAAGCGCCACCGCCATGCCCGCCGCCGAGGACAACTGGACCAGCCTGCCCGCGATGATGCTGGGCCTCTCCCGCGCCTGGCCCGACCGGCCGATGCTGCGCTACTGGCGCGACGGGCAGTGGCGGCGGATGAGCTGGTCGGAATTCGCGCTGCAGGTGGCCTCCGTCGCCGCCGGGCTGCGCGCCCGCGGCGTCTGCCCTGGCGACCGGGTGGTGATCGTCGCCGAGAACCGGCCGGAATTCCTGGTCGCCGACTGCGCCATCATGACGATCGGCGCCGTCTCGGTGCCTGGCTACACCACCAACACGCTCGCCGACCACACGCATCTGCTGCGCGATTCGGGGGCGCGGGCGGCGATCGTCTCCACCGCGCGGCTGGCGCAGACCCTGGCCGAGGCGGCCGGCATCGGCGGGCTCGACCTGCTGGTGTCGATCGAGGACAGCCCCGGCGCCATCGCCTGGTCCAGCCTGGTCGAGACCCGCGGCGACCTGGCCATGCTCTATGCCGAGGCCGAGCAGATCCCGGCCGGGCGGCTGGCCTGCCTGATCTACACCTCCGGCACCGGCGGCCCGCCCAAAGGCGTCATGCTGCCGCACCGCGCCATGCTGGCCAATCGCGACGGCATCACCGCCTTCATGCGCAAGCTGAAGCTGCCGCAGGGGTCCAGCTACCTGTCCTTCCTGCCGCTCAGCCATGCCTATGAACATACGGTGATCTACCTGCTCTGCTCCTTCGGGCTGGAGGTGGTGTTCAGCCGCGGCGCGGAAAAGCTCTCGGCCGAGCTCGCCGAGATCCGCCCCCAGGTGCTGACCGCCGTGCCCCGCCTGTTCGAGGTGCTGCGCGCCCGCATCCTGGCGGGGCTCGAGAAGCAGTCCGCCTTCCAGCGCGGCCTGTTCGACCGCACCCTTCGGCTCGGGCTGAAGCGGCTGGATGGCGGCGGGCTGAACTTGGTGGACAAGCTGCAGGACACGGTGCTGGACAGGCTGGTCCGCGCCAAGGTGCGCGCCCGCTTCGGCGGCCAGCTGGTGGCCATGGTCTCCGGCGGCGCCCGGCTGGATCCGGACCTGTCCGGCTTCTTCCTGGCCCTCGGCCTGCCGGTGCTGCAGGGCTATGGCCAGACCGAGGCCGGGCCGGTGGTCAGCGTCAACGCCCCCTGGGACAATGACCGCACCACGGTCGGCCGGCCGCTGCCGGGCGTCACCATCCGCATCGCCGAGGATGGCGAGGTTCTGCTGCGCGGGCCGCTGGTCATGGATGGCTACTGGAACCAGCCGGAGGCCAGCGCCACGGCGCTGCGCTCGGCCCCGCCCGAGGGCGAGACCTGGCTGCACACCGGCGATGTCGGGCAGCTGGTCGACGGGCGGCTGCGCATCACCGACCGCAAGCGCGACTTCATCAAGACGCTGGGCGGCGACATGGTCAGCCCGGCCCGGCTGGAAAGCCTGCTGATGGCGGAGCCGGAAATCGCCCAGGCCGTCGTCGCCGGCGAGGGGCGGCCGGGGCTCGCCGCCCTGCTGGTGCCGGCCGACCGCAAGGACGAGGACGCGGTCAAGGCGGCGCTGCGGCGGGTCAACGGCAAGCTCTCGGGGATCGAGCGGATCCGCTACTTCGCCTCGGTCGCGCCCTTCACCGTCGAGAACGGACAGATGACGCCGACCATGAAGGTGAAGCGCAAGATCGTCCTGCAGGACCACGCGGGGGTTATCGAGAAGCTCTACCAGTAGATAAGAAAAAGGCCGGGGGAATGAATTCCCCCGGACCCCTATCTTCTTTCTGTCTGTTCGGCCGCCCGCTGGGCGGCCGCCGCCTCAGCCGATCGTCGCGATGACCAGGCTGCGGATCTCGGCCTGCGTCATCACAGCGGGCTGCGCGCTCTGGCGCGGCGGATGCTGGATCAAAGGCAGGCTCTGGGTAACGTTCTTCTTCATCATCTTACTCTTATCCTCCGGGTGCGGCGCCCTCAGGCACTCCCCCCGGTTTTTTCTTCGGTGAGAATAGTCCCGGTCGAGCCGCGATGCTTCGCGCCCGTAAACCGGAGCAGGCTACCATGGTTGCAGCAGCCTGCTGAAAAACCACCCGAAATCGGCCTTGGCCGCCATGGGGCACCGAATGCGCCCGGGGTGATATCGTGTAAATAGGCCGCCGCCAGCCAGGGTTCAAGTGGCGGCGGCCGCTTCTTTCCGCTCGATCGCCGCTTCCTCGGCCGCGGCCACCAGCTGGGTGCTGACCGGCTGCTGCGGCATGATGAGGAAATTCTCCTTCTCGGTCGGCGCGGCCCGGCGGCGCATGCGCCACAGCCCCCAGGCGGCGATCCCGGCCTGGGCGATCAGGATCAGCCAGCCCAGCCCCCACCCGAAATCGGCCTTGGCCGCCATGGGGCACCGAATGCGCCCGGGGTGATAT
>NZ_CACSJM010000136.1 GCF_902706185.1 Roseomonas sp. 18066 | reverse complement strand
CCGCTGGAAATCCCGCCGCCCTTCCGCGACGCGGCGCCCGCCGCGCCCGAGGCCGAGGCCGAGGAGCCCGCCCGTGGCGGCTTCTTCGCCCGGCTGCGCAGCGGGCTGCAGCGCTCCACCGCCAAGCTGACCGAGGGGCTGACCGGCCTCTTCACCAAGCGCAAGCTGGACGACGCGGCGCTGGAGGAGCTGGAGGAGGCGCTGATCACCGCCGATCTCGGCGTCGCCGCCGCCCAGCGCATCGTGCAGAACTTCCGGAAATCCCGCTTCGGCAAGGAAGTCACCGATGTCGAGGTGAAGGAGGCGCTGGCCGAGGAGATCGCCGCCATCCTGGCCCCGGTGGCGCTGCCGCTGGAGGTCGATGCCGGCAGGAAGCCGCATGTCGTGCTGGTGGTCGGCGTCAACGGCACCGGCAAGACCACGACCATCGCCAAGCTCGGCCAGCAATATGGCGAGCAGGGCCGCAAGGTCGCCTTCGTCGCCGGCGACACCTTCCGCGCCGCGGCGGTGGAGCAGCTGCAGATCTGGGGCGGCCGCACCGGCGCCCTGGTGCATGCGCCGGCCAAGCAGGGGGCGGATGCCGCCGGCCTGGCCTTCGACGCGCTGAAGGCGGCGCAGGCCGACGGCACCGAGGTGCTGCTGGTCGACACCGCCGGCCGCCTGCACAACAAGGCCGCCCTGATGGAGGAGCTGCGCAAGGTCATCCGCGTCATGCAGCGCGTCGACCCCTCCGCGCCGCATTCGGTGCTGCTGGTGCTGGACGCCACCACCGGCCAGAACGCCACCCAGCAATGCAAGGTCTTCGCGGAGCTGGTGAACGTGACGGGCCTGGTCGTCACCAAGCTGGACGGTTCGGCCAAGGGCGGCATCGTCGTGGCGCTCGCCCAGGAATTCGGCCTGCCCGTCCATGCCGTGGGCGTCGGCGAGAAAGCCGCGGATCTGCGCCCCTTCGACGCCCGCGACTTCGCCCGCTCGCTGCTCGGCCTGCAGTGAGAAACCGCGGCCCGCGGCCATGCCGCTGGCGCAACCCCGGGGTGCCGCCAGGCCGCGAGGCGCCGCGAAAGCTTGGAAACCCGCGCCCGGCCTCCTAGGTTCAAGGTATCGTGGCGCCATCGCCACGGCGAGCCAAAGGCGGAGCTGCCGCGTGTTGCTGCCGATCGACCTGCCCCGGATCCGAGCATGACCAGCGCCTCATCCCCCCCCCGCAAGGGAGCCGGGCCGAGCGGCGAGTTGGCGTCGCTGCGGCAGGCGCATGGCATCCCGGCGCTGCCCGCGGTGCCGACCGACCCGGTGGTCAGCGGCCCGGTCACCGTCGCCTCCTACAACGTCCATAAATGCGTCGGCACCGACCGCCGCTTTGACCCTGCGCGCATCGCCCAGGTCATCGGCGAGATCGCCCCCGACATCATCGCCATCCAGGAGGCCGACCGCCGCTTCGGCCGCCGCACCGGGCTGCTGGACACCGCCGCCCTGCAGGAAGCCGGGCTGACGCTGCTGCCGATCTCCAGCCTGCCGGACGGGCATGGCTGGCACGGCAATGCGCTCGCCGTCCGCGCCGGCACGCCGCTGTCGCTGCAGCGCATCGCGCTGCCCGGCGCCGAGCCGCGCGGCGCGGTGATCGCCGAGCTCGAGCTGCCGGCCGGCAAGCTGCGCGTCATCGCCGCGCATTTCGGCCTGCTGCGCCGCTGCCGCACCCGCCAGGGCGCCGCCATCCTGGAAGCCATCGGCCAGGGCGAGGCCATGCCGACGCTGATGATGGGCGACCTGAACGAATGGCGGCCGGGGCGGCGGTCCTCGCTGCGGGTGCTGGAAAGTTTCTTCGGCCCCGCCAGCTTCGGCCCCGCCAGCTTCCCGGCGCGGCTGCCGGTCTTCGCGCTGGACCGCATCCTGGGCTGGCCGCAGGGCGTGGTGCAGGAGGTGCGGGCGCATGACACGCCGCTGGCGCGCAAGGCCTCCGACCACCTGCCGCTGAAGGCCAAGCTGCTGCTGAACGCCCGCGCCCCGGCGCAAGCTGCCGCGCTGCCGGGTATCCAGGCCGCCGCATGACCAGCCGCCTGCTGGCGCCGCCCCCCTTCCCCATGGCGCCGATCCGCGCCGGCGCGCCACCCGCGCCCTCGAGGGCCGATGCCGTGGTCGAGATGCTGCTGCACGATGCCGAAGGCGCCGAGACCGCCACCAGCGGCGTCAGCCTGCTGCCCGGGGGCCTCGAGGCCTTCATGGTCCGCGCCGGCTCCGCCCGCGCCGCCGGCCGCACGCTGGACCTGCAATATTACCGCTGGTCGGACGACATCACCGGCGGCCTGCTGGCGCTGGAGGTGCTGCGCGCCGCCGACCGGGGCGTCCGCGTGCGGATGCTGCTGGATGACAGCTACGCGCTGGGCGTCGAGCGGCGCATCACCCTGCTCTCTGCCCATCCGCGCATCGAGGTGCGGCTGTTCAACACCGCACGGCTGCGCTGGCTGGGGCAGCTCGGGCTGGGGCTGGAATTCGCCCTCGGCGGCTGGCACCTGAACCACCGGATGCACAACAAGTCCTGGGTGGTGGACGGCAAGCTGGCGCTGGTCGGCGGCCGCAACATCGCCGACGCCTATTTCGACGCCTCGGGCGGCGAGTTCAATTTCCGCGACCTTGATCTGCTGATCGCCGGCCAGGCCGCCCGCCAGGCCCAGGACATTTTTGACAACTACTGGGCCAGCAGCCTGGCCAAGCCGGTCGAGAGCTTCGCCGGCACCCGCGGCGTCTGCACGGAGGCGTTGCAGGCATTCCGCGCCGAGCTCGAAGAGATCCCGGATTCGGGCAAGGCCAAGCCCTATATCCAGGCGCTGTCGCACAAGCGCCGCGTGCTGCTCGACCCCGGCAACCACCTGCTGCCGGCCGAGCAGACGGTGCGCATCCTGGCCGACCCGCCGGCCAAGGCGAAGGGCCGCGGCGTCGCCGGCACGCTCTACCCCGCCATCGAGGCGATGCTGCGCACCGCGACGCGCGAGGCGGTCCTCATCAGCCCGTATTTCGTCCCCGGCCGCGCCGGGCTGCGGCTGATCGGCCAGCTGCGCCGGCGCGGGGTGAAGGTCACCGTCATCACCAATTCGCTGGCCGCCACCGACGTGGTCGCGGTCCATGCCGGCTATGCGCGCTATCGCCCGCGGCTGCTGCGGCTCGGCGTCGAGCTGTTCGAGCTGAAGCGCAGCGGGGCGCATGGCAGCGGCGTCTTCGGGTCGCGCGGCGCCAGCCTGCACACCAAGGCGGTGATGGTGGATGGCGAGCAGGTCTTCGTCGGCTCCTTCAACCTCGACCCGCGCTCGGCCAATCTGAACACCGAGATGGGCGCCTTCGCCCGCCATCCCGGCCTGGCCCGCCAGCTGGAGCACGAGCGCAAGCGGCTGACCGACCCGCGCCGCAGCTTCAAGGTCAGCTACCTGGCCCGGCTGCGCCGCCTGGCCTGGACCGACGAGACGGGCACCATCCGCCACGAGCCGATCGCGCCGCTGGGCCGCCGGATCATGGCGCGGCTGGTCAGGTGGCTGCCCATCGAGGCGCAGCTCTAAAAAAGAATGGCGGGGTCCGGGGGGATACTATCCCCCCGGCGGGGTTCCAGGGGCAGCGCCCCTGGCCTGCCTGGTCTTTCTGCCCCAGCATTCTTCTCTTCAGACAAGGGAAGATGCCTCGATGAGTGTTCGCTGGGAAAAGCTCACCGCCCCGGAATTGCGCGCCCTGGCCGCGCAGGATGCGCTGGTGGTGTTGCCGGTCGCCGCGCTGGAGCAGCATGGCCCGCATCTGCCGGTCTGGACCGACAGCATGATCGGCCATGCCTGCTGCGTCCGCGCCGCCGAGCTGGCCGAGGGCGTGCCCGCCGTGGTGCTGCCGCCGATGTGGATGGGCATGTCGGAGCACCACCTGCCCTTCGGCGGCACCATCAGCCTGGACTACGCCACCTTCCACGCCGTGCTGCGCTGCGTCTGCCGCTCGCTGAAGGCGCAAGGGTTCCGCCGGCTGTTCCTGGTCAACAGCCATGGCGGCAACATCGACCCGATCGCCGTCGCGGCGCGCGAGCTCTGCCTGGAATTCGCCATGCCGGTGGTGGCCACCACCATCTTCAAGGTCTCGCCGGAGATCGGCCGCATCCTGGAGACCCAGCCCGGCGTGCAGCATGCCTGCGAGGCGGAGACCAGCTTCTGGCTGCACCTGCACCCGGCCGAGGTGCGGCAGGACCAGGTGGCGAATTCCCTGTCCGGCCCCGGCGTGCAGGTGGGCGAGGCCTTCACCCGCTTCTGGTCCTTCGCCGAGCGCGCGCCGGAGACCGGGGTGCGCGGCGACCCCCGCGCCGCGACCGCGGAGAAAGGCGAGAAGCTGCTGGCCGCGGTGGCCTGCGCCCTGGCCGAGGCGATGCGCGAGCCGCTGCTGTGGCGCGCCCCGCATGCGGTCTGGGACGGCGCCCCAACCCCCTGATATCAAGGGGTTTCAACCCAGCCTGGCCGCGGCGTTTCGGCGCCACGGCTTCGTAACGATCATCTCAATTTCAGAGAAATTGCACTTTCCGAAAAATAGAACTTGCTGGGACCAATTTGCCTGTGGCGGGATGCGCTGCGGCTCACCTTTTCGTGAGTCGCGCAGTGAAAGCACCCGCCACATGGCGCTCCGCAGCCCCCCGCTGTTGACCCTGGGTATCGCCGTCCTGCTCGGCGCCATGGCGCTGGCGCTGCTGCGCGCCGCCTCGGGCGACCATGTGCAGGAGCTGACCGCCGCCATGCTGCGGCACTCGGCCCAGGGCGCGCTGCAGCAGCTGGAGCAGCGGCTGCGGCAGGAGGTGGAGATCGCCGCCCTCGCCCTGCCGGAGACCGCGGCGGCGGAGAAGGACAAGCCCGCCAAGCTGGCCCCGGTGCCGCCCGGCCTGCTGCGCCAGCGCGGCTGGCTCGGGCTGCAGCGCGGCGACGGGGCGGGCATGTCCTGGCGCCAGGCCGCCCTGCCGGACCTGGCCTGGCCGGAGGATGCCGCCGGCCAGGCCCGCGCCCAGGGCTTCCAGCAGATGGTGATCAGCCCGCTGCGGGGGGCCACGGCCATGATGCCGGCGCATCTGCTGCTGCAGGCGCCGATGCCGGTGCAGCAGGGCGGCGACGTGCTGACCCTGGTGCTGCCGGCCGAGTTCCTGGCGCAGCGCCTGCGCGAGCAGCCGCTGCCGGCCGGGCTGCGGCTGCGCCTGATGGACCGCGACGGCGCCGAGATCGCCCGCCGCGCCGCGGCCGGCGAGACGGGCGGCGCCGGGGCCGCGGCACCCTGGCTGTCCGGCGAGATCCAGGGGCTGCAGCTGGCCGCCGAGCTCGCCGGCCCGGCGCCGGACTGGCTGCCGCAGCCGTCGCGGCTGACGCTGGCCATGGGGCTGGCGCTGGGCCTGGCGCTGATCGTGGTCTGCATCCTCGGCTACAAGACGCGGCGCGGCCGGGCGGCGCAGCGGCTGCTGGCCACCGCTTTGGCCGAGGCCGAGGCCGAGCGGCGCCTGTCCGACATCGCCGCCAACCTGCCCGGCGCCATCTACCGCCTGCTGCGCGGCGCCGATGGCGTGGTCACCTGCACCTATATGAGCGAGGGCGTGAACCTGCTGCTGGCCGAGCCCGCCGGCAGCTCCCCCCGCCACTCGCTGATGCGCGGCCTGACGCCGGAAAGCCGCGGCAAGCTGGACGCGGCGCTGAAGCATTCGGCCGAGACGCTGCAGCCGATGCTGGTCGAGGGCGATGTCATGGCCGCCGATGGCCGCCGCTTGTGGCTGCGCAGCATGGCCAGCGTGCATCCGATGCCCGATGGCGGCATGCTGTGGGACGGGGTGCTGCTGGACAGCACCGAGCAGCGCCTGGCCGAGGAACGCGCCACCCTGCTGGCGCGCGAGGTCGACCACCGCGCCAAGAACATCATGGCCGTGGTGCGCTCGCTGCTGCTGCTGACGCCGCGCGACGTGCCGCCGGCGGAATTCGTGGCCAACCTGGACGGCAGGCTTTGCGCCCTGGCCCGGGCGCATGACCTGCTGGCCGGCCAGGGCTGGGCCGGCGCGGAGCTGGAGCAGGTGGTGCAGCGGGAGCTCGCCACCTACGACCAGATCGCCGGCCACGCGCAGATCTCCTGGGCCGGGCCCACCGCGCGGCTGGCCCCGGGCAGCGTGCAGCCGGTGGAGATGATCCTGCACGAGCTGTCGACCAATGCCGCCAAGCATGGCGCGCTGTCGCGGCCGGGCGGGGTGGTGGAGCTGCGCTGGGCGGCGGCGCCGCAGGGCGGGCTGCTGATCGACTGGCGCGAGAGCGGCGGCCCGACCGTGCAGGGCGAGCCCGGCCGGCACGGCTTCGGCTTCCGCCTGATCCACACCCTGGCGCGGCACCAGCTGGCCGGCGGCGCGACCTTCCTGTGGTCGGCCGAGGGGCTGCAATGCCGCATCCGCCTGGGCGCCAAGAGCGTGGCCGGGGTGGAGGCGACCCCCGCCCCCGCCACCGCCGACCCGCCGCTGGACATCCCGGCGCCGCCGGTGGCGCGGCAGGCGTGAGAAAGGGGCGGGGCTCAAGGGAAGCTGGCCTGGCCTGGCGGATCAGCCGGCCGGCAGGTCCAGGCCGTTCGGCAGCGAGATCCATATGACGGTCTGCGCCTCCGGGGAATGGCGCGACAGATGGCCTTTGCCATGCGTGTCCTCCAGCAGCACGAAGCTGCCGGCGGCGACGTGGCGCACCTGCCCGTCGCTGGTCTCGTAGTCGACCGCGCCGTCCAGCCGAACCGTCAGCACCTTGTCCGGCACCCGGTGCCAGGCAACCTCGCGCATGCCCGCCGGGATGCGGGTGATGCGGATGCGCGACGCCGGATAGCTGGCCGTGACCTCGAAAGGCATGGCGTCGGGATGCACGGAGCGCCTGGCCGTCGGCAGCTCGACCTCGTCGAAATGCGACTCGCCATCCGACGTGGCGTAGATGCGCAGGCATTTCATCGCAAATGCTTCCCTCCGGGCGCGACCCTGGGCCGGGCACGCTGTCCAGCCCTCAGGCCTTCTTCTCCCAGCCGCGCGCGCCCTGCTGCCAATAGGTCAGCGTGTGGCCGGCCGCCTTGGCGGCGGTCCAGCGGGCGCGGGCGGCATGGACGGCCTGGTCGTCCTGGCCGTCGAACAGGTCGAAGACGCGGTCATACTCCGCCAGCTTCGCGCTGTCGGCGCCATCGACCAGGAACAGGAACTTCGCGCCGTTGGGCGCCGTGTCGTCCAGGGTCAGGAAGATCGGCTGCATCGCCGGCTCGGCGGTGCCATGCGGCAGCCAGTCAGGGTCGGGGCAGAGCCAGAGCGAGGCGTCCAGGCTGGCCAGGCGCGCCGCCTCGCTCAGCCGCACCACGGCGCGGCCGCCGGTGCCCAGCACCCGGCCCAGCAGCTTCGGCAGGGCGGCTTCCATCGGCGTCCGGGTCAGGTGGTAGAAGCCGATCTCGCTCATCCGCCATGCCCCCTCAAACGCGATGCGGGTCCTCGAAGCGCTGCCGGGCCAGCCGGTCCAGCAGCCGCACGCCGAAGCCGCCGGCCGCGTGACCGCTCATGTGACGGGCATGCGCCGCGCTGTCCAGCGCCCCGCTGTCCAGGGCCCCGCTGCCAAACGCCAGATCGAGCAGCGCCCAGGGCGCCTCGCCCATCACCTGGCCGAGGAAGCCGGCGGCGCGGCCGGCCTCGCCGGGGCCGGGGCCGGCGGGCAGCGACGAGCCGATCGGCGGCAGCGGCCACAGCGCCTCGCCCGTGGCCACGCCGGCCGCGGCCAGGGCGGCCTCCAGCGGCGGGTCGGCGCCGAACAGCGCGGCGCCCTCGCCCAGCGCCGCGCCGGCGCCCTCGGTCAGCCGCGCCAGCCCGACCAGGGCGCCGGGGCGGAAGGCGCGGTCGGCATAGGCCATGGCCTCGGCCATGGCGAGCTGGGCCGGGAAGGCCACAGCCTCCGGCGGCAGCGACAGCCCGCCGAGCAGCGCCACCGGCGCGCCGGGCCGCGAGTCGCCGGGCGCGCAGAGCGCCAGCACCGCCGCCGCCGGCGCCGCGCTGTCGCGCAGCGCCAGCGCCAGCAGCGCCCCGGCGCAGGCCGCCGCCCCGGCCATGCCGGCGGCCCCCGCCCCGGCCAGCCCGACGCCGGCGAAGACCAGCGGCGGCGCCGCGATCCGCCCGGCCCAGCGCATCACCACCAGCCGCGGCGCCGCGGCGCCGGAGGCCGCCAGCAGCCCGCCGAACCCCGCCGCCTGCAGCCGCCGCCGCTTCAGCCGCTGCACCGCGATGCCCTGCGCCTGCAGCCCGCGCAGCCGGCGGGCGACGGCGCGCGGGGCGGCGGCGTCCATGCCGTCCAGGCTGCGGGCCAAAGCGACGCCGCGGCGCACCGCCAGCGCGTCCTGCAGCAGCGGCCGCAGGGCGGCGACCGCCGGGTGCCACAGCTCGACCACCGCGCCGGGCGGCGCCGCCAGGGCCAGGCAGAGAGAAAGCTCGGCGGCTTCCGCGGCGCGCAGCAGCCGGGCGTCGAGCAGCACGCGGCCGCCTTCCGCCGGCAGCAGCGCCCAGGCGGCGCGGCCGAGCGTCGGCCAGTCGCGGCCCGGCAGCTCGACCACGCCGTCGACCACCGCGACCCGGGCGTGGAAGGGGGCCTCGGGGAAGGCGCGCAGCCGCGGCCGGGCGAGCGCCCGCGGCGACGGCGCCGGGCGCAGCCGGATCAGTCCCATGGCCAGGACCCTGGAGGGCGGCGGCTCAGCCCTCGTAATGCTCGGCCACCAGCCGGTCGAGCAGGCGCACGCCATAGGCGGTGGCGCCCTTCGGCGTGATGGCGCTGTCCTTGGTGGCCCAGGCGGTGCCGGCGATGTCCAGATGCGCCCAGGGCACCGGGCCCTCGCTGGTGTCGACGAAGCGCTGGATGAACTGCGCCGCGGTGATCGACCCGCCGGGCCGGCCGCCGCCGACATTCTTCATGTCGGCGATGTCGGACTTGATCTGCTTGTCATAGGCCTCGCCCAGCGGCATGCGCCAGACCGCCTCGCCGGTGGCGGCGCCGGCCGCGGCGAGCTGCTGCGCCAGCGTGTCGTCATTGGCGAAGAGCCCGGCATGCTCATGGCCGAGCGCCACGATGATGGCGCCGGTCAGCGTCGCCAGGTCGATCATGAAGCGCGGCTTGAAGCGCTGGCGGGCGTACCAGAGCACGTCGGCCAGCACGAGCCGGCCCTCGGCATCGGTGTTGATGATCTCGATGGTCTGGCCGGAATAGGACTTCACCACGTCGCCCGGGCGCTGCGCGGTGCCGGACGGCATGTTCTCCACCAGCCCGACCAGGCCGACCACGTCGACGCGGGCCTTGCGCCCGGCGAGCGCGGCCATCAGCCCGATCACCGTGCCGGCGCCGGCCATGTCGAACTTCATGTCCTCCATGCCGCCGGCCGGCTTGATCGAGATGCCGCCGGTGTCGAAGGTGACACCCTTGCCGATGAAGGCGACCGGGGCGGCGGTGCTGCCGGGGGCCGCGCCCTTCCACTGCATCACCACCACGCGCGGCGCCCGGGCGCTGCCCTGCGAGACGCCGAGCAGCGCGCCGAAGCCGAGCTTCTCCAATTCGGCCTGACCAAGGATTTCCACCGAGACGCCGAGCTTTTCCAGCCCCTTGCAGCGCTCGGCCATCTCCTCGGGGAACAGGACGTTGGGCGGCTCGCTGACCAGGTCGCGCGTCAGGAAAACGCCGTCGGCGATGGCGTCCAGCGGCTGCCAGGCGGCGCGGGCGGCCTCGACCTCGGCGGTGGCCAGCGACAGGCGGACCAGCTTCGGCTTGTCCTCGGCCGTCTCCTTGGTGCGGTAGCGGTCGAAGCGGTAGCTGCGCAGCCGGGCGCCGGCGGCGAAAGCGGCGACCAGGGCCGCGGCCAGCCCGTCGGTGGCGACGAAGGCCTCGGGCTCGCCGGCGATCAGCGGCAGCGCGTTGCCGCCCGCCGTCTCCAGGCTGCGGGCATCGGCGGTGGCGCCGAGGCCGACGGCCACCACCTTCGACAGATGCGCGCCCGGCGACCACAGCGTGCAGCTCTGCCCCTTCTTGCCCTTGAAGCCGGCGGCGGCCAGGCCCCGGGCGATGGCGCCCTGGCAGGCCGCATCCGCCTCCTGGGCGATGCCGGCCAGGGCGAACCCCTCGGCCAGCGGCAGCACCAGCGCGCCCGCCCGCGGCAGGGAGGGGGAGACGAAGAGGAAATCGGTCATGCGCGGGCTCCGTCGGCGGCTGGATCGATGACGATAGCACCGCGCCGCCATCGCGCCAGGGGCGCGGCTTCGTGCTATGGGAACGAGGATGAACGACGCCGAACTCCTTGCCCTTGCGGCGCGGCTGGCCCAGAGCGCCGCCGCCGCCATCCTCACCATCCGCGACGCCGGCTTCGCCGTGGAGCGCAAGGAGGATCTCAGCCCGGTCACCGCCGCCGACCGCCTGGCCGAGGCGATCATCACCGAGGGGCTGCGCCAGGCCGCGCCCGAGATCCCGGTGGTGGGCGAGGAGGCGGTCTCCGACGGCGCCGAGCTGGCCGCCAGCCCGCGCTACTGGCTGGTCGACCCGCTGGACGGCACCCGCGAATTCGCCGCCGGCCGGGCGGAGTTCACGGTCAATATCGGCCTGATCGTCGATGGCCGGCCGCGGCTCGGCGCGGTCGCCCTGCCGGCCTATGGCGAGCTCTTCACCGGCATCGTCGGTGTCGGCGCCTGGAAGCAGGATGCCGCCGGCCATCGCCGGATCCAGGCCCGCCGGGTGCCGGAGGAAGGCCTGACCGTCATGGCCAGCCGGCATTATTCCGACGACCCGCGCCTGCCGGAATTCCTGGCGGGGAAGAAGGTGCAGCGCATCGTCCAGATCGGCTCGGCCACCAAGTTCTGCCGGCTGGCCGAGGGCGTCGCCGACGTCTATCCGCGCTTCGGCCGCACCATGGAATGGGACACCGCCGCGCCGGAGGCCGTGCTGGTCGCCGCCGGCGGCCGCATCACCAATTTCGACGGCTCGCCGGTCGGCTACGGCAAGCCCGGCTGGGAGAACCTGCCCTTCGTTTGCCACGGGGCGGAGTGAGCCCCGGGTGACCGAGCGTCTTTCCGCCGATCAGCTCGGGCGCGCGGCCGAGATGCTGCGCGCCGGCCGCCTCGTCGCCTTCCCGACCGAGACGGTCTATGGGCTGGGCGGCGCCTCGCGCGACGCCCAGGCGGTGGCCGGCATCTTCGCCGCCAAAGGCCGCCCCAGCTTCAACCCGCTGATCAGCCACTTCCCCGATGCCGAGGCCGCCTTCGCCGAGGCCGTGGCCGACGACCGCGCCCGCGCCGTGGCCCGCGCCTTCTGGCCCGGGCCGCTGACCCTGGTCCTGCCGCGCGCCGCCGACAGCCGCATCGCGCTGCTGGCCTCCGCCGGGCTGCCCAGCCTGGCGCTGCGCGTCCCCGCCCATCCGATGGCGCAGGCGCTGCTGCGCGCCGCCGGGCAGCCGATCGCGGCGCCCTCGGCCAACCGATCGGGCGGCGTGTCGCCGACCACAGCCGACCACGTGCTGGACGGGCTCTCGGGCCAGATCGACGCCGTGCTGGATGGCGGCCCCTGCGCCGTCGGGCTGGAGAGCACGGTGCTCGACCTGACCGGCCCGGTCCCGCTGCTGCTGCGCCCCGGCGGCATCCCCGAGGCCGAATTGGAAAAGCTGCTCGGCCCGATCGGCCGCGCCGCCCCGGCGGGGTCGGAAGACGAGGCCCGCCCGGCGCCGGGGATGCTCAGCTCGCATTACGCCCCCTCCCTGCCGGTGCGGCTGGAGGCGACCACGGTCGCGCCGGACGAGGCGCTGCTCGCCTTCGGCCCCGCGCTGCCCGGGGCCGGAGCCACCTGGCAGCTCAGCGAATCGGGCGATGTGGTGCAGGCCGCGGCCCGGCTTTTCGCCGGGCTGCGGGAATTGGATGCCGAGGGCCGGCGCCTGGGCCTCGCCGCCATCGCCGTGCAGCCGGTGCCGATGGCAGGCCTGGGGGCGGCCATCAACGACCGCCTGTCGCGCGCCGCCGCGCCGCGGGGGTAGCCGCCCCCCCCGGTTGCCCCCCCTGTCGGGGAAAGTCGCGCGGGGCTATCCTGCCGCGATGGCCGCGCTCTCTCTTCTGCTGCGGCCGGCTGCCCTGCTCCTGCTGCCGCTGCTCGCCGGCTGCGCCGGCTCGGCCCCGCCGGCCGACCGCCCCTTTGCCGAGACCGCCGCCGAGACGGTGGCCGCCCGCGCCCCCGCGCCGCATGCCGCCGCCGTGCTGGCCGGGCTGCGCAGCGAGCTCGGCCCCAGTTGCTTCGCCACCGGCGCCGCCATCCATCTGGGCCAGGGCCGCTTCCTGACCGCCGCCCATCTGCTGGATGGCAGCCAGGGCATGATGCGCCGCTGCCCCGGCCTCGACACCAGCCTGGGCAAGCCGGCGCGGCTCAACTTCCAGGGCCGCGACCAGCTGGCCCGGCTGATCCGGCTGGGGCGGGCCGACCTGCGCTTCGGCCTGGGCACCTATTATGTCGGCGGCCGCGACCTGGCGCTGCTGCAGCTGGACACCCCGCCGCGTGGCGCGGCCGCCCTGCCGCTCTGCGCCGCCGGCCCCCGCCCGGGCGAGCGGGTGCTGGTGCTGACCCCCTATCGCGAGCAGCTGGCCGAGATCAGCGGGCTGATGCGCGAGGACAACCCGCTGCACGGCGGCTATGCCGAGATGACCCTGCGGCTGGAGGCCGGCGAATCCGGCGGCGCCGTGCTCGATGCCGGGGCCAGCTGCCTGGTCGGGCTGGTCAGCCACCGCCAGGAGGGCCCGCCCGGCGAGCGCACCCGCATCGTCCCCGCCCCCGTCCTCGAGGCATTTTTGTTAGGGCAGTGATCCGTTGGATCACTGCGGGTGTCCGGGTTTCAGCCTGAAACCTGCGCCCTGCTTGGCGCTCTCGCCTGCCCGGCCTACATCACCCCGGACCACCCCCGCCTGCGGCCTGCCGACCCAGAGGTGTTTCGCATCCCGATGACCCGTCTCGACCGCTACCTGTTCCGCCAGCTCGGCGTCGGCCTGCTGGCCGTGACCATCGGCCTGGCCGCCCTGGTCTGGCTGACGCAGAGCCTGCGCTTCATCGAGCTGGTGCTGGACCGCGGCCTGTCGCTCGCGGTCTTCGTCGAGCTGACCGGGCTGCTGCTGCCGAGCTTCTTCGCCGTCATCCTGCCGATCACCACCTTCGTCGTGGTGCTGTTCAGCTATGTCCGGCTGAATGGCGACCGCGAGCTGGTGGTGATGCGCGCCGCCGGCCTGTCGGACTGGCAGCTGTCCCGCCCGGCGCTGCTGCTGGCGACCCTGGCCACCGGCTTCTGCCTGTTCCTGCAGCTGTGGCTGGTCCCCGTCAGCCATGCCGCCTTCCGCGCCTGGCAATTCGAGATCCGCAACGAGATGGCGGCGATCCTGGTGCAGGAAGGCGTCTTCAGCAGCCTGGGCGACGAGCTGACGGTCTATGCCCGCCGGCGGGAGGCCGATGGCACGCTGCGCGGCATCCTGGTGCACGACACGCGGGAGGCCGGCGCGCCGGTCACCATCATGGCCGAGGAAGGCCGGCTGGTGGCCACGCCGAACGGCCCGCGCGTCATCCTGCTGAACGGCGTCCGCCAGCAGATGGACCCGGCCACCGAGCACCGCCCGGCCCGGCTCTCCGTGCTGAGCTTCGCCGAGAACAGCGTCGACCTGGCCAGCTCCTCGCGCAGCCCGGTCGACGGCGCCCGCAACCGCGACTCGCGGGAACGCTTCGTCGACGAGCTGCTGCACCCCGACCCGGCCGAGAACCTGCCCGACCGCGACATCCGCAAGTTCCGCGCCGAGGGCCACCAGCGCCTGGCCTCGCCCTTCACCGCCCTGGCCTTCGCCATGGTCGGGCTGGCCACCGCCCTGTCCAGCGGCTTCCGCCGGCATGGCGACTGGCGCCCGGGCGCGGTCGGCGTCGCCCTCGTCGTCACCCTGCTGGCCATCGGCCTGTCGATCGGCAACCTGGCGGCGCGCGACAACAAGTTCATCCCGCTGATCTGGATCCACGCCCTCGGCCCCTGCCTGGTCTCGGCCTGGGTGCTGTTCGGCAGCCCCGGGCTGCCACGGCGCCGCCCCGGCACGGCGGAGGGCTGAGCGCCATGACCTTCTCCTGGACGCTGACCACCTATATCGCCCGCCGCTTCGCCAGCATGGCCCTGGCCATGACCCTGGCGCTGGCCAGCCTGGTCGCGCTGTTCGACTTCATCGAGCTGCTGCGCCGAGCGGCGACGCGGGCGGATGCCGGCTTCGGCCTGGTCGCCTCCATCGCCGGGCTGCGGCTGCCCTTCGTGGTGCTGCAGATCCTGCCCTTCGCCGTGCTGCTGGGCGGCATCATCGCCTTCTGGCGGCTGGCCCGCGGTTCCGAGCTGGTGGTGGCGCGCGCCGCCGGCGTCTCGGTCTGGTCCTTCCTGATGGGGCCGGTGGCGGTGGCGCTGTGCCTCGGCACCCTGGCCATCACCGTCGTCTCCCCGCTCTCGGCCGCCATGCTGGCCCGCGCCGAGCGGCTGGACGCCACCTACCTGCGCAACGCCACCGGCCTGTCGTCGCTGGCCGGCGGCCGGCTGTGGCTGCGCCAGGCCGACACGGCGCTGGAGCCGAATGGCATCGCCATCCTGGCCGGCGTGCCCGAGGTCGGCCGCGACGGCTTCCTGCTCCGGAATGTCTCGGTCTGGCGCCTGTCGGCGGCGGACAAGCCGCTGGCCCGCGTCGAGGCGCCCCGCGCGCGGCTGGCCGACGGCGCCTGGAACCTGGAGGCGGCGGTGACCTTCGGCGCCAACCGCCAGCCCTCCCCCCCCACGGCGCTGCGCCTGCCGACGCCGCTGACCCGCGACCGCATCGAGGAAACCTTCGCCAGCCCCGACACCCTGTCCTTCTGGGCGCTGCCGAGCTTCATCGCCGTGCTGGAGAGCAGCGGCTTCTCCGCCATGCGCCACCGGCTGCACTACCACTCGCTGCTGTCGCTGCCGCTGCTGACCGCGGCCATGGCGCTGCTGGCCGCCGGCTTCTCGATGCGGCAATCGCGCCGCGGCGGCGTGGCGCAGATGATCGGCGCCGGCATCGCCGCCGGATTCGCGCTGTTCCTGCTGGACAAGGTGGCCGAGGAATTCGGCCAGGCCGGCACCCTGCCGGTGGCGCTGGCCGCCTGGGCGCCCTCGGTCGCCGGGCTGCTGCTGGCGCTGACCCTGCTGCTCTATCTCGAGGACGGCTGAGCATCGTGATCGGCCCCGGGGCGGGGCCGTCTTTTCAAGCCTCTCGCCGCGCCGCGCCAATGCGGCTATGGAAGCGGCATGGACCGAGCCATGCGTGACGCCGGCAACCGCCGGGCAGCGAGAGGGATTGCCGCCAGGATGGAGCCTGCCTCCCCGCCGGATGCCCGCCGTCCGTGGCGCGGCCTGCTGCTGGGGGGCACCGCCCTGCTGGCCGCCAGCCTGCCGGCCGCGCTCGGGCGCGCCCAGGAAAGCCCCGCCGCCGCGACATTCGCCGCGACTCCGGCGCCGGCCAGCGCCCCC
>NZ_CACSJM010000135.1 GCF_902706185.1 Roseomonas sp. 18066 | reverse complement strand
GGCCCGGGCCAGCGGGTGGCGGGAGGCGCGGGCGATGGCGGCCGCCTCGCGCAGCGCCGAGGCCGGGCGGCCGGGCGCCTCCAGCAAGGCGGGGCGGCCTTCGGTCAGGGTGCCGGTCTTGTCGAGCACGGCGCAGCCGGCGCCGGCCAGCCGCTCCAGCGCGCTGGCCGAGGCCACCAGCACCCCGCGCCGGAACAGCGCGCCCGAGGCCGCGACCTGCACCGCGGGCACGGCGATGGCGAGCCCACAGGGGCAGGTGATGATCAGCGCGGCGACGGCGGGCACCAGCGCCGCCTGCCAGGACACCCCCATCCACAGCCACCAGCCGAGGAAGGTCGCCACCGCCACCGCATGCGCCACCGGCACGTAGAAGCGGGCGGCCCGGTCGGCCAGCGTCACGAAGCGGCCGCGCGCCTGCTCGGCGCGTTCCAGGAGGCGCGCCATGGCGGCGAGCGACCCGTCGGCGGCGGCCGCCGTGACGCGCATCGCCACCGGGTTGCCCAGGTTCACCGCGCCGGCAGCGACCAGCTCGCCTGCCAGGAAACGACGGGGCAGGCTTTCGCCGGTGGTGGCGGCGGTATCCAGCAGGGCCTCGGGGGCGTCGAGCGCGGCGTCCAGCCGCAGCCGCTCGCCGCTGGTCAGCAGCAGGCGGTCGCCGGCCAGAAGCTGCCCGGCCGGGGCATGGGTGACGCGGCCCTCGGCGTCGATCCGCTGCACCGTGCCATCCTGCAGCGCCAGCAGCTCGGCCACCGCCTGGCGGGCGCGGCGGCGGGCGGCGCGGTCCAGCACCCGCCCGGCCAGCAGCAGGGCCAGCAAGGCGGTGGCGCCGTCGAACCAGGTATAGGGGCCCTGGCGCAGCGTCTCCGACAGGCTCATTGCGGTGGTCGCCAGCACGCCCAGCGACACCGCCAGGTCCATGTTCGGCCGCCCGGCCCGGATCCCGCGCCAGGCGGAGCGGTAGAAGGGCATCCCCGCCACCAGCACCACCGGCAGGCCGATCAGCGCCGCCAGCCAATGCATCAGGGCGCGGGTGGCCTCCCCCATGTCGCCGCCGGCCCAGACGGCGACCGAGACCAGCATGACGTTCATCATGCCGAAGGCCGCGATGCCGAGCGCGCGCAGCAGGGCGCGGCCTTCGGCATCCTCGGTCGCGCGCAGGCAGGCCGGCGACCAGGGCGCGGCGCGGAAGCCGAGCGCCGCGATCCGCGCGACCAGCTGGTTGGCGCGACCAGCCTCCCCCCGCCAGGCGATGGTCAGGCGGCGGGCGGAGAGGCTGGCCCGGGCGCGCAGCACGTCGGGCTCGGCGGCCAGGGCCTGCTCGACCAGCCAGACGCAGGCGCCGCAGGACAGGCCGGCCAGCATCAGCTCCAGTCGATGCACGCCCCCCTTCTCGGGAACCACGAGCGCGGAGAAATCAGTGTCGGGCAGGGTTTCCGCCGGGCGCAGCGTCCCGGCGGCCGTGCTTTGCCGCCGGTAGAAGGCGTCGAGGCCGAGCCCGGCCACCAGCCCCGCCGCCGCCGCGCAGCCGCGGCAGCAGAAGCGGTCGCTGGCCTCGGGCAGCGCCGCGCCGCAATGGGCGCAGCCGGCGGCGGTCTCGGCGGGGGCCAGCAGGGTCACGGCAGCACCAGCCGCCGGCGCAGGTCGAATTCGCGGCCCGCGGGCCCGGTCATCACCAGCCGCGCCTCCCATTGCCCGGGCTGCGGCACCGGCAGGGCGGCGCGGAAGCGGCCCTCGCCATCGGCGGTGAAGACGAGCGGCTGGGTCGTCCCCTCCAGGGGCCGCAGCAGCAGCCCGCGCAGGGTGCCGGGCACCGGGCGGCCATCGCGGTCGGTGATGGCGACGGCCAGGCTGCCATCCCCGGCGCGGCGGATCTCCCCCTGCCAGCCCAGCGCCGCCTGGCGGGCGTTCTCGGCCAGGACATCGTTGTAGGCGAGGCCGCGGTCATAGGCCTGGCCCTCGGTGACACCGGTGAAGGTGGTCAGCGCCAAGACGATCAGCACGCCATTCACCGCGATCACCAGCAGCATGCCGCCGACGAAGACCCAGGGGATCCAGCCGCTGCGGCGGGGGGTGGCGAGCGCGGTCATGGCGAGCCTCTTTCAGGGGCGAGGAAGATGCTGGTCTCTTCAAGCTGCACCCGCCCGCCGGCGTCGCGCAGGCGGAAGCGGATCGGCGTGCTGGCGGCGACCGCTTGGCCGGCGGGCAGGCTGACCAGGGCGCGCCATTCGGTGACCCCGTCGGGCGCCAGCCGCAGCCGGGGGCGCCGGGCCTCGTCCAGCGGCGCTTCCTGGACGGTGAGGTGGAAGCCGGCGGGGGCGACGAGCTCCAGGGCGAGGGCCGGCTCGGCCAGCCGGCGATTGGCCAGCTTCAGCGTGTAGCCGTTGCGGATGCCGCCATCGGACAGGCGCACATAGAGCGGCGCCCGGTCGCGCAGCACCGACAGCGTCGCCGTCTCGCGCATCAGGAAGGCGCCGAGCATCACCGCCGCGACCAGCCCGAGCACCGCGCCATACATGATGCTGCGCGGCCGGGCGAAGCGGACGGGGGCGCGCGCCTTCATGCCGCAGAGCTGCCGCACCGGCCCGGGCGGCATGCCCATCGTCGCGGCGTCGCTGGCGGCCAGGTTGGCCAGGGTCTCGAAGGCGACCAGGCCGGGCGGGCGCTGCAGCTTGCGCATCACCTCGTCGCAGGCATCGATGCACAACCCGCAGCCGATGCATTCCATCTGCTGCCCGTCGCGGATGTCGATGCCGGTCGGGCAGGCATGCAGGCAGGCGCGGCAATCGACGCAATCGCCGATGCCGGCGGCGCGCGCCTTGCCGCGGGGCTCGCCGCGCCAGCCGCGATAGGTGACCACCAGCGACTGCTCGTCGAGCATGGCGGCCTGGAAGCGCGGCCAGGGGCACATATAGGTGCAGACCTGCTCCCGCGCCCAGCCGGCCAGCAGGTAGGTGGTACCTGTGAAGAGGGCGAAGAAGACATAGGTTTCCAGCGAGGCGGTGCCGGTCGGGATGGCGACGAAGGCCGCCCGCGCATCCTGGAAATAGACGACGAAGGCGCCGCCGGTCGCCGCGGCGATGACGATCCAGGCGGCGTGCTTCAGCGCCTTGCGCAGGACTTTGTCGCGCGAGACCGGGGCGGCGTCGCGCTTGATCCGCGCGTTGCGGTCGCCTTCGATCCAGCGCTCGACGAGAAGAAACAGATCGGTCCAGACGGTCTGCGGGCAGGCGAAGCCGCACCAGACGCGGCCAAACAGGCTGGTCACGGCAAACAGCCCGATCGCCGCCAGCACCAGCGCGCCGGTGAGGAAATAGATCTCCTGCGGCCAGAGCTCGATGCTGAACAGAAAGATGCGGGCATCGGCGATGTCGACCAGCACGGCCTGGTCCGGCAGGCCGGGGCCACGGTCCCAGCGCAGCCAGGGCAGCAGGTAGTAGAGCGCCAGGCAGGCGGCCAGCATCGCCCATTTCAGGCGCCGCACCGGGCCGCGCACCGCCTTGGGATAGACCTTCTGCTGCGCGGCGTAGAGCGAGGCGTTTTCTGTCGTCGGGCGAGGCAGGGCGACGCGGCCCATGATGCGCTACTCCGCCTCGCCGCCGCCGAGGGCATGGACATAGACGGCCAGCATCTTGACCACAGCCGGGTCCAGCCGCGCCCCCCAGGCCGGCATGACGCCGCCGCGGGCATAGGCGATGCTCTGCACGATGGCGCGCTTGTCGCCGCCATAGAGCCAGACCTGGTCGGCGAGATTCGGCGCGCCCATCTCGCGATTGCCGGTGCCGCGGTCGCCATGGCAGGCGGCGCAGTTCTCGGCGAAGAGCGTCGCACCCCGCGCCGCCGCCGCGCGGTCGGTGGCGCGGCCGGAGAGGTCCAGCACATGCTCGGCCACGTCATCGACCTGCGGCGCCTTCAGCAGGCCGTCAGCCAGGAAGCGCGGCATCATGCTGGTGCGGGCCTGGTCGTCCTCGGCGGTGCGGATGCCATGGGCAATGGTCTGCTGGATGGCGGCCATGCTGCCGCCCCAGAGCCAGTCATCATCGGCGAGCGACGGAAACCCGCCCGGCGCGCCCTGGCCGCCGGCGCCATGGCAGGCGGCGCAGTTGTTGCCGAAGGCGACGCGGCCACCGGCCATGGCATAGGCGCGCAAGGCGGGTTCAGACCGGATCTCTTCCAGCGTCGCCTCGCGGATGGCGACCAGGCGCGGCTCCTGCTCGGCGGCGTGGCGCGCCATCTCCTCGCCGATGGCGCCGCGCGCGGTCCATCCGGTGAGCCCCGTGCTGAAGGGCAGCGCCGGATACAGCACCACCCAGAGGGCGGCGAAGGCGATGCAGGCGTAGAAGGTCCAGAGCCACCAGCGCGGCAGCGGCGTGTTCAGCTCGCGGATGCCGTCCCATTCATGGCCGGTGGTGTCCTGGCCGCTGACGGCGTCCTTCTCGATGTTCGAGGCCATGTCACAGGCTCCGCTTGGGACGCGCGGGGGGCGCGTCCTGCAGGGGAATATCGGCCATCGCCTGGTAGGCGTGGCGGCGGCCCGGGCGCAGCACCCAGACCAGGATGAAGCCAAACAGAAGGAAGAACCACACGACCCAGGCGGCCTTCAGGACGGGATAGGCGGTCAGGAGATCCATGACGGCGCGCCCCTCACTGCTGCCGCACGCGCTCGGGCGTGACGTCGCCGAAGCGCACCAGCGTGCCGAGCATCTGCAGATAGGCGACCAGCGCATCCATCTCGGTGACCGTCCGGCCATCGCCGTCGAAGGCCGATTGCCGGGCGGTGGCATAGCGTCCCGTGAAGCCCGCCGGGTCCATCTCCGGCCGCGCCTGCGCCTCGAGATCGGCCGCCGCATTGGCGATCATCGCCTCGGTATAGGGCACGCCGACCGCGCGCTGGCCGCGCAGATGCGCCGCGATGTCGCGATAGTCGAGCGGCCGGTCGAGGAAGGCATAAGGCGGCATCACGCTTTCCGGCACCAGCGCGCGCGGGCTGCGCAGATGCGCCGCATGCCAGTCGTCGGAATACCGCCCGCCGACACGGGCCAGGTCGGGCCCGGTGCGCTTGCTGCCCCATTGGAAGGGATGGTCGTAGAGGCTTTCCGCCGCCAGGCTGTAATGGCCGTAGCGCTCGGCCTCGTCGCGGAAGGGGCGGATCATCTGGCTGTGGCAGGTGTAGCAGCCCTCGCGCACATAGATGTCGCGCCCCGCCAGCTCCAGCGGCGTGTAGGGGCGGATGCCGTCGACGCGCTCGATCGTGGTCTCCACGGCGAAGAGCGGCACGATCTGCACCAGCCCGCCGATGGAGACGGTGATCAGCGACAACACCCCCATCAGGATCAAATTCTTTTCAATAAGAGCGTGGCTGAATTTCTTGAACATCGCTTTGAGCTCCTCACTCGGCCGCGACGGGCTGGGAGGCGGGCAGCGCGGCGGGGGCGGTCCGCACGGTGCGCCACAGGTTGTAGGCCATCAGCAGCGCGCCGGAGAGGTAGAGCACCCCGCCCAGCATGCGGATGACGTAGTAGGGATGCATCGCCGCCACGGTCTCGACGAAGCTGTATTGGAGAAATCCCATGGCGTCGTAGCTGCGCCACATCAGCCCCTGCATGATGCCGGAGACCCACATGGCGGTGATGTAGAGGACGATGCCCAGCGTCGCGATCCAGAAGTGCCAGTCGGCCAACTTCTTCGACCACAGCTCGGTCTTGCCCCAAAGCCGCGGCACCAGCCAGTACAGCGCGCCGAAGGTGATAAAACCGTTCCAGCCGAGGGCGCCGGAATGGACATGGCCGATGGTCCAGTCGGTGTAATGCGACAGGGCGTTGACCGCCTTCACCGACATCACCGGCCCCTCGAAGGTGGCCATGGCGTAGAAGCCGACGGCGGCGACCGAGAAGCGCAGGCCGGGATCGGTGCGCAGCTTGTCCCAGGCCCCCGACAGCGTCATCAGCCCGTTGATCATGCCGCCCCAGGACGGCATCCACAGCATGATCGAGAAGACCATGCCTAGCGTCTGCGCCCAGTCCGGCAGCGCGGTGTAGTGCAGGTGATGCGGCCCGGCCCAGATGTAGAGAAAAATCAACGACCAGAAGTGGACGATGGAGAGGCGGTAGGAATAGACCGGCCGCTCCGCCTGCTTCGGGATGAAGTAGTACATGATGCCGAGGAAGCCCGCGGTCAGGAAGAAGCCCACCGCGTTGTGGCCATACCACCACTGGATCATCGCATCCTGCACGCCGGAGGCCACGCCATAGGACTTGGCATGGCCGATGGTCAGCGGCAGCGCCACGTTGTTGCCGATATGCAGCAGCGCGACGGTGATGATGAAGGCCAGGAAGAACCAGTTGGCGACGTAGATGTGGGGCTCTGCCCGCCGCAGGATCGTCCCGCCGAAGGCCACCAGGTAAGAGACCCAGACGACGACCAGCCAGAGGTCAACATACCATTCGGGCTCGGCATATTCCTTGCCCTGGGTGACGCCCAGCAGATAGCCCACCGCCGCCATCACGATGAAGAACTGGTAGCCGGCGAACAGGAACCAGCCCATCTCCTCGCCGCCGAACAGCCGCGCGCGGCAGGTGCGCTGCACGACATAGAGGCTGGTGCAGAGCAGCGCATTGCCGCCGAAGGCGAAGATCACCGCGCTGGTGTGCAGCGGCCGCAGCCGGCCGAAGGTCGTCCATTCCAGGTCGAGATTCAGCAGCGGGAAGGCCAGCTGCGACGCCACCACCACGCCGATGAGGAATCCGACGATGCCCCAGAAGATCGTCGCCACCGCCATGGCGCGGATCGGGCCGTCCACATAGCTGTCCTGCCGCCAGCCGCCGCCGGCCGCGAGGCGCAAGGCCTGGCCTCCATCGGGCATCGCTCACATTCTCCGGTCGCGGGGGGAGCCGCCCCCCGGCGGGCGCAACCAGGCATGGGCTGGGTTCGCGCGATTGACGCGAAAGAAGCGCATGCGCCCCGTCGCGTCCTTGATGCGGATCAAGTCGCCGCGCGCGGCCTGCGGCTAGGTTGTGGTCATCGGGAGGAAAGCCTGCATGACCTCAGCCACGGCGCCGCGCCGGGTGGCGCATGACCGGCCCTGGGCCTGGTTGGCCGCCGGCTGGCGCGACCTCTGGGCGGCGCCGGCCGTGGGGCTGGGCTATGGGCTGGCGCTGGCCGCCGGCGGCTGGACCCTCGCCCTGCTGGCGCAACGCGCGGCGACGCTGTGGGCCATCCTGCCCGCGACAGCCGGCTTCCTGCTGCTGGCGCCGCTGCTGGCCGCCGGTCTCTATGAGAGCTCGCGCCGCCGGGCGCTGGGCCTGCCGGTCGACGCCCGCGCCATCCTGTCGCGCCTGGCCGAGCGCGGCACCCAGCTCGGCTTCCTCGGCGGCGCGCTGCTGCTGCTGCACCTGTTCTGGCTGCGCATGGCGACGCTGGCCTTCGCGCTGTGCCTGGGCACCGATTTCGCGCCGCCGATCGACGGCCTGCCGCTGGCCATGCTGCGCGCCGAGGGGCTGCTGTCCTTCATCATCCTCGGCACCGGCGGCGGGCTGGTCCTGGCGACGCTGGCCTTCTGCACCGCCGCCTTCGCCGCGCCGATGCTGCTGGACCGCGACGTCTCGGCGATCGAGGCGATCATCGCCTCCTGGCAGGCGGTGCTGCGCAACCCGCAGCCCATGGCGCTCTGGGCCGGGCTGATCGTGCTGTTCACCGGACTGGCGCTGGTGCCGTTCTTCCTGGGTCTCGCGGTGGCCATGCCACTCGTGGGGCATGCGACGTGGCATGCCTATGCGGATGTGTTTTCAGAGGAAGAAAATTCTTAGAGAAGACAGAAAAAGGCCAGGGGAATGAATTCCCCTGGACCCCATCTTTTTTCTATTCGTTGGCCGTTGAACGACCAGCGCATAAAAACAGCGCCCCGCCGTGATGCCCTGATGCGGCATCCGACGAGGCGCTTTTCATCCAACGGCCAACAGACAGAAAAAAGATGGGGGTCTGGGGGAATTCATTCCCCCAGCCTGCCCAAATTCCTTACCGCATCGGCGGCGCGTACTGCAGCCCACCCTTGGTCCAAAGGTTGTTGATCCCCCGCTGCACGCCCAGCGGCGTGATGTTGCGGTCCCAGACTTCGGCGAAGTTGCCTTGCTGGGTGATCAGCTTCACCGCCCAGTCCGGCGCCAGGCCCAGCATCTTGCCCAGGTCGCCGCTGGCGCCCATGAAGCGCTGGATGTCGGGGTTGGTGTTGGCGGTGAAGCTGGCGATATTCTGGCTGGTGATGCCGAGCTCTTCCGCCGTCAGCTGCGCGAAATGCGCCCAGCGGACGATGTCGAAGAACTTCCAGTCGCCCTTGCGCACCACGGCGCCCAGCGGCTCCTTCGAGATGATCTCGGGCAGCAGCAGGAAGTCGGCCGGCGTGGTTTGCGTCGCGCGGAACGAGGCGAGCGAGGACGCGTCGTTGGTATAGGCGTCGCAGCGGCCGGCCAGGAAGGCGGTGCGGATTTCTTCCACGCTCTCGATCACCACGGGGGTGAACTTCATGCCCTGGGCGCGGAAGAAGTCGGACAGGTTCAGCTCGGTGGTGGTGCCGGGCTGGACGCAGACGGTGGCGCCGTCCAGCTGCTTGGCCGAGGTGACGTTGGACGACTTCTTCACCATGAAGCCCTGGCCATCGTAGAAGTTGATGGTGGCGAATTCGAAGCCCAGCGAGGCCTCGCGCGACAGGGTCCAGGTGGTGTTGCGCACCAGCATGTCCACCTCGCCCGACTGCAGCGCGGTGAAGCGGTTCTGCGACGTGGTGTTGATGAAGCGCACCTTGTTGGCGTCGCCGAAGATGGCGGCGGCGACCGAGCGGCAGCTGTCGGCGTCGATGCCGCGATAGATGCCGGCGGCGTCGGGCAGGCTGAAGCCGGCGACATTGCCGGCCACGCCGCAGTTCAGCGCGCCGCGGGCGCGGATGGCGCCCACGGTGTCGGCGGCGGGCTGGGCGGCGGCTGGGGCAGCCAGGCTGACGGTGGCGGCAAGCGCCAGGCCGGCGGCCGAAAGGGCGGAACGGATCACGGTTGCTCTCCCTGTTCTGGCCCGGCGCGGGGGCCGGGGGACGCGGCGAGTGTCCGGGACCGCCTCGGCCCCGCGCAAGCCGCCAGAGATGAAGGTTTCAGCACGCCGCTCCGCCATCGCCCATGATTCGCGCATCCGCGTCGCGACCTGCCTGTTGTTTCATCTTCCCAACAGCCCGGCGGTCGCACAGGAAGATGATGGGCGCGGCACCGGCCAGGGCTGTGGCGGCCGCGGTGACGGTGCAATGCTGGCCTGCCGGGCCTGGCGGTTGCCGCGCTGGCCCCATCCCTGCATTGCCCTGGCCTTCGCGGCGCCCCTGCCGCCCTACCGGATCGCCCTCACCCATGCCTGCCTGGCTACCCTTGCTGCTCGGCTTCCTGACGGCCATCGGGCCGCTCTCGACCGACATGTACCTGCCTGCCTTTCCCGCCATCGAGGCCGAGTTCGGCGCGCCGCACGGCTCGGCCGAGCTGACGCTCGCCGCCTGGTTCCTGGGGCTCGCCGTGGGCCAGCTGGTGCAGGGCACGCTGGGCGACCGGCTGGGGCGGCGGCGGCCGCTGATCGCGGGGCTGCTGGTCTATCTGCTGGGCACGATCGGCTGCGCGCTGGCCACCGATATCCAGATGCTGGCCTTGTTCCGCTGCATCGCGGCCTTCGGCGGCTCGGCCAGCATGGTGCTGCCGCGCGCCGTGGTGCGCGACGTGGCCGATGGCCATGCCGCCGCCCGGCTGATGTCGAAGCTGATGCTGGTGATGGGGGCGGCGCCGATCCTGGCGCCCAGCCTGGGCGGGCTGATGCTGGCCTTCGGCGGCTGGCGGCCGATCTTCTGGTTCGGCGCCTGCTATGCGGCGCTGTCGGCGACGCTGGTCTGGCGCTTCCTGCCGGAGACGCTGTCGCCCGAGCGGCGGCTGCGGCTGGGCCCGACGGCGCAGCTGCTGCGCTACCTGCAGATCCTGCGCGACCGCGGCTTCGCCACCCATGTCGCCATGGGCTGCGCCAATATGTTCCTGATGTTCGCCTATGTCGGCGGCTCGGCCGCGGTCTTCGTCGGCATGTTCCGGCTGGAGCCCTCGACCTTCGGCATCCTCTTCGGCATCAACGCGGCGGGCTTCATCCTGGGCTCGCAGCTGAACCCGCCGCTGCTGCTGCGGCTCGGCGCCGACCGGCTGCCGAAGATCGCGACCAGGGTGATCCTGGCCTCGACCATCCTGCTGGCCGGCATCGCCTTCGCCGGGCCGTCGCATTGGGCGCTGCTGCTGCCGCCGATCTTTATCTGCATGATGTTCAGCGCCTTCGTCATGCCCAATGCCGCGGTGGGCGCGCTGTCGCGCCAGGCGGCGCAGGCGGGCTCGGCCTCGGCGCTGATGGGCACGCTGCAATTCAGCGTCGCCGGCACCAGCGGCATCCTGCTCAGCCATTTCGCCGATGGCACGGCGCGGCCAATGGCGGTGCTGATGCTGGTGGGCGCCCTCGGCGCGGTGATCGCCGAGGGCCTCCGCCGCCGCTAGGGCTTCGGCTTCACCGCGTCGAAGCTGGTCTTCACCACGACGAAGTGCGGCCCCGGCGCCGCCAGGATCGCCGGGATTTTCTTCAGCTCCTCGGCGGTCTGGATATGGGTCACCGTCGCGCCATAGGCGGCGCCCATCGCCAGGAAGTCGGGGTTGGCGAAGGCCGTGCCGGTGGTGCGGCCCGGGAACTCCCGCTCCTGGTGGATGCGGATCGAGCCATAGACGCCGTTCTCCGCCAGGAACAGCTTGATCGGCAGGCGCCGTTCCAGCGCCACGGCCAGCTCCGACCCGGTCATCAGGAAGCCGCCATCGCCGACGCAGCAGACCACGGTCCGCCCGGGCTCGCGCAGCGCGGCGGCGACCGCGGCCGGCACGCCGAAGCCCATCGCCCCCGAGATCGGCGCCAGCAGCCGCTGCGGCGGGGCGAAGGGGATGATGCGGTAGCAGGGGGCGGCGAAGCTGCCGGCATCCAGCGTCAGGATGCCGTCCTTCGGCAGCGCGGCGCCGATCGCCGACGCCACCGCCTCGAAGGCCAGGCCGTCGCTGACCTCGGGCAGCCGCGGGGCGACGATTTTCTGCCGCTCCACCGCCAGCCGCTCGACCCAGCCGCGGCGCGCGCCCGGCGGCGGGCGGTCCGGCAGGCCGACGGCGTCCAGGAAGGCGCCGGCCGGGCAGGCGAGCGCCAGCGATGCCGGGAAGATCGGCCCGATGGCGTCGGGGTCGGCATGGACGTGAACCAGCCGCTGCCCGGGGACAGGGAAAGAAAAACCCTGGCTGTTGATGTCCGACAGCCGGGCGCCCAGCGCCAGCACCAGGTCAGCCTCCCCCAGCGCCGCCATCTGGCTGGCCGGGTTCGACAGCCCCATGTCGCCGGCATAGAGCCGGTGCCGGTTCGGCAGCAGGTCCTGGCGGCGGAAGGTGACGAGGGCCGGCAGCTCCCAGGCCTCGATGAAGCCGAGCAGCGCCTCGCGCTCCCCCGGCGCCGCGATGCCGCTGCCGGCCAGCAGCACCGGGCGCTCGGCGGCGGCCAGCCAGCCGCGCAGCCGCGCCAGGGCATCGGCCGGGGGGGCTGCCACCAGCGGCGCCTGCGGCCCCGGCACCGGGCTGGCGCAGGGCGCGTTCAGCACGTCCTCCGGCACCGACAGCACCACCGGGCCCGGCGTGCCGGTGGTCGCCACCTGCAGGGCGCGGCGCAGCGTCTCGGCGGCGCGGGCCGGGTCGGTCAGCTCGGCCACCCACTTCGCCACCGAGCCGAACATCTTGCCGTAGTCGATCTCCTGGAAGGCGTCGCGGCGGAGATCGGCCGCGGCGACCTGGCCGACGATGAGCAGGAAGGGCACGCCATCCTGCTGCGCGGTGTGCACGGCGATGGCGGCGTTGCAGGCGCCGGGGCCGCGGCTGACGGCGGCGACGCCGGGGCGCCCGGTCAGCCGCGCATCGGCCAGCGCCATGAAGCCGGCGCCCGATTCATGGCGGCAGACCACCGTGTCCATCGCTGTGCGGTCATGCAGCGCGTCGAGCAGGCCGAGATAGCTCTCCCCCGGCACGCAGAACAGCCGGTCGATGCCCTGCGCCAACAGGGCCTCCACGATCATCTCGCCCACGGTCATGCGCCGTCCCCTCCATTTTTTCTGGAGGGCAGTCTGGCCCGGCCGGCGCGGCGCGCGAAGCGCCCGGGCGCGGAAAGCAGCTATCCGCCCGGCTTATAGCCCGCGGGTCAGACGTGCCGGGTCATGAACAGCAGGTCGAGCCAGCGGCCGAACTTTTGGCCCGTCTCCTTCAGCACGCCGGCCTCGACGAAGCCCTCGCGGCGGTGCAGGGCAACCGAGGCGGCATTCCCCGCCTCGATGGCGGCGACCATGACATGCACGCTGCTGTCCTGGACGGCGCGCGCCACCAGCGCCGCCAGCAGCTGCCGCCCCAGCCCCTGCCCCTGCGCCGCCGGGTCGACATAGACCGAATGCTCGACGGTGGCCGCGAAGCCGGCGAAGGGGCGGAAATCGCCGTAGCTGGCGAAGCCCTGCACCACGCCGCCTGCCACCGCCACCAGCACCGGCCGCCCGGCCCCCTGCCGGTCCTGCAGCCAGCCGCGCCGGGCCTCCAGCGTCGTCTCCTGCACGTGCCAGACCGCGGTGGTCTCGCGGATCGCCTGGTTGATGATGGCCAGCAGCCGCGGCAGGTCGGCTTCCTGCGCGTCGCGGATCAGGGCGGTCTCGGTCATGCCTCGGGGCCTCGCAGGGCGGCGTCGCCGCCCATTATCCACCATGATGGAAAAACGTCTACACTTACCGCCTCGCGACCCGTTGACCGGGGCAGCCGGCCGGCCCAGTTTCGCCCCCCTTCGGCAAAGCGCCAAGCCAGAGGGAAAAACGCCATGCGCCAGGACATCCTGGAGGAGATCAAGGGTTTCGAGGCGGAGCTCATCGAGATCCGCCGCGACATCCACCGCCACCCCGAGACCCGCTTCGAGGAGGTGCGGACCGCGGCCCTCGTCGCCGGCAAGCTGCGCGAATGGGGCCTCGAGGTGGTCGAGGGCATCGGCGGCACCGGCGTGGTCGGCACGCTGAAGGGCGGCCGCCCGGGCCAGCGCGCCATCGGCCTGCGCGCCGACATGGATGCGCTGTTCATCCAGGAAGAGAACGACTTTGCCCATGTCTCGACCGTCCCGGGCAAGATGCATGCCTGCGGCCATGACGGCCACACCGCCATGCTGCTAGGCGCGGCCAAGTTCCTGGCGCAAAAACCCGACTTCGCCGGCACCGTGCAGTTCATCTTCCAGCCCGCCGAGGAAGCCGGCACCGGCGCCGCCGCCATGATCAAGGACGGGCTGTTCGACCGCTTCCCCGTCGACAGCGTCTACGGCATGCACAACACCCCGGGCCTGGCCGTCGGGCAATTCGCCACCCGCCCCGGCCCGATCCTGGCCGGCGCCGATTTCTGGGGCGTCGAGTTCCACGGCACCGGCGGCCATGGCGGCGCGGCGCCCCACCTGGCGACCGACGTCACCGTGGTGCTGGGCCATTTCCTGCTGGCCGTGCACACCATCCTGCCGCGCAACCTGAAGCCGACCGAGCCGGCGGCGCTCTCCGTCGGCCATGTCAGCGGCGGCAGCTTCGGCTCGCCCAATGTCATGCCGGCCAAGGCCGTGGTGCGCGGCACCGCCCGCTACTTCCGCCCCGAGGCCCAGGCGATGATCCGCCGCCGCCTGCAGGAGCTGGCCGAGACGCTCGCCTCCGCCCATGGCTGCACCGCCGAGTTCACCTATGACGTGCTGTGCCCGCCGACGGTCAATGCCGGCGAGAAGGTGCCGGTCGCCAATGCCGCCGCCGCGGCGCTGGTCGGCGACGCCGCGGTCGGCGAGTTCCCGATGAGCACCGGCGGCGAGGACTTCGCCTATATGCTGCAGAAGAAGCCGGGCGTCTTCATGCGCATCGGCAATGGCAGCAACCCGGACGGCAGCTTCCACAACGTCCACACGCCGAAATACGATTTCAACGACGAAGCCCTGGCCCTCGGCTCCGCCTATTGGGCGAGCCTGGTCCAGGAAGAGCTGGGCTGGACGCAGGACGAGCGCGCATGACCATTTTCTCGAAGATCGCCGGCGTCACGCTGGCGGCCACCCTGCTGGCCGGCACCGCCGGCGCGCAGACCCTGTCCATGGCGGTCTCGGCGCCGCCGGCCAGCATCGACCCGCAATACTACACCCTGACGCCGAGCATCATGCTGTCCGCGCATATGTTCGAAGGCCTGGTGCAGCGCGACGAGAATGCGCGCCTGCGCCCGGCGCTGGCCGCCTCCTGGCGGATCGTCGACGACACCACCTGGGAGTTCAAGCTGCGCCCGGGCGCCACCTTCCACAACGGCGCCCCCGTCACCGCCGAGGACGTGGCCTATTCGGTCGCCCGCGTCCCCACGGTGCAGAGCCCGAGCTCCTTTGCCGTCTACACCCGCGCCATCACCGGCGTGGAGGTGGTCGATGCCGAGACCATCCGCTTCAGGACCGCGACGCCCTATCCGCTGCTGGCCAACGACCTGGCCTCGGTCTTCATCATGCCGCGCAGCCTGGGCGCCGGCGTCGCCTCGGCCGCCTTCAACAGCGACAAGGTGGCGATCGGCAGCGGTCCCTTCCGCTTCGTCTCCTACGCGCCGAACGACCGCGTGGTGATGACCCGCAACGAAAGCTACTGGGGCGCCAAGCCCGAGTGGCAGCGCGTCGAATACCGCATCATCACCAACTCCGGCGCCCGCGTGGCGGCGCTGCTGTCGGGCGATGTCGCGATGATCGACAACGTCCCCACCCAGGACCTGGGCAAGCTGCGCACCGACACGCGCATCACCATCGCCGAAGGCACCAGCCTGCGCCTGATCTTTCTCGGGCTTGACGTCTTCCGGGATGGCGCCACGCCCGACGTGACGGGTCCCAATGGCGAGGCGCTGGACAAGAACCCCTTGCAGGACCACCGCGTCCGCGAGGCGCTGTCCATCGCCATCAACCGCCAGGCCATCGCCCAGCGCGTGATGGAGAACGCCTCCGTCCCCACCGGCCAGTTCATGCCGCAGGGCGCCTTCGGCTACGACCCCTCGATCGCCGTGCCGCGCTACGACGTCGACCGCGCCAAGAAGCTGCTGGCCGACGCCGGCTACCCCAACGGCCTGACCATCACGCTGCGCGGCCCCAACGACCGCTACGTCAACGACGCGCAGATCCTGCAGGTGGTGGCGCAGATGTGGGCCCGCATCGGTGTGAAGACCGCCGTCGACGCCCAGCCGCTGGCCACCCTGATCGGCCGCCTCAACCGCTTCGAGGCCTCGGCCTATCTGCTGGGCTGGGCCAACAGCACCGGCGAGCCCTCCACCTCGCTGCGCTCCATCCTGGGCGGGCGCGGGCCGAACAACGGCCTCGGGCTGTCCAACTACGGGCGCTACGCCAACCCCGCGGTCGACGCGACCACCGCGCGCGGCTTGGCCACCATGGATGACAGCGCGCGCGAAAAGCTCCTCCAGGAAGCCATGCGCACCGCCATGCAGGACGTCGCCATCGTCCCGCTGCACATCCAGAAGTCGGTCTGGGCCACCCGCCGCGGCCTGACCTACACGCCGCGCGTCGATGAGCAGACGCTGGCACAGGAAGTTCGGACGGCCAAGTAAAAGACAAAAAGTCCGGGGGAAAGAATTCCCCCGGGCCCCCATCTTTTTTCTGATTCTTCAGGTGGCACACCGCCCCTTCCACCCGCGAACTGTCTCTTATAC
>NZ_CACSJM010000134.1 GCF_902706185.1 Roseomonas sp. 18066 | reverse complement strand
CCCCTCCGCCGCCCCCGGCCTTGGCCGGGACCCGGTCCGGCCGGGCCCGACTGTCTGAAAAGTGAGCAAGTCCGGTCACAAGCCGTTGTTCGCAGTCGCAAAAATGCATTGCCGCCCCAGAAATATATCGCATAGGCAGCGACGGCCGGGCGAAAGCGCGGCAGAATGCCGGCCCCCATCCTTGGAAAGCCGAGTCATGCTTCGCCGCCTCCTTGCCGCCTCCGTGATTGCCCTCGCCGCGACCGTCAGCCTGGCGCCCTCCTCGGCCGAGGCCGCCGACCGGCGGGTGCAGCTGGTGAACGCCTCGCGCACCACCGTCGTGTCCTTCCACGCCTCCAACTCGAAGCGCTCGAGCTGGGAGGAGGACATCCTCGGCAACGACGTGCTCGAGCCGGGCCAGTCGGTGACCATCAACATCGATGATGGCACCGGCGCCTGCGTCTTCGACTTCCTGACCGTCCTGCAGGGCGGCCAGCGCATCGAGCGCCGCGGCATCAATGTCTGCGAGGTCAGCACCTACACCATCCGCTGATCGCCATTTCTGGCACGCGGCCGCAGGGCCGGGACCGCAGGGTCCCGGCCCTTTTTGCTGCCCGCCCCGCGGCGCCGGGCAGCGTCACAATGGCTTGACCATCGGCCCGGCGCGGCTTGCCGGGCGCGGCCACGGCGTTTAGCCCTGGACTGCCCCTTGCCCGTATCCGGCCCCCGCCATCCGGCCCTCACCATCCGGACCCTGGGCTGCGCGGCGCCGGTGCCTCCGCGGCGCCCCATCCCCTCGCCAGGAAGGAGACGCCGATGATCCGACGCTGCCTCGCTCTGCTGCTGACCGCCGGCCTCGGCCTGGCGGCGGCGCCGCGGCCGGCCGCGGCGGTGGAGGTCACCATCTCCTGCGGCGCGCTGGGGCAGGAGCTGGAGCTGTGCCGCGACGGAGCGCAGGCCTGGGCGCGGGAGTCGGGCCACCGCGTGAAGATCGTCTCGGTGCCCAATTCGGCCAGCGAGCGGCTGGCGCTGTACCAGATGATGCTGGCGGGCGCGGCGCCACAGATCGACATCTACCAGATCGACGTGGTCTGGCCCGGCATCCTCGGCCACCATTTCATCGACCTGCGGCCCTATTCCCATGGCGCCGAGGCGCGGCACTTCCCCGCCATCATCGCTAACAACACGGTGGACGGCCGGCTGATCGCCATGCCGCTCTACACCGATGCCGGGGTTCTGTTCTATCGCCGCGACCTGCTGGAGAAGCACGGGCGCGCGGTGCCCGCGACCTGGGAGGCGATGACCGAGACGGCCGCCTTCATCCAGCAGGCCGAGCGCGCCGCCGCGGCCCCGGGCGCCCAGCCGCTCTGGGGCTATGTCTTCCAGGGCCGCGCCTATGAGGGGCTGACGGTCAATGCGCTGGAATGGGTGGCGAGCTCGGGCGGCGGCACCATCCTGGACCGCGACGCCCGCATCACCATCGACAATCCGGCGGCCCGCGCCGCCCTGGCCCGCGCCGGCGGCTGGATCGGCGGCATCGCCCCCGAAGGCGTGCTGACCTACACCGAGGAGGAGGCGCGCGGGTTGTTCCAATCGGGCAACGCCGTCTTCATGCGCAACTGGCCCTATGCCTGGGCGCTGGCCGAGGGCGCCGACAGCCCGGTGCGCGGCAAGGTCGGCATCGCCCCCCTGCCCCGCGAATCGGGCGACGCGCCGACGGGCGTGCTGGGCGGCTGGAACCTGGGCGTCTCGCGCTATTCCCGCCACCCGGCCGAGGCCGCGGCGCTGGTCATGTACCTGACCGACGCCGCCGAGCAGAAGCGCCGCGCTGTGGTCGCCGCCTACAACCCGACGCTGCCCGCCCTCTACCAGGACCCGGAGGTGCTGGCCGCCAATCCTTTCTTCCGCACCCTCCTGCCGACTTTCAGCGGTGCCGTGGCGCGGCCGTCTTTGGCGGCGGGGGGCCGGTATAACCGGGTGTCCAATGCCTTCTGGACCCGGGTGCATGACGTGCTGGCCGGGCGGCAGGCGGCCGATCCGGCCCTCGATGGCCTGGCGCAGGACCTGCGCCGCATCGGGCGGCGCGGATGGTGAGCGGACCCCAGGGGACCAGGCCCGTCGAATCGGGGCTGGTGCGGGCCCGCATTCGCGCCGCCTGGCTGTTCCTGGCGCCGACGCTGGTGGTGCTGCTGGCCGTCGCCGGCTGGCCGCTGGCGCGCACCATCTGGTTCAGCCTGACCGATGCCGAGCTCGGCCGCCTGTCCGAGGCGCGCTTCATCGGCTTCGCCAACTACCTGGAACGCTATGAGGGCGAGTGGCTCGGCGTGCTGGCCGATCCGCTGTGGTGGGACGCGGTGTGGCGGACGCTGTGGTTCGCCCTCGTCTCGGTCGGCATCGAGGCAGTGCTGGGCATGGTGGTGGCGCTGGCCCTCAACGCGCGTTTCCCCATGCGGGGCCTGGTGCGGGCGGTGGTGCTGATCCCCTGGGCGATCCCGACCATCGTCTCGGCGCGGATCTGGTCCTGGATGCTCAACGACCAGTTCGGCGTCATCAACCATGCGCTGATGGGGCTGGGGCTGATCGACGCGCCGGTGGCCTGGATGGCCCATGCCGACACCGCGCTCTGGGCCGTGGTCATCGTCGATGTCTGGAAGACCACGCCCTTCATGGCGCTGCTGATCCTGGCCGCCCTGCAGATGCTGCCGACCGACTGCTACGAGGCCGCCCGCGTCGACGGCATCCATCCCATCCGCGTCTTCTTCCGCGTCACCCTGCCGCTGATCCGCCCGGCGCTGATGGTGGCGCTGATCTTCCGCGCGCTGGACGCGCTGCGGGTCTTCGACCTGATCTACGTGCTGACCGCCAATTCGGCCGGCACCATGTCGATGTCGGTCTATGCGCGGCAGCTGCTGGTGGAGTTCCAGGATGTCGGCCAGGGCTCGGCGGCCTCGACGCTGCTGTTCCTGGTGATCGCGCTGCTGACGCTGTCCGTCGTGCTGCTGGGCCGGCTGAAGCTGGATGGGGAGGCCGCCCGATGACTCTTTTCATCCGTCATCTCGGCTTCACGCTGCTGCTGCTGGCGATCGCGGGCTTCGCGCTGTTTCCCTTCTACCACGCGCTCGTCACCTCCTTCCGCGCCGGCAGTTTCCTGTTCGTGCCGGCGATGTTTCCCGAGGCCTTCGACCCGCGCAACTACGAGCTGGTCTTCACCCAGCAGGATTTCGGCCGGACCATCCTGAACTCGGTGCTGGTGGCGGCGACGGTGACGGGGGTCTCGCTGGTGCTGGCCGTGGGCGCCGCCTATGCGCTGGGGCGGGTGCGCTTCCGCGGCCGCTACGCGCTGCTGCTGACCATCCTGGCCGTCTCGATGTTCCCGCAGATCGCCGTGCTGTCCGGCATGTTCGAGCTGATCCGGGCCTTGGGCCTCTACGACACCCTGCCCGGGCTGATGCTGGCCAACCTCATGCTCACCCTGCCCTTCACCATCTGGGTGCTGACCACCTTCATGCGCGAGCTGCCGAAGGAGCTGGAAGAGGCCGCCTATGCCGACGGCGCCAGCGCCCTGACCGTGGTCACCCGCGTGCTGCTGCCGCTGCTCTGGCCAGCCCTGGCGCCGACCGCCCTGCTGGCCTTCATCGTCAGCTGGAACGAATTTCTGTTTGCCCTGACCTTCACCCTGTCCGAGGAGACGCGGACCGTGCCGGTGGCCATCGCCCTGCTCAGCGGCGGCAGCCGGCAGGAGCTGCCCTGGGGCCTGGTCATGGCCGCCTCGATCGTCGTCACCATCCCCATCGTCGCGCTGGTCGTCGCCTTCCAGCGCAAGATCGTCTCGGGCCTCACCGCCGGCGCGGTGAAGGGCTGAGCTGCCGAAGGAGCCGAGCCCCATGGCCAGCCTGGAACTGCGCGGCTTGCGCAAGCGCTTCGACGGCGCCGAGATCATCCGCGACGTCGACCTCGACATCGCCGATGGCGAGTTCTGCGTCTTCGTCGGCCCCTCCGGCTGCGGCAAGTCGACGCTGCTGCGGCTGGTGGCGGGGCTGGAAAGCGTCTCGGGCGGCAGCATCCGCATCGGCGGCGAGGACATGACGGCGAAAGCCCCGCGCGAGCGCGGCATCGCCATGGTCTTCCAGTCCTATGCCCTCTACCCGCATATGACCGTCCGCCAGAACATCGCCTTCGGCCTGCAGGCGAAGCGCAGCCAGCGCGCGGCCGTGGAAGAGAAGCTGGCCGAGGTGGCGCGCATCCTGGAGCTGACGCCGCTGCTCGACCGGCTGCCGAAGCAGTTGTCCGGCGGCCAGCGCCAGCGGGTGGCGATCGGCCGCGCCATCATCCGCGAGCCGCAGGTTTTTCTGTTTGACGAGCCGCTGTCGAACCTGGATGCCAGCCTGCGCGGGCAGATGCGGATCGAGATCGCGCGCCTCCACCAGTCGCTGAAGACCACCATGATCTACGTCACCCACGACCAGGTGGAGGCGATGACGCTCGCCGACCGCATCGTCGTGCTGAATGCCGGCCGGGTCGAGCAGGTGGGCAGCCCGCTGGAGCTCTACCGCCATCCGCGCAACCTCTTCGTCGCCGGCTTCATCGGCTCCACCCGCATGAACTTTTTTGCCGTCCATGCCGAGGCCAGCGATGGCGGCTCGGTGACCGTGGCGCTTCCCGGCGGTGGCAGCCTGGTGGTGCCGGTGGACCGCGCCAGCGCCCAGCCCGGCGAGGCGCTCACCTTGGGCATCCGCCCCGAGCATCTGCGCCTCGAGGGCGAAGGCCCGGCCATCGCCGGCCCGATCGAGGTGGTGGAAGAGCTCGGCGAGGAGCAGCTGGCCTATCTGCGCGCCCCCGACGGCACGCTGCTGACCGCCCGCATCCCGGAAGGCGGGCGCGTCCGCGAAGGCGCCCCCGGCCGGCTGCATTTGCCGCCCGAGGCCTGCCACCTGTTCCGCGTCGATGGCACCGCCCTGCCCCGCCGCGGCTGAAGGGCGCTGGACAGCCGCGCCCGCCCTGTCCGATGCTCGCTCCCGACGCCGCGAAGACGGCGTGTAGACCGGGAGAGACGAGACGATGACCCACCGCCGCAGCCTGCTGGCGCTGCCCCTTGCCGCCGCCGCCGGAGCGCTGGCCCGGCCGGCGCTCGCCCAGCCCGCCTGGCCGGCCAAGCCGATCCGCATGGTCGTGCCCTATCCGCCGGGCGGGTCCACCGACGTGCTGACGCGGCTCTATGCGGAGCGGATGGGCGCCTCGCTCGGCCAGCCGGTGGTGATCGAGAACCGGCCCGGCGCCAGCGGCAATATCGGCACCGACGCGGTCGCCAAGGCGCAGCCCGACGGCTACACGATCGGCGCGGTGACGGCCAGCATCATGGCCATCAACCAGTTCCTGTTCCAGAGCATGCCCTTCGACACGGCGAAGGACATCATGCCGATCGGCCTGGCCTGGGACACGCCCAATATCGCCGTCGTCGCCCCCGACCACAACAAGGCGCAGACCCTGCAGGATTTCCTGACCTGGGCGAAGACGCGGCCTGACGGCATCACCTATGCCTCCACCGGCATCGGCCAGACCACCCACCTGTCCAGCGCGATGCTGTTCGGGCGGACGGGCGTGAAAGCGACCCATGTCCCCTATCGCGGCGCGGCGCAGGTAGTGCCGGCGCTGCTGGCGGGCGATGTCGACGTGGCGCTGGACAACCTGGCCTCGCAGATCTCGCTGATCCAGGAAGGGCGGATGCGCGGCCTGGCGGTCACCGGCGCCGAGCGCTGGCCGACCCTGCCCAATATCCCCACCATGGTCGAGGCCGGCGTGCCCAACTTCGTCGTCAGCGTCTGGGGCGCCTTCGTGGCGCCGGCCAACACGCCGCCGGCGGTGATCGAGAAGCTGAACGGCGCCATGCGCCGCGTCGCCACCGACGAGGCGATGCAGAAGCGCTTCATCCAGGGCGGCGCCACGGCGCTGTGGACCACGGCCGAGGACGCCGCCACCCGCGCCGCGCGCGAGCGCCCGATGTGGCAGGAGGTCGTCAAAACCTCCGGCGCCCGCGCCGATTAATTTTATCAGGGGGGTGCGCCTCGATGGGCGCACCCCGCGTTGCGAAGGCTAGATCTTGAACCAGGGCAGCGGATCCGGCGTCTTCGCCAGGTCCGGATTCTGCTCGATCATGCGGCCCCAGACGCGCTCGGTGACCGCCTGGGCCTCGGCCAGCAGCGCCGGCTCGTCGACGGTCAGCACGCGGCGGTCGCGCATCACGAAGTCGCCGTCGACCATCACCGAATGCACCACGCCCGGATGGCCATAGTGGACGATGTTGGAGACGAGGCGCACCACCGGGCGCATCGCCGGCGTGTTCAGGTCGATGAAGGTCAGGTCGGCCTTCTTGCCCGGCTCGATGCTGCCGATCTCGGCCTCGGCGCCAACGCTGCCGGCGGCGTCGACCGTCACCGCATCCAGGATCTTCTGCGGGCCCGGGGTGACGCTGCCCTCGGTGGCGCGGCCGCGGCCGGTGCGGTGCAGGATGGAGCCGATGCTCATGGCCTGGAACATGTCCTCGGTCATGTTGTCGCTGCCGAAGGCGACGCGCACGCCGGCATCGCGGATCAGGCCGAGCTTCGCCTGGTGCATCCCCCGCCGCCGGCTGATGCTGGCCGGCGTGTGCGCCATGGTGACGCCGCGCTCGGCGAGCAGCGCGATGTCGGATTCGCTGCAATAGGTCCAATGCGCGGCCGAGAGGTCGCGGCCGAGGAAGCCCTCGCGGTCGAGATATTCGGCGGAGGTCGCGTTGCGGGCGGCGCGGACGGCCTTCACCTCGCCGGGGCTTTGCGACAGGTGGACGGTGCGGGTCAGCTTGTGGCGGGCGGCCATGTCGAGCAGCTGGCGCAGCATGCGCGGCGAGCAGTTGTCCGGCGCATGGGCGGCGACCTGGCAGCGGACGCGGTCGTTGTGGCTGCCATGCAGGCTTTCGATCATCGCCTCGGCGCGGTCGAGGAACTGGGCGCCGAAGGCTTCGTCCTCCGAGTAGTCGCCATGGCGGATCTTGCGGGTGTCGATGTCGGCGCAGCTTTCCGACAGCCAGAGGCGCAGGCCGGTCGAGGCCATCGCCTTCCCGTAGGAAGGGACGTGGCGGAAGGGGTCGACCAGGGTGGTGCTGCCGCTGCGGATGGCCTCGAGGCAGCCGAGCATGGCCATGACCGCGCGCTCCTCGTCGGTCATGGCGTAGGAGATGGGCGACATGTAGCCGTAGATGACGTCGCCGTCCCAGTCCTCGACGGTGCCGCGCAGCGCGGTGAGCACGGTGTGGGTATGGGCGTTGATCAGGCCGGGGGTGACGGCCAGGCCGGTCGCGTCGAACTTTTGTTCGTTCGGGTGTTGGGCTTCCAGCGTGGCGCTGTCGCCGATCTGGGTGATTCGGTTGCCGGTGATCAGGATGGCCTGGTGTGCTGTCACTTCGCGCGTGTCGTTGCAGGTGACGATGGCGGCGTTGGTGATGAGCATGGCGCGTATCCTGACTGAAGGCGGGGTCCGGGGGGATACTATCCCCCCGGCGGGGTCAGGGGCGGAGCCCCTGTTCTTGCTTACGGCTGTCCGGCGTCGATCGTGATGGCCGAGACCGCCTGCGCGGAGATCCCGTGCTTCTTCAGGATTTCCGCGTAGGTCCCGTTGGCGATCAGCCGCGACAGCGAGGCCGCGATGGCGTCGCGCAGCGTGGTGGCTTCCTTCGGGAAGGCGAGACCCGAGAGGTTGTTGGTGATCGGCGTGCCGACCGCGGCCCAGATGCCGGGCTCCTGGATCTGCAGGTGCGCCACGAATTCCGCGCCCAGGATGGCGCCCTGGCTGCGCTCCTGGCGCAGGTCGGTGCGGGACGCGGTGGCGCCGTTGCTGCCGACGACGTTCATCGCGGGCTTGCCGGCGGCCGTGCAGTTCTTCTCGCTCCAGGCCTGGGCGGAGGGGAAGTAGTTGGTGAAGCGCGGGGTGGAGACCGCCTTGCCGCAGAAGTCGATGGCTTCGCGGATGGTGGCCGCCAGCGCCTGGGTGGTGAAGAGCTGGCCGCCGGTGGTGATGTAGTCGACGAAGGTCAGCTTCTCGCGCCGGGCCGGCAGGTCGGTCATCGAGGTGCCGCTGAAGTCGATGCGGCCGGTGGTGAGCGAGTTGATGATCTGCTCGAAGGACATCTCCTCCCAGCGGATTTCGATGCCGAGGTCACGGCCGATGGCGGTGACCAGGTCCACATTGACGCCGCGCCGCTCGTTGGTGGCGGGGTCCTTGTAGGCCATGGGCGGGTAGGTCGCCTCGATGCCGACGCGGATGAAGCCGGCGCTGCGGATCGAATCCGGCAGGGCCTGGGCCATCGCAGGGGCGGCGCTGAGCGCGACGGCGAGGCCGGCCGCCAGCAGGTGCTTGATCGGGTTCAAGTCCAGTCTCCTCAGAAAGCTCGCCGTGTTTTTCTGTTCTTATCGATGGGGGCGGCCTCGTTGGGCCGCCCCGGGTCGCTCAAGCCTTGCTTTCGCAGGCGATGAAGTGGTCGGCGATCTCGGTGCCGGTCGCGATCCAGACATCCTTCAGCGACTGGGTGTGCTGCAGGAATTCGCGCAGCAGCTTCAGCCGCATCGGACGGCCGCTGCATTGCGGGTGCAGCACGGTGGTGACCATGCCGCCCCATTCGCGGATTTCTGCCAGCTCGTCGGTCCAGATCGAGAGGACCTGCTCGCGGGTGAGAAGCGTGTGGCGGCTGTAGCGCTGCGACAGGCCGAGCAGCCAGTCGTCGTAGCAGGCGGTCACCGGCAGCTCGACCAGGCCCGGCGTGTTGTCCGCCAGCAGGTGGCGATACGGCCGGACGTCGTCGCGGAAGGAGGAGGTGTAGACCAGGCCACGATCCTTCAGCAGGACGCGCAGCTCCTCGCAGAACTCGCCGGACGGGGCGCGGTAGCCGCGCGGCACCACGCCCAGGCGGCGCTTCAGCGTCTCCAGCCCGCGATCCACTTCCTCCACCAGCATCGGGTCGCCGGGCTGCGGCATGACGTGGTGGAAGCCGTGATGGCCAATCTCGTGGCCGTCCTTCAGGATGGCCTCGCACATCGCCGGATGCGCCTCGACCGACCAGCCGGTGATGAAGAAGGTGGCCTTCAGCCCGAGCTCGCGCAGCAGCTGCAGCAGCTTCGGCGTGCCGACGCGCGCCTCGTAGCCGCCGAAGGACATGGTGACCAGCTCGCCGTAGCGGGCCGGGTCCTTGGCGGTCCAGGCGCTTTCCGCATCGACGTCGAAGGACAGGAACATCGCCGCCTTCGCGCCCGCCGGCCACGGGTGTTCCGTGGCGAGCGGCGCGCGGTTGGCCGGCAGCAGCGGCAGGGCGTCGAGCCCCGCCTTCAGACCCGCATCAGTTGCCGCCATTGATCTGCACTTCCGGGATCATGCTGGGGGTCAGCTGCCACTTGGCGGCCAGCTTGGCATAGGTGCCGTCGGCGATCAGGCCCTTCAGGGCCTCGGCCAGCGCCTGCTGCAGGCCGGTCTCGTCCTTGCCCGTCGCGATGCCCATCAGGGTGAAGCGCACCGGCTCGCCGACCAGGGCGTAGGTGTTCGGCTCCAGGCCCTGGATATAGGGCAGGGTCTCGCCGCCCTGCATGGCGGCGTCGATGCGGCCCTGGCGCAGCTGGGTGCGGGCGTCGGCCGAGCCTTCGGTGGGGACGTATTCGATCGCCGGGCGGCCCTTGGCCACGCAATTGGCGTCGCTGAAGCCCTTAATGTCGTTCGGCAGGGCGGTGCGGCGGCTGGCGCCGACCTTCTTGCCGCAAAGCGCCTCGGGGTTCGGGAACTCGGCGGCGCGGCTCGCCTGGGTGAAGAACTGGCTGCCCGAGCGCAGGTAGTCGACGAAGGTCGCCGTGTCCTGGCGGGTCTTCAGGTCGGACATGCCGGACAGGATGATGTCGACGCGGCCGGTGCGGACCGAGGCCAGCATCTGGTCGAAGCTGGTCTCCTGCCACTGCATCTTGACGCCGAGCTTGGCGGCCAGGGCCTCGCCCAGCTCGATGTCGAAGCCGGTCAACGCGTTGGTCTGCGGGTCGCGCATCTCCAGCGGCGGATAGTTCGGCACCACCGCCGCGATGATCGCGCCGCGCGAGCGGATGTGCGACGGCAGCTCGGCGGCCTGGGCGGCCCCGGGGGCAGCGAAGCCCATGACGAGCGGGGCAAGGGCGGTGGCGGCCAGCGCCAGCTTCTTCAGCATCAGGAGACTTCCTTCAGGACAGAACAGCGGACAGAAAAGCGCGGAGCCGCGGCTCCTGCGGATTGCCCAGGACCTCGGCGGCGGCACCCTGCTCGACGATGGCGCCGCGGTCCATATAGACGACGCGGTCGGCGACCTCGCGGGCGAAGCCCAGCTCGTGGGTGACGACGATCATGGTCATGCCAGAGGCCGCCAGCTCCTTCATCGCCGCCAGCACCTCGCCGACCAGCTCGGGGTCGAGGGCGCTGGTGGGCTCGTCGAAGAGCATCAGCTTGGGCTTCATCGCCAGCGCGCGGGCGATGGCCACGCGCTGCTGCTGGCCGCCGGAGAGGTTGGCCGGGTAGGACCCGGCCTTGTCGGCCAGGCCCACGCGGGCCAGCAGGGCTTCCGCCTCGCGCACCACCTCGGCGCGGTTGCGCTTCTGCACCTGCACCGGGCCCTCGATGATGTTCTCGAGCGCGGTCATGTGCGGGAACAGGTTGAAGCGCTGGAACACCATGCCGGTGGAGAGGCGCTGGCGGGCGATCTCCTTCTCCGGCAGCGCATGCAGCTTCGTCCCGTCGATGCGCCAGCCGGTCAGCTCGCCACCCACCCAGATGGCGCCGCTGTCGATGGTCACCAGCTGGTTGACGCAGCGCAGCAGCGTGGTCTTGCCGGAGCCCGAGGCGCCGATGATGCAGAGCACCTCGCCGGCGCGGACATCGAGGGAGACGCTGTCCAGCGCCTGGAAGTCGCCGAATTTCTTGCGGACGTCGACGATCGAGACGAGCGGCATGGTCGAGGACGGGCTCATCGGGCACCCCCGGCGCCGCGGGCGAAGCGGCGTTCCAGCAGCATCTGCAGCGGCGTCAGGATGGAGACGATGATCAGGTACCAGATGGCGGCGACGATCAGCAGCTCGATGACGCGGGAATTGGCGTAGTAGATATTCTGCGCGGCATGCAGGATCTCGGCGAACTGGATGACGCTGGCCAGCGAGGTCAGCTTCACCATGCCGATGAACTCGTTGCCCAAGGGCGGAATGACGACGCGCATCGCCTGCGGGAAGATGATGCGGCGCAGCGCGCGCAGCCGGGTCATGCCGATGGCTTTCGCCGCCTCGTACTGGCCGGTATCGACCGAGAGCATGCCGGCGCGGATGACCTCCGACGTGTAGGCGCCCTGGTTGATGCCGAGGCCGAGCAGCGCGGCGAGCGCCGGCGTCATCACGTCGACGGTGCGGACGGAGAAATCGCCGAAGCCCAGGCGGGGGAAGATCAGCGCCAGGTTGAACCACAGCAGCAGCTGCAGGATCACCGGCGTGCCGCGGAACAGCCATGTGTAGCCCATGGCGACGCCCTGCAGCACCGGGTTGGGCGACATGCGCATCACCGCGGTGACGACGCCCAGCGTGATGCCCAGCGCCATGGCGCCCAAGGTCATCCACAGGGTGTTGTACAGGCCGGTCATGATGGCCGGCGCGGTGAAGAAGCGGCCGACGAAATCCCATTCGATCTGGCCGACGGCGAAGGCGCGCGCCAGGCCCGCGATCAGCAGGATGATGATGGCGACGGCCAGCCAGCGCCCCCAGTGCCGGTTCGGCACATGGGTGTAATGGGCGATGTCCGGCAGCGAGGCGGCGGCATTGGGCGCGGGCATGGCAGCGGGCTCCCCCCGTCATAAGGATGCGCCGCCCCCGGAGGCAGGGGCGGCAATCGTCAAGCGAAGCCCCGGGGCCCATCGTGCCCCGGAGACCAGAAAATCAGCGCGGGGGCGGCTCGGCGCCGGTGCGGCCGGTGATCAGCCCGTACATGTCCGGGCGGCGATGGGCGGCAAAGTTGAACATCTTCTGCTTGCCCTGCTGCACCAGGTCCAGGTCGCAATCGGCCAGGATCACCTCGTCGCCCAGCGTCTTCGCCTCGACGACGATGCGGCCGTTCGGGTCGACGATGCAGCTGCCGCCGATCAGGCCGGAGCCGTCCTCGTCGCCGGCCTTGGCGACGCTGACCGCCCAGCAGGCGTTCATATAGGCGTTGGACTGGGCCGAGAGCTGCGAGTGGAAGGTGCGCAGCCCCTGGTCCTCGCTGTCGCCGCCATTCGGGTCGTAGGCGGCGGAGTTGTAGCCGACCACCATCAGCTCCATCCCCTGCAGCGCATAGACGCGCCAGGCCTCGGGCCAGCGGCGGTCGTTGCAGATCAGCTGGCCCATGACGGGCGCGCCCCAGGCCTCGGCGCCGTAGAAGGCGGGGAAGCCCATGTCGCCATATTCGAAGTAGCGCTTCTCCAGCTGCTGGAAGCGGGCGCCCTCGCGCGGCTCGACCGAGCCCGGCAGATGCACCTTGCGGTACTTCTGCAGCACCGTACCGTCGGGGCCCACGGTGATGGCGGTGTTGAAATGCTGGCCCTCGGCGGTCTTCTCGGCATAGCCGACATAGAAGCCGACGCCGAGCTCCTTCGCGCGGTCGAACAGCGCCTGGGTCTCGGGGTTGGGCATCGACGCTTCGTAATACTGCTCGAGCTCAGCGCCTTCGAGCAGCCAGCGCGGGAAGAAGGTGGTGAAGGCGAGCTCGGGGAAGACCACGAGCCGGGCGCCCTGCCCGGCCGCCTGCTCCAGCAGCGCGATCATCCGGGCGAGGATGGCGGCGCGGCTGTCGGCGCGCTGGTTCGGCCCCATCTGGGCGGCGGCGACACGCAGGATACGGGGCATGGGCAAAACCTCGACTGGCCTCGGGAGGCGGAGAATGTCGCACAAGCCTTGGGCAGATCAATTGTGTCCGTGATGATATTTTGCTGGAAACCATTTGTCCTGGTTATACCCTGCCCAAATCATGACCCTTCGCCAGCTTGAGATCCTTCGCGCGGTGATCCGCCACCAGACCACCATGGCCGCCGGCCGGCTGCTGGGCATGTCGCAGCCGGCGGTCAGCAACGCGGTGAAGCAGCTGGAGGGGCAGCTCGGCTTCCCGCTGTTCGAGCGGATCAACAACCGGCTGTTCCCGACCGAGGCGGCGCGGCTGATCCATGCCGAATCGGAGCCGCTCTTCGCCCAGCATGCGGCGCTGGAGGCGCGGCTGCAGGAGCTGCGCCAGGACAAGACCGGGCGGCTGCGGCTGCTGGCGACGCCGCCGCTGGGCCATGGCGCCATCCCCCAGGCGCTGGCGCGGATGCTGGGGCGGCAGCCGCGGCTGCGCATCACCTTCGATGTCCGCCGCCTGGACGAGGTGGTGGAGGGGGTCGAGAGCGGCCTGGCCGAGCTCGGCGTCGGCGTCAGCCTGGAGGAGCGGCCCGGGCTGACGGTGCGGCCGCTGGCGGCCAGCCGCATGGTCTGCGTCTGCACCCCCGACCACCCGCTGGCGCGCGAGCCGGTGGCCAGCCCCGCCTTGCTGCGCCCCTGGCCCTTCATCGCGCTGGAGGCCGGGACGCGGATGGGCCAGGCGATCCGCCAGGCCTTCGCCGAGGCGCGCGAGCCGTTCCAGCCGGCGGTCGAGGTCCGCTACACCGACACCGCGCGGGCGCTGGCCGAATCGGGCGTCGGCGTCGCGGTGGTCGACCCTTTCTCGGCGCGCAACCGGCGCCAGCCCCTGGCGGTGCTGCCCTTCGAGCCGGCCATCCCGGTCACCGCCAGCGCCTTCTGGGCCAGCCGCCTGCCGCTGTCGCGCCCGGCCGAGACGCTGCTGCGCGAGATCCGCGCGCTGCTGGCGCAGCCGGAGATGCAGGCGCCGCCGGCCGGCCCCGCGACCGCCGCCCCGCTTCACCCGATCTCAAGGAATCTGCGCGAGGCTTGACCCTGGTCCTGTCGGGCGGAGTCGCGCGCCCGCTGCCCGGGGAGCCTGCCATGCCGTCCAGCCTTGCGCCGCCCGATCCCTCGATCCCCGCCGCCACGGGCGACGCGCCCGGCGGCGTGGCCGGGGCCGGGCCGGGTGTTGGGCCGGGCGTCGGGCCCGCCCGACGGGGGATCTTCGGCCTGGCCGGGCAGAAGCAGCGGATGGAACGGCTGAACCGCCACGCCATGCCGCTGATCACGCTGATCTCCGTGCTGGCGGCGCTGGCGGCGCTGGCCCTGGCGATCGTGCCGCCGGCCAGCTACTTCGCCGCCGGCCTGTCGCATGCCCAAGGGTCGCTGGAGGGGCGCACCGGCCGGCTGGCGCTGGAGATCAGCCGGCTGTCCTGGCGGCTCTACGAGCCCGGCGGGCTGCAGGGGCTGCAGCTGGCCCTCGGCAGCCCGGAGATCGAGGGCGGGCTGGAGCAGCGCCGCATCCTGACCCCCGATGGCCGCGTGCTGGTGCGCTCCGGCCCGCCGGAGCCGCTGGAGGCGCCGCTGCTGGTGCGCCGCGCCCTGGTCTATGGCGACGCCCAGGCCATGGCCGAGGTCGAGGTCACCCGCTCGATCCGCGGGCTGGTGCAGGAGACGGCGCTGGTCGGGCTGCTCTGCGGCGGGCTGGGGCTGGTCTGCTGGCTGCTGCTGCGGCTGCTGCCGATGCGGCTGCTGGAGCAGGCGCTGAGCCGCGCCGCCTACCTCGCCGCGCATGACACGCTGACCGGCCTGTCGAACCGCGCCGCCTTCCAGGAGAAGCTGGCCGAGGAGCTGCTGCGCGCCAACCGCGACGGCGGCGGCGTCGCGCTGCTCTGCCTCGACCTCGACCGCTTCAAGGAGGTCAACGACACGCTGGGCCACGCCGCCGGCGACGCGCTGCTGCGCGAGACGGCCCGCCGGCTGGGCCAGGGGCTGCGCGCCAATGACAGCCTGGCGCGGCTCGGCGGCGACGAGTTCGCCATCATCCAGACCAGCGCGCCGCAGCCCGAGGGCGCCGCCAGCCTGGCGGAGCGGCTGCTGTCGCTGCTGGCGCCGCCCTTCGACCTGAACGGCACGCAGCTGACCATGGGCGTCTCGATCGGCATCGCGCTGAGCCGGCCGGCGCAGGGCCCGGCCGAGCTGATCCACGACGCCGACGTCGCCACGGTGCAGGCCAAGCAGGACAGCCGCGGCAGCTTCCATTTCTTCGCGCCCGAGATGAATGCCCGGCTGCAGGAGCGGCGGGCGCTGGAGCAGGACCTGCGCCGCGCCGTCGCGCGGGAGCAGTTCCGCGTCGCCTATCAGCCGCTGATCGACCTGCGCAGCGGCCGCGTCTCGGGGGCGGAGGCGCTGCTGCGCTGGCACCGGCCGGGGCATGGGCCGGTCGCCCCCGACACCTTCATCGCCCTGGCGGAGGAGACCGGGCTGATCCTGCCGCTGGGCGCCTGGGTGCTGACCGCGGCCTGCCACCAGGCGGCGCGCTGGCCGGCCGGGCTGGTGGTGGCGGTCAATGTCTCGCCGATCCAGTTCCGCCACGGCGATTTCTGCGACACGGTGGAGGTGGTGCTGCGCGCCTCCGGCCTGGCGCCGGAGCGGCTGGAGCTGGAGATCACCGAGAGCCTGCTGCTGCAGGACACCGAGGAGGTGCTGGCGACGCTGGCCCGGCTGCGGGCGCTGGGGGTGCGGATCGCCATGGATGACTTCGGCGCCGGCCATACCAGCCTGGCCTATCTGCGCCGCTTCGCCTTCGACAAGATCAAGATCGACCGCAGCTTCGTCCAGGGCATGGCCGAGGATGCCAGCGCCCTGGCCATCATCCGCTCGGTGGTGCAGCTCAGCCGCACGCTGAACATCCGCGCCAATGCCGAAGGGGTGGAAACCGCCGAGCAGGCAGAAATCCTGCGCCAGGAAGGCTATGCCGAGGCGCAGGGCTATCATTTCGGCCGCCCGGTGCCGCCGGAGCAGTTCGCCGCCCTCTACCTGCTGCCGCCGGGGGCGCATCCGCCGCCGCCCGGCCATGCCCATGCGCAATCCGCGGGCCTTCCCACGGGCCAGCAGGCGCCTCCCCCGGTGCCGGCGCGGGCGGCGGGGGAATAGGGCC
>NZ_CACSJM010000133.1 GCF_902706185.1 Roseomonas sp. 18066 | reverse complement strand
GGGGGGGTCAGGCGGTGGCGGGGCGCGGCGCGGTGACGGCCAGGCGGCACCAGAGGCTGAGCGCCACCATGCCCAGCCCGGCCAGGCCGAAGGCGAGCCCATAGCCGCCGCGGGCCAGCAGCGCGCCGAAGCAGACCGAGCCGATGCCCTGGCCGAGGAACAGCGCCATGGCGAAGGCCGAGACCGAGGTGGCCCGCGCCTCCGGCAGCGCTTCCGTCGCCCGGGCCTGCAGCACCCCGTGGAACATGAAGAAGAACAGGCCGGTGACCGCCTGGATCACCGCGACCACGTGCCAGCTGGGGGCGATGGCCAGCAGCATCAGGGACAGCGCGACCAGCAGCCCGCCGAGCAGCGCCATCATCGCCTCGCCCAGCCGCGGGATCAGCAGGCGGGCGATGCGGGTATAGAGCAGCGACCCCAGCCCGAAGCCCGCCACCACCAGCCCGGCATGCCAGGGCTCGAGATGGAAGCCTTCGATGAGGTAGGAGCCGATGAAGGGAAAAGCGCCGCCGAACAGCAGCAGCCCGTCCAGGAAGGCCGCCAGCAGCAGCCGCCGCCCGGTCTGCCGCCGCAGCAGCAGCGCGTAATTGGCGAAGCCCGAGCCCGAGGTGCCGGCGACGCTGGTCTGCCACAGCCGGCGGCCCAGCTTGAAGACGATGGCCCCCGCCGCCGCCAGCGCCACCCCGCCCACCAGCACGAAGACGGCGCGCCAGCCGAAGACCTGGCCGATGCTGCCGGAGATCGGGCCGGTCAGCAGCTGCGCCATCACCATGCCGGTCATGAAGCGGCTGAGCGTCGCCTGGCGCTGGGCATAGGGAACATTGTCGCCGATCCAGGCCATGGCCAGCGGGATGATCGCACCCCCGGCGGCGCCGGTCGCCGCCCGCAGCGCGATCAGCGGCGTCATCGCCCCGGCCAGGGCGCAGGCCGCCATCATCAGCCCGTAGAGGGTCAGGCCGATGGTCAGCACGCGCAGCTTGCCGAAGCGGTCGCCGAGCGGGCCCAGGATCACCTGGCACAGGCCGTAAGGCAGGGCGAAGGCGGTGATCAGGATGGCGACCTCGGCCACCGTGACGCGCAGCTCGGCGGCGATCAGCGGCAGGACGGGGTCGAGCAGCCGCATGCCGCAGCCGGTGGCGAAGGCGGCGGCCGCCAGCAGGGGCAGGATCTTGACGGCGGATTGGTCGGTGGCGGCGGGGGCGTTCATCAGGCCCCCCGGCGGCTGTGACAGCCGTCCCGGGTGGAAGTCCCGCCGCCGCGCCTCACGCCCCCTGCCTCACGCTGCGTCGGCCGCGGGTTTGAGATGCGCGGCGAGCGCCGGGGCGTCGCGGGTCGCCCCCGAATTGGGGCGGTCGCGGCGGACGCGCTCGCTCTCGGTCTTCAGCTGGCCGCAGGCGGCCAGGATGTCGCGCCCGCGCGGGGTGCGGATCGGCGAGGCATAGCCGGCATCCTGCACGATCCGCGCGAAGCGGTGGATCGCGTTGTTGGAGGAGGTCTCGTAGGGGCTGCCGGGCCAGGGGTTGAAGGGGATCAGGTTGACCTTGGCCGGGATGCCCTGCAGCAGGCGGACCAGCTCCCGCGCATCGGCCTCAGAATCGTTGACGCCCTTCAGCATGACGTATTCGAAGGTGATCCGCCGGGCATTCGAGGCGCCGGGATAGCGGCGGCAGGCGTCCAGCAGCTCGGCGATCGGGTATTTCCGGTTCAGCGGCACGATCTCGTCGCGGATATCGTCGCGCACCGCATGCAGCGAGATCGCCAGGCCCACGCCCAGCTCCTCGCCGCAGCGGTCCATCATCGGCACCACGCCGGAGGTCGACAGGGTGATGCGCCGGCGCGACAGGCCGATGCCCTCGCCATCCATGATGATGCGCATCGCCTTGGCGACGTTCTCGTAGTTATAGAGCGGCTCGCCCATGCCCATGATGACGATGGTCGAGAGCAGCCGCGGCGTGCCGTCGGTCGGGCTCGGCCATTCGCCGTAGGAATCGCGCGCCGCCATGAACTGGCCGACGATCTCGGCGGCACCCAGGTTGCGCACCAGCTTCTGCGTGCCGGTGTGGCAGAACTTGCAGGACAGGGTGCAGCCGACCTGGGTGGAGATGCAGACGGCGCCGCGATCCTCCTCCGGGTCGGGGATATAGACGGTCTCGACCTGCTGGTTGTCGCGGAAGCCGAACAGCCATTTCCGCGTGCCGTCGGTGCTGGTCTGCTCCAGGTTGACGCCCGGGCGGCCGATGACGAAGCGCTCGGCCAGCTTGTTCTGCAGCGGGCGCGCGATGGTCGACATCTTCGAGAAGTCGGTGGCGCCCTGGTGGTAGATCCAGTGCCACAGCTGCTTGGCGCGGAAGGCCTTCTCGCCGATCGCCACCATCTCGGCGATCAGCTCCTCGCGCGACAGCCCGACCAGCTCCCGCCGCCCGTCCGGCAGGGTCGCCGGCGGCGGCGCGAACAGCGCGGCCTTGGCCAGGATGCGGGCGCGCTCGGCCTCGTTGAGGTCCGGGCCGGCGACCGTCGCGGCGGCGGGGCTGATCTGGTTCATGGCTTCCTGAAAACGTCCCTGGACCGGTCTTCGGCCTTTAGCGGCGGCCCATATTACCGGCGATTGGCCGGGCATTCCTTGCTGATGGCGTCATAGGCGGCGCTGAAGCCCGACAGCGAGAAGGTGTCGGTCGCCGTGCCGCGGCCCTGCGGCCCCTGGCCCTTGGCCACCGCCTGCGCGCCGCCACGGAAGGTGGCCACCGCCTTGGCGCCGTCGCGGGCGAAGGCATTGTCCTGGGCGGTGTAGAGCTCGAGCTCGGTGCCGCCGATGGTCAGCGAAACATCGGCGTTGCGGGCATAGGCGTAGCCGGCGCGCAGCGCGACCTGGTCGCGGCCCTGCGGGCGGTGGGTCACCGTCAGCATGACGTTCTGGCGCGAGCCGGCGCCTTCCGACTTGGTGGCGCGGGCGAAGGCGTAGCAGACCTTGCGGCCCCCCTCCATATAGGTCGCCGCCGTCCATTCCTGGAAGGTGCCGAGCGCCTGCGGGCGCTGCTGGGCATGGGCAGGGGCGGCGAGGCCGGCCATCAGGCCGAACGCGACGCCGAGCGACAGCAGGGGAGCGGGAAGCCGGATCATGCGCGTCACATAAGGCTTTGGCCCCGCATGCTGCAACCGCGCAATTCCCCTGTCCGGCCTGCATTTTCGTCAGGGGCGCCGGGCAGGCTACCGGGCCGGCGGCCAGAGCACCTTGTCGCCGTAATTGCACAGCTCGCGGGCCACGCAATGCCAGCATTCCGGGGCGCGGGCCTTGCAGATATAGCGCCCGTGCAGGATCAGCCAGTGATGCGCGTCGCGCAGCAGCTCGGCCGGCACCCGCTGCATCAGCGCATCCTCGACCGCCCGCGGCGTGCGGCCGGGGGCCAGGCCCGTGCGGTTGCCCAAGCGGAAGATATGGGTGTCGACCGCCATCGCCTCCTCGCCGAAGGCCACGTTCAACACCACGTTGGCGGTCTTCCGCCCGACGCCGGGCAGCGCCTCCAGCGCGGCGCGGTCGGCGGGCACCTCGCTGGCATGCCGCTCGATCAGCAGCCGCGACAGCGCGACGACGTTCTTGGCCTTCGACTTCCACAACCCGATGCGGCGGATGTGCCCGGCGACCCCCTCCTCGCCCAGCGCCACCATTTTCTCCGGCGTGTCGGCGGCGGGGAACAGCGTGGCCGTGGCCTTGTTGACCGAGACATCGGTCGCCTGCGCCGACAGCGCCACCGCCACCAGCAGCGTGTAGGGCGAGGAGAAGTCGAGCTCGGTCTCCGGCGCCGGATTCGCCGCCGCCAGGGCGCGGACGAAGGCCGCCGCCTGCTGCGCGTTCATCCGCCGGGCGCGGCGCGGCGCCTCGGCGGTGCCGTGCAGCGGCTTCTTCGCCACGCGGCTCCGCTTCGGCGCCGCGGGCACCGGGTCGGGCATGCCAGCCGGGGGCAGCGCGGCAGGGGACTTCAGGGTCGATTTACGAGGCGGCTTCATCACGTCACTCGGCGCATGGCAGGGGCATCCGAAAAAACACCGTCGCCGGGCAGGGCGGCGGCCTATGTTACCCGGCGATGCCGCCAGAGCCAGCGCTCCAGCCGGAACCCATCCTCTTCGAGGCGGTCAGCACCCCGCATCGCAGCTTCCGCCCGCGCGGCTTCTTCCTGCTGGCGGGCCTGGCGATCGCCTGGGCGGTCGGCGGCGGCGTGGTCTTCCTGGCGCTGGGCGCCTGGCCGGTGGTGCCCTTCCTGGGGCTGGAAATCCTCGGCGTGCTCGGGCTGGTCGTGCTGCACCACCGCGCCTCGGCCCGCGCGCGGGAGGTGGTGTCGCTGACCGCCGGCCGCATCCGCGTCCGCCGGGTCGATGCCCGCGGAAGGCGGGAGGACGCCGCCCTCGACCCCTATTGGACCCGCGTCGAATGGCATGAGCGGCTGGGGCTGTGCCTGGCGCAGCGCGGCCGCCGCGTCGCCATCGGCCGCTTCCTGTCCGAGGTGGAGCAGCAGGAACTGGCCGAGACCCTGCGCGAGGTGCTGCGCCGCTACCGCGAGCCGGTCTTCGACAACCCGCAGCTGCGTGATTCTTTCTGATTTTCTCTTTGGGTTATTGGTTGTATGAAGCAACCAATTGCCGCGGAGGAACGCCCTTGGACCCGCTCATCGAACCGATTCGCGCCGCCTCCCGCCAGCTGGTGCGCGAACTCGGCTTCCTGCGCCCGGGCCTGGCCGGCACCGAGCTGCCGCCCTCGGCGGTGCATGCTTTGATCGAGCTCGGCCAGAGCGAGGGCCTGACCGCCAACCGCCTGGGCACGCTGCTGGGGCTGGAGAAGTCGAGCGTCAGCCGCATGCTGCGCAAGCTGGTCGAGGCCGGGCTGGTGGCCGAGACCCCCGACCCCGGCGATGCCCGCGCCAAGTTTCTGGCGGTGACGCCCGACGGCGCCGCCCGGCTGGAGGCGATCCACGGCTTCGCCCGCCGCCAGGTCGGCGCCGCGCTGGCCCGCCTGCCGGAAGGCGCCGGCGCGACCGTCCATCGCGGCCTGTCCGATTACGCCGAGGCGCTGGGCGCGCATCGCCACCAGCCGGCGCCGGTCGAGATCCGGCCCGGCTGGCAGCCCGGGCTGCTGGCGCGGATGCTGTCGCTGCAGGCGGGCTTCTATGCGCGCCACCACGGCTTCGGCGCCGCCTTCGAGAGCACCGTCGGCCGCGGCATGGCGGATTTCTGCGGCCGGCTGGGATCGGCGAAAAGCCAGCTCTGGGGCGCCTGGCAGCCCGGCCAGCCAGAGGCGCTGGGCGGCATCGCCATCGATGGCGAGGATCTGGGCGAGGGCCGCGCCCATCTGCGCTGGTTCATCCTGCAGGAGGGCGGCCGCGGCGCCGGCACCGGCCAGCGCCTGCTCGCCGAGGCCCTGGCCTTCGTCGACGCCCAGGGGTTCTCGGAAACCCGTCTCTGGACCCTGCGCGGGCTGGAAGCCGCCCGCCGCCTCTACGAGGCCGCGGGTTTTTCTCTGGCCGAAGAATTCCAGGGCGACCAGTGGGGCAGGATGGTCACCGAGCAGGTCTGGGTCAGGACAGGAGCCCCAGGATAGCCATCCGCCCGGCCGCTCAATGGGCGGCGAGCAAGGCCTCCGTTCCGGCCCGTTCGGCGGGGTCGGCCAGCCCGTAATAGCTGGCCATGATCCCCGGATAGGCGAGGCCCGCCGCCACGATGGCCTGGGACTCGCGCGACAGGGGCTGCGTCTCGCAGTCCAGCAGCGCATCCAGCACCACATCGGGGCGGAGCATCGCGGTCATCGGCAGCAGCTGGCCCCAGTCCAGCGTCTTCAGGCGCCGGGCGATGGCGCCCAGGCCGAAGGCCACGGGATAGACCCCGGCGGCGAGAGCCGCGGACAGGGTGTAGGAATAGGTCTCGGGCCAGACGGCGGGGAAGAAGGCGAGGTCGGGCGCCAGCCTGGCCAGGCGCTCGGCGAGCTCGACCTCCTCATAGGCCCCGGTGATGGTGACATTGCCGATGGCGCGGAAGTCGGCGTCCCGGTCGGTATAGCCGAGGATGGTGAAGCGCAGCGGCAGGGCCCGGCGCTGCGCCCGCCGCGCCAAGTCGAGCAGCAGCGCCGACCCCTTGTGCGGCCCGATCGCGCCGATCACCACGACATGGCGGGAAAGCTCGGCGGCGCCTTTCGGGATCGACGCGGCGGCCGTCTCCGCGGGGGCGGCGGCCAGGTCCAGCGCGGGCTCCGGATGTGGCCTGACGGTGAAGGCCTGGCCGGCGAAGTGGCGCCGCAGCCGCTCCGCCACATCCTCGTCCGGCACGTAGCGATGGCGCGCCGCCTGCAGCAGCCGCCCATGCCTCTCGCGCCACTCCCAGACCGAGGGATGGCCGAAGGGCGAGCCGTCCTGCGCGATGCAGCGCTCGCAGCTTTCCAGCGCCGGCTCGCCGCAATAGACGCCGCCCCGGTCGATCATGGTGATGCGCGGGCAGGCCGTCATGTAGTCGTGCAGGGTGATGTCATAGGGCACCCCCGCCATGGCGCAGGCCAGGCGGATGAAATCCCCCGTGGCATCGGCCATGCCGGCCAGGTGGTGCAGATGCACCAGCCGGACGTTCAGCTGGCGCAGGGTGTCGCTGAAGCGCCGCAGGTCGCGCGCCACGTCGTAGGGCTGCAGGTTGACCATCTCCCGCCCGCGCGGGTCGTCGATCGTCAGGTAGCCGGGAAAGCGCTTCAGCGGGCGGGCGACGAAGGTGGCGACGCCCTCGGCCTCGAGCAGGGTGGACAGGTCCTGCACATGCCGCTCGGTGCCGCCGCCCCAGTGATGGGTCACCATCAGGATGCTGCCCCCGCCGGACCGGGAGGCCATGCGCGCCAGGTCCAGCGCCTCGCGATACGGTTGCATCGGGTTGCGGGCGACAAAGTCTGAGATCATGCGGCCATAGCCCGGATGCAGTTCCTCGACCTTGCGCACGGCCGCCTCGACGCGGGCCGTCTTGCTGGCGCCGAAGGAGGCGGCGCCGTGATGTCGGACAAACACATCCGCGGCCAGGATGTTGCGCCAGCCGGCATCGGCGGCGCGGCGGCAGAGGTCGTTTTCCTCGCCGTAGCCCTTGCCGAAGTTTTCCCGGTCCAGCAGGCCGATCGCCGCCAGGCAGTCGCGGCGCACATACATGCAGAAGCCGACGCCGGTCGGCACCTCGACCTCGCCGCCCGGATTGGCGCGGGCCGCCAGGCGGTCGAGCTCGGCATCGCTGAGCCCGAGGCGCAGCCAGTTGTCCCGGTTGGCGCGGGGATAGCTGAAAATTTCCGCATTGTTGGAAAAGGGCGTGACCGTTCCGGTATCCGCCCGCCGCCAGGCGGCGGCGTGGATGCGGTCCAGCCAGTCATTATGCACCTCGGTATCCGAATTGAGCAGCAGCACGTCCCGCTCGGGGTGCAGCGCCATGCCGAGGTTGCAGGCGCCGACGAAGCCGAGATTCTGCGGCGTCTCGTGCAGCTCGATCATGCCGCGCGCCGCCAGCCGCCGCAGCGCCTCGCGCAGCGCGGGCTCGGGCCCGTGGTCGTCCACCACCAGCAGCCGGAAAGGCGTGCGCTGCGGCGCTGCCAGCACCGAATGCAGGCAGCGCATCGTCTCGTCGTAGCCGGCATAGACCGGGACGATGACATCGACGACGGGGCTGCGCGGGTCCGGCTGCCAGCTGGCGTCGAGCGCCGCCGCCTCGGCGGCGTCCGGCGCGCGGGGCGGGTCGATGCAGTCGGCCGCGGCCAGCTGCCGCTCGCGGTCGGGCGACAGCGGCGCGCGCCCCTCCTCGCGCCCGGCGTGCAGATAGTGCAGCAGCGGGTTCATCCCCGAGCGCGCCACATCCGGATTGCGCTCGAGGTAGAAGGCGGTGGCGAAGCCCTGGCTGGGGTCGAGGCCCTGGCGCCAGCCCTGGGCGAGATAATGCGCGACCGGATCGTGGCCCTCGAGCGTTCCGGGCGAGCATTGCAGGCGGTAATGCGCCGGATCGAACAGGCCGCTGCGGGTGACCAGGAGGAGGTCCTCAGCCGAGATCCCGGGCGCGGTGACTTCCAGCGAACTCACGGCCATCAGCCACCGCGCCTCAAGCGGCGCGCCACATCCACGGCGCGGCGCAGCGGGGCCGTGATGCGCCAGGAGGTCGAGCTGCGCAGCATCTCCACCTCGGCCAGCGCATCCATCAGCCCCTGATGCCCGCCCTGGGCGGTCGGCCGGGGCATCGCTCCGCCCTGCGAGCCGGCCAGCAGGGCGTCGAGCTGCGCCTCGAGGCTCAGGCAGCGAAGCGCCAGGCGGTCACGCTCCGCCTCGGTGGTGGCGGCGGCATCCGTCACGGCGGTTTCCAGGGCGGACCGGGCCTGGCGCGCCTGCTGCTCGGCGGCCTGCAGCGCCGTGCCGAGCTGCGCGGGATCCCGGCTATAGGGCAGCGGGTCGCCGTAGCGTGGCGTGGCCAGCAACGCTGCGGCGACGTCGTCCAGCGTCTGCACCGGGATCGCCTGCGCCCGGTCGGACCGTGCCGGCAGCAGCGGCATCGCGGCCGGCGGCAGGCAGAGCAGCCCGGTCTCGGCCGCGAAGCCGAGGAAATTGTCGGCATTGCCGTTGAAGTTGTCCGGGTTGAACACCGTGGTCCGCAGCAGGAACAGGTGATAGCCGGACCAGTCGCGCGCCTGCAGGATGGCGGCCGCGGCGGCGACGGTGTTGCATTCCAGGAACATGATCGGCATCAGCCGCGCGATGGTGTCGCGCATGCCGAAGAGAACGGCATCCTCCATCCCCTCGACATCCGCCTTGACCAGGGCGCAGGCCGGCAGGGCCAGCGAATCGAGCGTCAGGATGGGAACCACCTCGCCCCCGGGCGCGGCCTCCGCCGGCAGCAGGCGCACGCCGCCGGAATTCACCGGCACGCCGTAGTCGATGGCGGGCAGGCGCATCTCCCCGGCCTCGGCGCCGATGCCGGCGCGCTGCAGCTCGACCTGGGTCAGCCCGTTGGCGGCCAGGCTCTGGCGCAGCAGGTCATGCAGCTTGGGCTGCGGCTCGAAGGAGAGGACGCGGCCATGCGGCCCCACGCGCCGGGCGAAGGCGATGCTGTGGGTCCCGACATTGGCGCCGATATCCACGACGGTGCTGCCCAGGCCGAGGAAGCTCGACAACAGGCCGATCTCCGCCTCGGCCCATTCCCCGTAGCGGGTCAGGCATTTGCCGATCGGATCATCCTCGACCATGTAGAAGATATCGCCGTGCCGGGTCGCGGCTGTCGCTTGGCGTGCCGCAACGGCATGCTGCGGACGATCGTCCGTCATCCTGTCCCATTCTCCCCGCAGCACTCCTGGCGGGCCGGGCAAGCGGTTCCGCTTGCCCATGCCCGGCGGCGATGCTGCCCGTACTGTCCCGTCCGCTCGGCCGCCGGCGAGTTGCGTGCTCCGCCGGGTGCGCAGAACTAGCGGGGCTGGACCGCGGCCAGAAGCAGTGGGAATTTCACACATTCGTGACCCCAAAGCGAGCCTCGGCTGTTGAATTTCCACCCTCGCAGCACGCGCTCCCGGTTCCGGCGCCATGATGCTACGACAGCGCATCGCTCTTGACGAAGCGGTCCATCGCGTCGTCGCCCCGCTTCCGCGTGGCGACATACAGCAGGACAATCCCCGCCAGCAGGCCGAGGGCGATCAGCGGCGCGGTCAGGTTGCCGCTGGCCACCCGCACCACGATCAGCGCCAGGCAGACCACGGCGCCGAAGGCCGGCACGATCCAGGGCAGGGCGAAGCGGCCCTGCGGCTCGCCCGGGCGGCGGATCAGCAGCACCAGGGCGCCGTTGACGATGGCGAAGACGAACAGCAGCAGCAGCACCGTCGCCGCCGCCAGCGCCGCCACATCGCCCAGCAGCGACAGCCCCATCACCACCGCCAGCAGCGCCAGGATGGCCACATAGGGCACCTGCCGCCCGGCATGGATGCGGGCCAGCGGCGCCGGCAGCAGCCCCTGCTTGGCCATGCCGTAGAGCAGCCGCGACGCCATGACGTAGTTGACCAGCGCGGTGTTGGCGACGGCGAAGATGGTGATGGCGATGAAGCCGATCTTGGGGAACCAGGGCGCCGCCTTCTCGACCACCGCGGCCAGCGGGGCGGGGGCGGCCGCCAGCTCCTGCCAGGGGATCACCGAGACGGCGGTGATGCAGATCGCCATGTAGATGCCGGTGGCGATCAGCATCGCCAGGATCAACCCCATCGGCATGGTGCGCTCGGGGTCCTTCACCTCCTCGGCCAGGTTCAGCGTGTCCTCGAAGCCGATGAAGGAGAAGAAGGTCAGCACCGCGCCCTGGAACACCAGAAGCGCCGTGCCGGTGGCCTCGCCGCTGCCCTCCGGCCAGGCGAACAGGTCGGCCGAGCCCCAATAGGGAATGCCCACCGCGATCACCAGCAGCAGGCCTGCCGCCTCCACCACGGTGCAGACCGCATTGGCCCAGAGCGATTCCTTGATCCCGCGCAGCAGGATCCCCGCCAGGATGAGCAGGAAGCCCAGCGCCAGCAGGGACGGCGGAATGCCCTCCAGCCCGAAGGCCGCCTGCAGGTTGCGCGCGACCACATTGGACTGCGTGGCGATCGAGGTCAGGCCGGAACACGCCACCGCCAGCCCGACCAGATAGGCCAGCGCCGGGCTGCGATAGGCGCGCTGGGTGACATAGGCCGCGCCGCCGGCGCGCGGATAGCGGCTGGCGATGGTCGCATAGGACAGGCCGGTCAGCAGGGCCGCGGCCATGCTGACCAGGAAGGCCAGCCAGATGGCGCTGCCCATCAGCTTGGCGGCCTCGCCCACCAGGCCGTAGATGCCGGCGCCGAGCATGCTGCCCAGGCCGTACATCAGCAGCAGCGGCAAGCCCACGGCGCGCTTCAGCGCGGGTGCTTCGGCGGCCATCGGTTCCGTCCCCGTCCTGTTACAAGGCGGTAACCTGCGGAGGGGCAGGCGGTTTCAGGGTCGGGAAAGCCGGCGGCAGGCGAGGCGAATGAATTCCCCTCGCCCCCCTTCTTTTTCCTGGTCACCGGCCCGTGGCAGGCCAGCGCTTCGATGGCCGCGTCGTCCGGGCATCGCGGCGGGACGCGCATGCAAAAACAGCGCGACCGGGAAGGTCGCGCTGTCGATGGTCCGTTCCACGTGCCGTTGTCACATGGACACGGCGGTCCGGCAGAAAATCAGCTGATGCGCTCGCCGTGCAGCGACACGTCCAGGCCTTCGCGCTCTTCCTCTTCCGTCACCCGCAAGCCGACGATCAGGTCCACCACCTTCAGCAGGATCCAGCTGCCGATCGCCGTGAACACGAAGGTCGCGACCACCGCGTAGAGCTGCAGCAGGAACTGGTCGAAGGAGCCGACGATGCCTTCCGGGGCCGCCGGCGTCGCCGACAGCGGGCCATAGGCGAAGACGCCGGTCAGCAGCGCGCCGACGATGCCGCAGATGCCATGCACGCCGAAGGCGTCCAGGCTGTCATCGTAGCCGCACCAGTGCTTCAGGGCGGTGGCGCCCCAGAAGCCGGCCAGGCCCGCGACCAGGCCGATCACCAGCGCCGGCACCGGCAGCACGAAGCCGGCGGCCGGCGTGATGGCGACCAGGCCGGCCACCGCGCCGGAGATGGCGCCGAGGACCGAGGGCTTGCCCTTGGTCATCCACTCGACCGCGACCCAGGCCAGCGTGGCGCCGGCGGCGGCGATCTGCGTCACCAGCATGGCCATGCCCGCGCGGCCACCGGCGGCGGCGGCGGAGCCGGCGTTGAAGCCGAACCAGCCCACCCACAGCAGCGAGGCGCCGATGACGGCCAGGCCCAGGTTGAACGGCGACATGTTCTCGGTGCCGAGGCCGGTGCGCTTGCCCAGCACCAGGGCGGCGACCAGGCCGGCGACGCCCGCGTTGATATGCACCACCGTGCCGCCGGCGAAGTCGAGCGCGCCGAGGGCGAAGATCCAGCCATTCGGGTGCCAGACCCAATGCGCGATCGGGCTGTAGATCAGCAGCGACCACAGCACGGTGAACAGCGCCAGCGCGCTGAACTTCATGCGGTCGGCGACCGCGCCGGTGGCCAGCGCCGGGGTGATGATCGCGAACGTCATCTGGAACATGACGAAGATCGTCTCAGGCACCGTGAAGGCCACCGCGCCGTCGCCGCTGCCCAGCGTGAAGGGCTTGTCCCAGTTCTCGGCGATGCCCGAGAGGAACAGCTTCGACAGGTCGCCGATATAGGCGCCGCCCTCGCCGAAGGCCAGGGAGTAGCCGGCGACCATCCAGACCACGCTGCACAGCGCGGCCAGGAAGAACGACTGCATCATCGTGGCCAGCACGTTCTTCTTGCGGACCATGCCCGCATAGAACAGCGCCAGGCCCGGGATGGTCATCATCAGCACCAGGGCGGTGCTGGTCAGCATCCAGGCGGTGTCGCCCGCATTCACCGTCGCTTCCTCCTGCGCGAAGGCGGGCGCCGCCATCAGCAGGGTGGGGAGCAGCGCAGCCGCGCCGCGCGCCAGGATTCGCATATTCCTCGGTTCCATTGTCTTCTGGTTGGCGTCTTCTGCGTGGGGCAGCGGCGTCACAGCGCCGAGCTGTCGGTCTCGCCGGTGCGGATGCGCAGCGCGCGCTCCACGTCCAGCACGAAGATCTTCCCGTCGCCGATCTTGCCCGTGCGGGCGGTGCTCGCGATCGCTTCCACCACGGCGTCGACCAGGTCGGCGGGCACCGCCACCTCGATCTTCAGCTTGGGCAGGAAGGACACATGGTATTCCGCGCCCCGATAGATTTCGGTCTGGCCCTTCTGCCGGCCAAAACCCTTCACCTCGGTCACGGTCAGCCCCTGCACGCCGAGCGGGGTGAGCGCCTCGCGCACCTCGTCCAGCTTGAAAGGCTTGATGACGGCCATCACCAGCTTCATGCGCTGCGGTCCCCTCGAGTTCATTCCGCGTAGCTGCCGCTTCTGATGCGAGCGCCGTGCCACAGGCGGTTACACAGCCGCCGCAGGGGCCGATGGCCGTGGTTGCACCCGCTTGCACCGAATGAATGCTCAAATTTAAGGCAGTGCCGCCCATTGCCCGCGCGGCCTTTCGGCGGATGCTTCCAGGCGCCACAATGGCGGCATGACCGAACGCGCCGAGACCCCGCCCGTCACCCCCGGGACTGTCACCGAGGTGGCGGTCTGCATCATCGGCGCCGGCCCGGTGGGGGCGACGCTCGCCGCCCGCCTGGCCAGCGCCGGCCTGCCCACCGCGGTGGTGGATCACGCTGGGCTGCCGCCGATGGAGCTGCCGGAATTCGACGGCCGCGCCTATGCCATCGCGCTGTCCAGCCGGCGGCTGCTGGATGCGGCCGGCGTCTGGGACCTGCTGCCCTGGGCGCCCGGGCCGATCACCCGCATCCGCTGCACCGACGGCGCGCCCGGCGAGGCGGCGAGCGCGCTGCGCCTGCATTTCGATGCCGCCGAATCTGGCACCGAGGCCTTCGGCTGGATGGTGGAGGCGCGCGCCCTGCGGATGGCGCTGAACGCCCGGATGCGGTCATTGGCCCACCTGATCGTCCGCGCCCCCGCGAAAGCCGAGGTCACCCGCACGGCCGGGGGCGCCGAGATCCGCCTCTCCACCGGCGAGCTGATCCGCGCCCGCCTGGTCGTCGCCGCCGAGGGCCGCCGCAGCCGCTTGCGCGAGCAGGCCGGTATCGGCATCGCAACCCATGACTATGGCCAGCTCGGCCTGGTCGGCGCGGTGGCCCATGAGCTGCCGCATGAGCAGATGGCGCTGGAGCATTTCCTGCCGCACGGCCCCTTCGCCCAGCTGCCCCTGGCGCCGACGCCCGAGCACCCCAACGCCTCCGCCATCGTCTGGTCGGAGAAGCGCGGCATCGCCGAGCGCATGCTGGCCCTCTCCGACGAGGACTACGGCAAGGAAATCCAGCGCCGCATGGGCGACCACCTGGGCAAGGTCACCCCGATCGGCCGCCGCTGGTCCTACCCGCTCTCGGCCATGCACGCGCTGCGCTACACCGACACGCGCCTGGCGCTGATCGGCGACGCCGCCCATGGCATCCACCCGATCGCGGGGCAGGGGCTCAACCTGGGCTTCCGGGATGTCTCGGCGCTGGCCGAGCTGCTGCTGGGCACGGCCGCGGACCCGGGCTCGCCGGAGCTGCTGGCGCAGTATCAGGCGGCAAGGCGGCCCGATGCCCTGGTGATGATGGGCGCCACCCACGCGCTGGAAAAGCTCTTCGGCAACCGCTTCCCGCCACTGCGGCTGGCGCGGCGGCTGGGGATGGCGGCGGTGGACCGGATGCCGAAACTCAAGCGCGCCTTCGCCCAAAGGGCGATGGGCATCACCGGTGCGCTGACACGGTGAAGCTCGGGGGCGCCGCCCCCAAGCCCCCGCCGGGGGGATAGTATCCCCCCGGACCCCGCCGTTAGTTAGCCACCGCGGGCATTGTCGGGGTCGACGGCCCGCAACACGTATTCATCCAGATTGGGCGAATACAAATCCCACAGCCGCGACAAAGCCCCAATCGGGTCAACGTCATTGTCGATCCGCAGATCGGCATAGGGAAAACTCTCCTCGTGCACGATCAGCAGCACGGCGGAGACCAGGGGCCGACCCTCGCCCCCGGCATCCTCGCCCGCCTTCAGCGCGGCGATCAGGCGGTCGCCCAAAGGCCGCTCCGGCTCGGCGACGAAGGCGGCGACCATCGCGGCAGGGATCTGGTCGCTGACCAGGATATTGCCGATGGCCACGCAATCCGCCCCATGCGCGTCGTTATGCGCCGGCTTCACCCGGGCGCCATGGAAATGCGCGGTGCGCCCGGCGGCGTCGATGGCGGCCAGCTGGCGATAGCCGTGATACGGCGTGCTGGCCTCCAGCGCCGCGATCGTCTCCTGCGCGCTGCAGCCGCTGCGCAGCAGCTCCACCCCGCGCGGGCCCAGGCGCGGATCGGTGCGGTGCTGCGTCAGCACCCCGCCCACCTTGGGTGCCAGGAAAGGAACGCGGGAGCCGATGGACAGCCCCGAGGTGGTGGCCACGGCGCCGAACTGGCCGGTGCGCGCGCAACGGCCGATCAGGGAGAAGGTCATGGCGCGGCATTCAAAGGCCGCCGCGCCCGATTGTCCATCCGCGAGCCCGAGCTTTGTCCTGGCGGTTGTTTTCGCCCCATGTCAGCATCGTTGCACGGTGGTGATGATCGATCCGGGGGGATCATGCCGCGGGGGGGATGGAAGCTGGGGTGGGCCATGGCCGCCCTGCTGGCGGCGACGCCCGCGCGGTCGGAGGAAATCCCGGCCAGCGGCAGCGATTTCGGCGGCGCCGGCCTGCTGGAGATGCGCAACGCCCGCTTCCGCGAGGACGGCACGCTGGAGCTCGGCGGCGCGCTCCGCCACCAGCGCCGCTTCTGGTTCCTCAACTTCCAGGCGCTGCCCTTCCTCGAGACCACCTTCCGCCTGACCGAGCGCCTGGACGGCACCACGGGCCGTGGCATGACCACCGACCGCGCCTTCGACCTGAAGCTGCGCCTGGTGGAAGAAACCGAGACCTGGCCCGCCATCGCCATCGGGCTGCAGGATTTCATCGGAACCGGCCTCTATGCCGGCGAATACATCGTGGCCTCCAAGCGCTGGCACGGCTTCGACGTGACCGCCGGCCTGGGCTGGGGGCGCCTCGGCACCGGGGGCGAATGGACCAGCCCGCTGGCGCTCGGCGACAGCCGTTTCCGCACCCGCCCGCGCGATGTCGGCCGCGGCGGCAGCCTGCAGACCGGCCTGTTCCGTGGCGAAGACGTCTCCCCGTTTTTCGGCGTCGAATATTCGATCCCGGCGTTGCCCACCCCCTGGGGCGAGGTCGACGGCTTCCGCGCCAAGATCGAATGGAGCGCCGATGCCCTGCGCGACGAGCGCGGCGGCTACCCCGCCCGCCGCGCCAATCTCCGCGGCGAGGCCGACAGCCGGGTCAATCTCGGCCTGCACTGGGCCAGCGAGAACATCGAGGCCGGCATCGCCTGGCTGCACGGCACCGACCTTCTGTTCCGCCTTTCTTTTCGGTTGAACCCGGCCGACCCGCCATCCGCGCCCCTGCCGCCGGCGCCGCCG
>NZ_CACSJM010000132.1 GCF_902706185.1 Roseomonas sp. 18066 | reverse complement strand
GGCGGGACCCGGCCAGCCGCTGCTGCGCCAGGCCGCCTCCTCCTCCTCCATGTCGAGCGCGTCATGCTCCTCGAGGATGGTCATCGCCGCCTCGGCGGCGTCGTCCGGCACCTCGGCCGAGACCAGGATGCCGCCGCGGCGGATGCCTTCCGAATAGGCCTGGCGGTCATCCTCGGGCATGAACAGCTGCTTCAGCGAATGCCAGAAGCTGCCATCGGCCTCGGCCGCCCCGGGGGCCGCCAAGGGGGCCGTCTCCGGATCGGCCGTGCCCGACAGGCTGTCGCCCCGGGCATGGACCGAGACGGCGTCCGGGTCGATGCCCAGCTGCTGCACCAGTTGCTCCACCGCGGCATCGGCGGTCAGGCGGTCCTTGAACATGGCGGTGATCGTGCGGGTCATGGCGGTGTTCCTGTGGGCGGCAGCGGCCATCGGCGGCGCCGCGAATGTCTGGGCCGGCGCGGCCCCGGGCGGCGCCGGTGGCGGGGGGCCGGCATCGCCCGCCGCCGGCCAGCGCTGCACCAGGGCGCGCTGCCGGCGGCGTGACGCCCGGCTCTCGAAGGCTGTCTCGATGGTGGCGAAGCGAAGCCGGATCTCCTCCTTCAGCAGGAGGCGCTTCTCGACGACCAGGATCTCCTCGACCACGGGGACGATCAGCACGTCGCCCTCGCGGCGGATCTCCGGCATCGCCGGCACTTCCCGGCCGATGGCGACATGCTCGACCGACACGCTGTGGCCGCGCAGCGTCTCGCGCAGCAGCTCCTCGACCGTCTCGGTCCGCAGGGCGACGCGGATCCCGTCGCCCTCGACCTGCCGCTTGCGCAGGATCAGCCGTTCCTCCGCCAGCGCGATAACCTGCTCGACAGCCCCGGCGGCCGGGCCGGCCGCCCGCGGGATGTCAGCCAAGCCGCGTGGTCCGCAGGCCCAGCAGGTCGCGGGTGCCCTTGCGCGCGCCGAGCACGGCGGCGATGGCCCCCAGCAGCATGATGGCGAACACCGCGTAGCCGGCCGTCGCCGCGCCCTTCGCCGTGGCATCGGCCGCGCGGCGCGCGGTGGCCTCGGCGCGCTGCAGCGCCTCGGTCGCCTGCTGCTCGGCGCGCTGCACGCGCTGCTGCGCGTCCTGCGGCGAGATGCCGTATTCGGCGGCGACCAGCTGGTTGAGGCGCTCGCGATCAAGCTGCGACAACGGGCCGTCGCTCAGCCGGCGCGCGGCCAGCTGGCCCATCTCCGCCTTGCGCTGGTCGGCGGTCATCGCGGCGGGGGCGGCGTTGTCGCCCTCCAGCGCGGCCTGCATGCGCTGCGTCACCTGCTGGGTCATGGCCTGCAGCCCGCCGGCATCGGTGCGGTTGGCGACCTGCTGCCCGGCCGCCGCGGTCAGCGAGCCGACGCCCTGCGCCGCGCCGCCGATCATGCTGGCCGCGCCGCTGGTGACGGTCGAGGCGATGCCGGTGACCAGGTTGCCCAGCAGCACCGCCGAGATGAGGAAAGCGGTGGCCCAGACCGCCAGGCCATGCAGCGTGCCGTCGGTGTTGTCGGCGGTGCCCGACAGCCGGGCCGCGGCATAGCCGCCGGCGGCCAGGGCGATCAGGTTGGACACCGCCATCCAGATGGCGGCGCCGAAGCCCAGGCTGCGCGCCGAGGGCGTGCCGCCCTGCACCGCATCGACCGTGGTGGCGCCGATGCCGGCGCCGAGGGCATGCAGCATCAGGCCGATGGCCAGGGCGACGACGGCACCGCCGATCACCGCCCCCCAGGAGATGCGCGCGCGCAGCGACGGCGCCCCTTCAGGCACGACCGCGGTGGCGAGGCCCTGAGGGGGCGCGTCGAGAGGATGGTTTTGCATCGGCGGTATTCCTGAGGCCGTGCTCGATCATCCGGGTGAGATGAGAGCTGGCATGTTGATGCGCCGCCAGACCATATCCATGACTTGACCTTGGACATGCCCGTCGACACAAATCATACAACCGCCCGTCAAATAACCGGTTGCAGCGATGCAAAATAATATTCCAGATGTCCGGCCCAACTCCGCGGATTGAATTTTTGGCTCTCCGCGAGAGGATGCGCATTATTTCTTTCAATATCCAGGTAAATTCCTGACCGGCCACGATGAAGCCAGAGAAAGTCGGATAAATTATTTTCCCCGGCTGGAATTCCGGGCCGGCGGCGGGCGCGCCGAATACGCCGCTGCGGCGTTCTGCTGCTGTCGCCGCCATCCAGGCCGCGGCGGGAGAGAACCCTGATCATGGCCGAGAAGACCCTGCGCGACGCGTTCCACGAGACCCTCAAGGACGTCTACTACGCCGAGAAGCAATCGGTCCGGGCGCTGAAGAAGGCGGCCAAGGCGGCGGAGGCCCCCGAGCTGAAGCAGGCCTTCGCCACCCATGCCGAGGAAAGCGCCAACCATGTCGAGCGCCTGGTCCAGGTGTTCGAGCTGCTCGGCAAGCCGGCCCGGGCCAAGACCTGCGAGGCGATGCAGGGGATCACCGCGGAGATGGAGGAGGACCTCGAGGAGTTCGGCGGCAGCGAGGCGGCCGACCATGTGCTGGTCGGCTGCGCCCAGGCGGTCGAGCATTACGAGATCGCCCGCTATGGCCTGCTGAAGAGCTGGGCCGGCAAGCTCGGCATGGCCGAGGCCGCGCGGCTGCTGGGCGAGACGCTGGAGGAGGAGAAGCGCACCGACGCGCTGCTGAGCAAGCTGGCCGACGCCCTGCCCTTCTCCGACGCCGAGCCGGCGGGGGAAGCCGCGGACGAGGCCGCCACCCCGGCGCCCCGCGCCAAGGCGAAAAGCCGGGCCTGACCGCCCGGGCCGCGGCGGCGCCCGCCGCCGCCGCGACCCTGGCCGGCCGCCATCACATTTGCCGCAGCGGGGCGCCCGGCCTTGCGCGGCGGGTTTTCATCGTTACGCTGGAGGTGAAATTTACAGAAGCCAGGCGAAGAACATGGCCACCCACAGCTTCCTCTCGCTCTACCAGCTCGACGGCGCCGGCGTCGTCGTCGGCTCGGCCACCAGCATCGTCGCCGAGAGCGTCGATGCCACCCTGTCGCCCGGCGACGAGGTGACGATGGAGCGCTCGGGCTCCAGCTTCGTCTTCGAGTTCAAGCATGCCAGCGGCGACGGCTTCGTCGCCACGCTGGTCTCCGGCTCGAATTCCTTCCCGCTCGGCGACTACTGGTTCAGCGACACCGCCTATGGCAACGGGACGGTGGCGCCGGACGACGGCGATTCCTACGTGCTGTGCTTCCTCGAAGGCACGCTGATCGCCACCCCCGCCGGCGAGCGCCCGGTCGAGAGCCTGGCCATCGGCGATGCCGTGCTCGACGCCGAGGGCCGCGCCCTGCCGGTGCGCTGGCTGGGCCAGCGGACCGTCGCCAGCCGCTTCGCCGACCGCGCCGGCAGCTTCCCCATCCGCATCGGCGCCGGCGCGCTGGGCGAGGCGCTGCCGCGGCGCGACCTTTACCTGTCGCCGGCCCATGCGCTGCTGCTGGACGGCGTGCTGGTGCAGGCCGGCGCGCTGGTCAATGGCAGCAGCATCCGCCAGCTGGCCCGGCCGCCCGAGCGCTTCACCTATTTCCACATCGAGCTCGCCGGCCATGCGCTGGTGCTGGCCGAGGGCGCGGCGGCCGAGACCTTCGTCGACAATGCCGCGCGCAGCCGCTTCGACAACCACGCCGACTATGTCGCGCTGTATGGCGAGGCGGCGGCCGCGACCGGCGAGCTGGCGGCGCCCCGGGTCAGGTCGCCGCGCCAGCTGCCGGCGGCCCTCCGCGACCGGCTGGCGGCGCGGGCGGCGATGCTCGACGCGGCCTGACGCCGGGCCCGCACGAATTTTGCAGTAATTGCCCGGCGGTGCGCGCCTTATGGCAGCAGCAGCAATGCCGCTGCCTGGAGGCCGCGCCGATGTTTGGCTTCATGGCTCCCGTCTGGGCTCTCTTCAATCCGCTCTGGGCCTTGCTGGCGGCACGCACCTGGATCTGCGCCGCCGCCATCGCCGGGATCAGCCTGCTGCTCGTGCTGCTGCGCCTGCCGGTGACGGCGGCCTTCATGGCCGGGATGCTGGGCCTCCTGCTGATGTGGAAATCCGAGCACGACCAGGCGGCCGAAGGCCCCCGCGCGTGACGGCCGCCGCGACGCAAAGCGTCGGGGCCATTTCCAGGGCCGCGGCCTGGACGCGCCACCTGGCCCGGCCGCCGCGAACGCCCGGCCGGTAGCACCGGCCCCCGCCATCCGGACCGTCCCGCGGTCATCCGGGGTTCATCCCCGGAGGCCATCCCGGGCCGGAGGCCGCCCAGGCTGCCGGCACCGGTCATTATTGACCGGCCTCCGTGATCGGCGATTTTTTCTCATATTTTAAGACAGCGCAAAAAACTTCCGGCTGGCGATGGCGTTGACCATCGCCGCGCCCCCCCTGGGCGCGGCCCCCCATGAGGAGACCAGGCTGTGCAGCCCTGTCCTTGGCGTGCCGGACGAGCCTACCCGCGGAGCCTGGCATGGCGCTGACCAGCGCCGAGCGCCAGGCCCGTTTCCGCGGCCGCAAGCCCGACGCGCCGATCCGCGAGACGATCATCTGGGGCCTGCCGGCGGCGGCGCTCAGCTGCATCGCGACGCTGCAGCATCCCGGCGACGACCAGGAGGGCTGCCGCGACGGCATCGTGGCCTCCGCCGTCCTCGCCTTCTGCGACAAGCTGCGTCTCGACCAGCAGGTGGTCGGCGAGATCTCCTTCGCCAACGAGCCGCTCTGCGCCTGGCTGGGCGGCGCCGACTATCTGCTGAACTGCCTGGACTGGCGCGAGGCGAATTGCGAATGGCAGCAATCGCCCGACCCGGCGCGCGGACCGCCGCCGGCCCCGCCCGCCATCGGCGGCTGAGCCGGCGTTCCGCATCCTTGTCGCGCAGGGCTGGAAGAATTGCGACAGGCGTCGGCGCGGATCGTCGCGCAGGATGTCAGGGGCCGGCCGGCTCGACCCGGCCCCAGAGGCGATGCGCCTCGAAGCGGATCATCACCTGGGTCTCGTGCGGCAGGCCGAGCAGCGCATTGTCCAGCAGCCGGCTGGAGGCGCCCAGCGGCAGGCGCGACTGCAGGATCAGCCCCTCGATCGCTTCGACGAGCGCCACCGCGACGTCATGCATCAGGACAGCCTGGCTCAGGTCGTGGGGACGCTTCATGATGATCCGCCGGTCCTTCAGAAGTCGAGGCACGGCGGCTGCAGGAGGACAGCCAGGGCTGCATCACCGTGACCCCCTGGCGGTGAAAAATACAGGTAATTGATCCTCCCGTTTGATTGTCGCCGAAGTTTCGGAGAATGCAGCGCGGCCGGGCGGGCGGGCCCTGCCCGGCCGCGCTGCATCTTTCCTGGACAGGCTTTGCCGCCAGGATAGCCATCCCGCGCCGGCAAGCCGCTTTTTCCCGGCTTCCGGCCCGGGCCAGGCGGTTTGGCGCGGCCGGTCCGCGGCGCAGACTGCGGTCCTGGGCAGGCAGGGAGCGGGCGGCATGGCGGATGGAGCGCGGCGGCAGATCAGGCTGGGGGTCTCGATGGCGGGCCTCGGCTACCACCCGGCGGCCTGGCGCCATCCGGAGACGCCGCCGGGCGGCAACATGGACCTGCGCCACTATGTCGCCATGGCCGGCCTCGCCGAGCGCGGGCTGTTCGACATGCTGTTCCTGGCCGATGGCGTCGGCGTCCGCAGCTATGACGAGCCGGCCGGCGCGCTGCCGCGCCAGGCCAACAACGTGCAGTTCGAGCCGCTGACGCTGCTCTCGGCCCTGGCCATGGTGACGCGGCATATCGGCCTGGTCGCCACCGCCTCGACCACCTGGAACGAGCCCTATCACGTGGCGCGGAAATTCGCCTCGCTCGACCATATCAGCGGCGGGCGGGCCGGCTGGAACGTGGTCACCTCGCATACCGACATGGAGGCGCAGAATTTCGGCGCCGAGCGGATGCCGGACAAGGCCGAGCGCTATGGCCGCGCCGCCGAGTTCGTCGCGGTGGTGCAGGGGCTGTGGGACAGCTGGGACGACGACGCCTTCCTGCGCGACCAAGCCAGCGGCCTCAACTACGACCCGGCGAAGCTGCATGTGCTGGACCATCGCGACCGGCATTTCCGGGTGCGCGGCCCGCTGAACGTGGCGCGCCCGCCGCAGGGCCATCCGGTGATCGTGCAGGCCGGCGCCTCGGACCAGGGGCGCGACCTGGCGGCGCGCACGGCGGAGGTGATCTATGTCGCCGCCCCCGACATCGCCGAGGCGCGCGCCTACTACGCCTCGGTGAAGGGCCGCATGGCGCAGCACGGGCGCGCGCCCGACGCGCTGCGGATCATGCCCGGCCTGATGGCGATCATCGGCAGCAGCCGTCAGGAAGCGCAGGACCGGCATGCGGCGCTGCAGGCGCTGGTCGATCCGGTGGTCGGCCTGTCGCAGCTGGCCTTCTCGATGGGCGATCTCAGCGCCTATCCGGTCGACGGGCCGGTGCCGCTGCTGCCGGAATGGCGGCAGAGCCGCGGCCAGACGATGTACGACATGGCGCAGCGCCAGGGCCTGAGCATCCGCGGGCTCTACCTGGCGATCGCCGCCGGCAACGGGCACCGCCAGGTCATCGGCACGGCGATGGATGTCGCCGACGAGATGCAGGAATGGTTCGAGACGGGGGCGGCGGACGGCTTCAACATCCTGCCGGCCTGGTCGCCCTCCGGCCTCGCCGCGGTGGTCGACCAGGTGGTGCCCGAGCTGCAGCGCCGCGGCCTGTACCGGACCGCCTATGAGGGCGCCACGCTGCGCGACCGGCTGGGCCTCGCCCGCCCCGCCAGCCGCCACGTCAGCTGCCCCGCCAGCTGCCCCGGCGCCCGGCACGACGCTGCCGGCGGGCGTTGACGCGGCCGCAGGTCGCGTGAAATCCTGCCGCGGCAGCCTGCCGCCGGCGCATCCCGTCCCCGGGCGGACGGCGGCGGCATGGTCCGGCGCCTTGCCGGATCGCGCGATCGCATGGCACGCCACGGGCGGGAGAGAACTGCATGGTGATGCCCGCGGGCCGGCTCGGCCGGCTTGCCCTCCTGGCCCCGGCGCTGCTGGTGGCGGCCCTCCTGCCGGCGGCGCCGCTGCGGGCGGAGGCACGGCTGCTCGCCTTCGTGCCGGCCGACCGCGCGGCGCGGCAGGCCTGGGACGGGCTGCTGCGCCAGGACGCGGCGCTGGCCCGGGATGCCCGGCGCCAGCGCTTCGTCCCGGCGCGCGACCTGGCGATGCTGCGCGCCGACCTCAATGGCGACGGCCGGCCCGAGCTGTTCCTCTACGCCAATCTCCTCGCCTATTGCGGCAGCGCCGGCTGCATGGTGCGGATCCTGTCGCCGCGCGCCGGCGGCTGGGCCCTGGTCTGCGAGACCTATGCCGAGGACGGCGTGCCGATGGTCGCCGGCGCGCCCGGCGCCACCGGCTGGCGCGGGCTGCGCGGCACCTACGACGTCACCTGGCGGGCCGATCCGCGGCGCCCGCTGGGCATCGCCTGCGTCGAGGGCGAGACCATCCCGCGCGCCGAGCAGGGCCGCCTGCCGGCCCCGGCGGTGCGGCGGTGATGGCCCCCTGCCGGATGGCGGTGATGACCCCGCGCCGGCTGGCGCTGGCCGGCCTGCTGCTGCTGCCCGGCCTGGCCCGGGCGGCGGGGGCGGCGGCGGCGCCGGCCGGAACCCCGGTCATGGCCCGCCTGCTGCCGGATGCGCCGCCGATGCAGCTGCGCAGCCAGCCGCAGGACGACCCCGAGCGGCTGGTGCGCATCCATGTCCAGCGCAGCGGCGCCGCCCCCGGCCTGGTGCTGCTGCCCTCGCGCTACGGCGGCGACACCCGGCTGACGGTGCTGCCGCTGGGCGACCGGCAGGTGGTGATGGCCGAGATGGATGGCGTCGGCGGCACCGGCATCTCCCAGCGGCTGGGCGTGCTGATCGGCATCGACCGGGAAGGCCAGCTGCGCGTCATCGGCATCGAGAACCTGGCGCTGCAGGAAGCCGGCACCTGCGAGAGCGAGGCGGTGCTGCGCGCCACCCTCTCGGCCCGGCCGGGCGGCCTGGCCCTGGCCAGCGACTTCCAGCGCCGGCGCGGCCCCTGCGGCTTCCGCTGGCGCGGCCAGCCGCGGCGGGAACGCTGGAGCGAGACGCTGGTCTGGGATGGCGCCGGCCCGCTGGCGGCCGCGGCCCTGCCCGCCGGCGCCGGGCCGGTGCAGCGCGCGGCGGCGGCGGCGCGCCGGCAGGTGGCCGGGCTGCTGGCCCGGCCGGTGACCGACCTGCGGCCGCTGGCGCTGGAGCGGACCGGGCTGTTCGACCTGGCCTCGCCGCGCCACGGCTGAGCGCCGTCACCCCGGCGAGGCCTGGCGGCCGGACAAGCAACCGGACAGGCGGCGCAGGAAGGCGAGCAGCGGCGGCGTGACCACCGCCGGCCGCTCCAGGCTCGGCAGATGCGCGACGCCGGCCAGAAGGCCGGTGGAGGCGCCCGGGATCGCCGCCGCGATCCGCCGGCAGCGATCCTGGATATGCGGGAAGTCGAGCGCGCCGGCCATCACCAGGCAGGGCAGGCGGAGCTCGCCCAGGCGCTCGAGGCCGAAGCCGGCATCGGTGTTGGCGCCGACCGGCGGCGCGCGCAGCGCCAGGCCGTTCATCGCCAGGAACAGCTGCCGCACCGGCCCCTGCACCCGCCCCTCCGGCGCCAGCGGGCCATCCAGCCAGAGCCGCGCCTTGATGGCGTTCACCTGCTCCAGCTCGCCCGCCGCCAGGGCCGCCTGCTGCCGCGCCAGCAGGCTGGCGATGGCCGGCGGGTGCGCGGGCTCCGCCGTGCCGCCGCCACCGCTGGGCGCGATCAGCACCAGGCCGCGGATGGCGGCGGGATGGCGCAGCGCCGCCTCGATGGCGATCCTGCCCCCCTGCGAGCAGCCGACCAGGATGGCGGGCGCGTCGCCGGCCAGCGCCGCGATCACCGCCATCAGATCGGCCACGCCGGAGTAATCCTCGGCCTGCGCCTGGCTGTGGCCGAAGCCGCGCCGGTCATAGGCGATGGCGCGGCCGACCGCCTGCACCGCCGCCCAGGGCGCCTGCCACATGCGGCTGTCGCAGACATTGGCGTGCAGGAAGACGACGGGGCAGCCGTGGCCATCGGCCCATGCCGCCAGCCGGGCGCGGCCCGAAGGGATCGAGTGCCCGGGAAGCCGATGCCCGGGGAGCTGTTGCCCAGGGAGCTGATGCTCGGGAAGCATGCCGCAGAGGACCCTTGCCGACGGCCAGGGCCGGCCCAGCGCGGCCCCGGCGAGGCGTCGAGCATAGCCGCCCCGCCAGGCCGGCCACCACCCCGGCCGGCAAAAGCCTGGGGCGGCTTGCCTCGTTATTCCCAACTGTATATGACGATGGGCATGGCAAGCGGATGCTGCGGACACCCCCCCGGACGCGCCCAGCCCAGGCCGCCGCTGCGCGCGACGGCCAGCGCGATGATGCCCGCGCCGCTGCCCGCGACGACGCCCGCGCCGCTGCCGATCCGGCCGCAGGACGCCTATCTTTTCGCGCATCGGCGGCGCCGGCTGTGGGAGCTCGCCGCCCCCTACCACTGCTCGGTCATCGGCACCTGCCTGACCACCGAGGGGCTGCGCAAGGTGCTGGCCAAGCTCGGCCGCGGCGCGGCGGCGGAAAGCGACCATGCGCTGCACAGCCTGGCCGTCGGCCTGGCCGCGGCGCAGGGCCCGGCCGCCCGGCTGCTGGACAAGGCGCTGGACGCCGCGCATGCCGCCGCGCTGCGCCGCTTCGACAAGGCGCGCAGCGAGGCCGCCCTGCGCGCGCTCTGGGCCCAGGCGGCGGCCGAGGGCGACATTCCCGGCCCCTACTGGGCGCTGCTGACCCATGCCGATGCGGGGGCGGCGCTGCAGGCCGAGGCCTTCGCGCAGGTCCACATGCTGTCGCACCTGGTCGGCGCCGCCAACCGCGCCGATATCCGCCGGCTGGCCGCGCTGGAGGCCGAGCGCGCGGCGCTGCTGGACCGGCTGGCGCGGCAGCAATCGGCGATGCACCAGGCCGTCACCGCGCGCGACGCCACCATCGAGCAGCTGCGCGGCCACCTGCTGCAGCGCGCCGAGGCCGCCTCCCCCGCCGCCTCCGCCGCCGGGGCGGTGGCCGAGGAGCTGCGCCGCCGCCTCGAGCGCGAGGCGCGCCAGCGCGGCGCGCTGCAGCAGCGGCTGGACCAGGCGCTGGCGCGTCTGGCCGCCGCCCGGCGCGAGGCCGCCGAGGCGGCGACGCGCGAGGCCACGCTGCAGGCCGAGCTCGCCGCCCTCGATGCCAGCCTGGCGCCGGCCGAGGAGGCCGGCGGCGCGCCGCGGCCGGTGCGGCTCGATCTCGGCGGCATGGCGCTGCTCTATGTCGGCGGCCGCCCCGGCCAGGCCGCGCATCTGCGCCGCGCCGCCCAGGCCGCCGGCGCCACGCTGCTGCTGCATGATGGCGGCGTCGAGCAGGCGGAGGCGCAGCTCGCCGGGCTGCTCGGCCGGGTCGATGCGGCGCTGTTCCCGGTCGATTGCGTCAGCCATGACGCGGCGCTGACGGTCAAGCGGCTGTGCCGCCGCCAGGGCAAGCCTTTCGTGGCGCTGCGCGCGGCCGGCGGCGCCGCCTTCCTGGCCGCGCTGCAGGGACTGGCGCGGCAGCGCGCGCTGCCGCCCGCCGGGGACTGACCGCGCCGGCCAGGGGCCGAGGTCCGAGGTCTGGCGGGCTATTCCGCCCGCGCCACCAGCAGGTCGAGCGCCGCCGCGACCGGGATGCGGCGCAGCCGCTCCACCGGCAGGCCGTCGACGGTCGCCGCCCGCAGCCGGGCGGCGGCGCGATCCCTGTCGGCGACAGCGACCTCGTCGCGGCGGGCCCCGATCTGCGCGATCCAGCGCAGCCGGTCGCGCATCCGCGCCCGGTCGTCGGCGGTGGGCATGGCGCGGGCGCGGGCCAGCCCGGCCTCGGGGTACAGCACCCGCTCGGCATAGCGCAGCAGGATCGGGTCCCGCCCGCGCAGCACCACATCGGCGTCGCGCGCCGCCCCGGCGGGGTGGTAGGCGAAGGCGCTGGCGATGCGCTCCAGCGCCGAGGCCGGCTCCTTGAAGGCGAAGTCGGCGACGGCCGGCGCGCCATCCGGCACCGCCAGCCGGCTGATGCCGTGGTCGTTCAGCGCCTCCAGCACCGCCGCCGGCTCATCGGGCAGGAAGACCTCCTTGCGCGGCGGCCAGAAGTCATAGGCGCTGACATCGCCGAAGCGGCCGCCGACATGGAACAGGTAGATGTCCGGATAGCGCGCCGGCTTGCCGCGGCGCCCAGGATCGCTGTCGTAGTAAGCCAGGATGGCGATCTGGATCAGCAGATTGGCGCCGAGCGCGCCCAGGGGCCCGGTCACCACGATGCCGAAGCGGTCATGGCTGTGCCAGCCCGGCAGCAGGTCGCGCCATTCCGCCGGACGGCCATCGATGGCGATGTCGAAGAGATCGGGCTTCAGCTCGAAGGCGGTGTGCATGCGGCGTCTCCTCCGATGGGCGCGCGGGGCGGCCCGGCGGGCGCGCCGAAATCCGGCACCGCCACCGCCTGGCCGAAGCCGCTGCGCAGGATCTCGATCGGCAGGCCATAGGCGCGTCGCAGCAGGTCGGGACGGATGACCTCCCCGACCGGGCCGGCGACGGCGCCGTCGCGGCCCAGCAGCAGAACCTCGCCGCCGCAGGCCAGGGCATGGCTGGGGTCGTGGCTGCTCATCGCCACCGCCAGCCCCTCGGCGGCCAGGGCGCGGACCACGTCCAGCACCTGGCGCTGGTTGGCCAGGTCCAGATGCGCGGTGGGCTCGTCCAGCAGCAGCACCGGCGCCGCCTGGGCCAGGGCGCGGGCGAGGCGCACCATCTGCTGCTCGCCGCCGCTCAGCGCCGTCATCGGCCGTGGCGCCAGATGCGCGATGCCGAGGCGCCGCAGCGCCGCCGCCGCCCGCGCCCGGTCGGCGGCGCCCGGGCGCTGGAACAGGCCGAGATGCGCGGCGCGGCCGGTCAGCACGATCTCGCCGGCGGTGAAGGCGAAGGCCTCGGCCTCGCTCTGCGCCATGAAGGCCAAGCGGCGGGCGCGCGCGGCGTCGTCCAGCGCGGCGACCGGCGTCCCGCCCAGCAGCACCGCGCCTTCGCCGGGCTTGGCGAGACCGGCCAGGCAGCGCAGCAGCGTCGACTTGCCGACGCCGTTCGGCCCCAGGATGGTCAGCGGCCGCCCCGGGCGCAGCGCCAGCTGCAGCCCGGCGAAGACCGGCCGCGCCGCGCCGGGATGGCGGAAGCCGAGGCCGCGCGCCTCCAGCGGCGCCACGCTCATGTCCAGGACTTCTCGCCGCGCAGCAGCAGGGCGGCGAAGACCGGCGCGCCCAGCAGCGAGGTGACGATGCCGAGCGGGATCTCCGCCGCCGAGAGGCTGCGCGCCAGCGTGTCGGCCAACAGAAGAAAACTGCCGCCGATCAGCAGGGTGGCGGGCAGCAGCCGGTCATGGTCGGCGCCGACCAGCAGCCGGCCGAGATGCGGCACCACCAGCCCGACCCAGCCGACCAGCCCGCAGACGGCGACGGCGCTCGACGCCAGCGCGGTCGCCAGGCCGAGCTGCAGCGCGCGCTCCAGCCCCAGCCGCACGCCCAGCGCCCGGGCGGCCTCGTCGCCCATGGCCAGCAGGTTGAGCCGCCAGCGCAGCGCCAGCAGCAAGGCCAGCAGCGGCGCGTTGAGCGCCAGCAGCCCCCAGAACACCGGCGCGCGCACGCCGGAGAGCGAGCCGAGCAGCCAGTATTCGATCACCGGCAGCTTGTTCTCCGGATCGGCGCTGTATTTCAGCAGGCCGAGCAGCGCGGTGAAGACCGAGGCGACGATGATGCCGGACAGCACCAGCACCAGGGTGCGGTTGCCGCGGCAGGCCCGGCCCAGCGCCGTCGTCGCCAGCGTCGCCAGCACCGCGAAGCCGAAGGCCGAGGCCTGGATCGCCAGCGCCCCCCCGTCCAGCAGGATCGCCAGCGCCGCGCCGAAGCCCGCCCCGGCCGAGACGCCCAGCACGAAGGGGCTGACCAGCGGGTTGCGGAAGACGCCCTGGTAGGTGGCGCCGCCGATCGCCAGCGAGGCGCCGACCAGCAGGGCGACGCCGATCCGCGGCAGCCGCACCTGCAGCAGGGCGATCTCGGCGGTGCGCGGCCAGTCGGGCTCGATCGGCAGCAGCGGCGCCAGCAGGATGCGCAGCACGGTGGCCGGCGGCAGGCTGAAGCGGCCGAGGCCGAGCGACAGCAGCACCGCCAGCAGCGCCAGCGCGCCGAGCCACAGCAGCGGCCGCGACCTAGGCGCCGTCATAGGCGACGCCGTAGAAGCGCTGGTAGAAATCCTGCGCCCGCGCCGCCAGGTCGAGATCGGCGAACAGCGCGGGGTGCAGCGCCCGGGCCATCCAGGCCTCGCCCAGCGCCAGGCTTTCCGGCGCCGGATGGCCCCAGGGCTTGACGTATTCCGGGGTGACCAGGACGCGGCCCTCGGCCACCGCGCGGATCGGCGCCCAGGCCGGGTCCTGGCGGATCTGCGCGGCGACCGCGGCGTAGCGGTCCTGCACGATCACCACGGCCGGGTTCCAGTCCAGCACCTGCTCCATGGTGACCTTGCCGAAGCCCTGCAGCGCGCGCGCCACGTTGCGCCCGCCGGCCAGCTCCATCACCACGCCGGTGTACTTGCCGCGGCCATAGGTCGCGAGCTCGGGATTGGCCATGTACATCGGCGTCCGCGCCGCCTCGGCCAGGGTGGCGACGCGCGATTCCACCAGGCGGCGGCCGGCCAGCGCCGCGGCGGCCAGTTCCCCGGCGCGGGCCTGGCGGCCGGTGATCTCGCCGAGCAGCCGGATCGCCTCGACCAGCCCGTCGGTATAGGCGGTCTTCTCGTCGGCCAGCACCGGGTTCAGCTTGCCGCGCTCGCTGGGCGGGCCGCTGAAGAAGGCCAGCTGCGCCACCGGCATGCCCGCCGCCTCGATCGCCTGCACCATCTGCGGCGGCGCGTAATGCGTCAGGATCACCAGCTCCGGGGCCAGCGCCAGCAGCGCCTCGACATTGGCGCTGGTCAGGCTGCCCGGCGTCGGCAGCTTGTCATAGCCGGGCGCCAGGCGGGCGAAGCCGGGGCCGAGCTGCTGCCGCCAGTCGCGCAGCACGCCGACCACCTGGCCGGTGGCGCCAAGCTGGGCCAGCACATCCATGCTGTGGTGCTGCAGCACGACGATGCGGGTGACCTGCCGCGGGAGGCGGATGGTGCGGCCATTCTGGTCGGTGACCTCGCGCATCACCGGCTGGGCGCGGCCCGGGGCGGCGGCGGCCAGGGCGGGCAGCGCCAGCCCGGCGCGGAGCAACAGACGGCGGTGCAGCATGGGCCAGCATCCCTGGGCGTTGTATCCGTCTGTATAGAACGCTGGGCGGCTCGCGCCAGGGGCCTTACGGCAGCGCGCCGCGCAGCAGGGCGGCCATCTGCGCCGCATCCGGCCGGCGGTGGTAGAGCAGCGCGGACAGGTCGGCGATGCGCGGCGCCAGCTTCTCCGGCGGGCGCAGGCCGAGCAGCACCGGCAGCCAGGCCAGGCCCAGCAGCCGGTTGACCGAGGGCGGGCTGTCCACCCAGCCATAGGGCAGCACCGGCGCCAGGGCGACGCGACCGGCCTTCACCGCCCGCAGGCTGCCCCAGACCGGATGGCCGGGCATGGCGGCGGCGAGCCCGGCCTCCGGCGTGACGATCCAGTCGGGGTCCCAGGCGACGACCTGCTCGGCCGAGACCGGCGCCAGCCCGCCGCTGCCGAGCTGCGCCGCGGCGACATTCTCGGCGCCGCAGAACTCGATGATCTCGGTGTTGATCGAGCCGCGCAGCCCGGTCTCCAGCCCCTGCGGCCCGCGGGCGTAATAGACCCGCGGCCGGCCGCGCGCGGCGAGCGTGGCGGCGCCGTCCCGCGCTTCTTCCAGCAGGCGCTCCGCCGCCTCGGCACGCGGCGCGGCGGCGGCCTGGCGGCCGAGGATCTCGCCCAGCAGCCGGAAGGTGGCGGGAATGCCGGACAGCGTGCCGTCCAGCAGCAGCACCGGCAGCCGGGTCTGCGCCTGCAGCCGGTCGGCGAGCTCGACATAGGGCCGGGTGACCAGGCCGTAGTCGAGGATCATCTGCGCGCCGCTGGCCACCACCGCCTCGACGCTGGCGGTGTCGCCGGCACGGCCGGTCAGGCGCCCGGTCTCGCCCAGGGCGGCGGCCTCGGGCGGCAGGAAGCCGAGCTCCGCCCCGCGCGGGGCGCGGACCCAGCCGGCCAGCAGGTCGGGGGCGATGCTCCAGATCGGCAGGGCGGCGGGCGGGCCGGCGGCGACCACCTTGGTCACCAGCGCGGGCAGCGTGACCGCGCGGCCGGCGGCGTCGCGCAGCGGGCGGGTCGTCTGGGCGTGGCTCGTCTGGGCACGCGCCGCGGCGACCGGCAGCGCGGTCAGCGCCCCCAGCAGCGCGCGGCGGCCGGGGGCGGGGCGCATCAGGCCTTGCCGATGATGACGTCGGAGGCCTTGACGATGGCCGAGGCCTCGTCGCCGACCTTCAGCTCCAGCGCGTCGACCGCCTCGTTGGTGATCGAGGCGGTGATCACCGACCCGCCGGGCAGGGTGATCTTCACATGCGCCGTGGTCTGGCCCTTGGTGACGGCGCTGACGGTGCCGGACAGCACGTTGCGGGCGGACAGCTTCATGGGCGGGGTCTCCTGGGATGGGCGCGCATCATAGGGCGCCGAGCGCCTCGGTCACGGTGACGAAGCCGTGCCGGGCCAGGATCGCCTGGCCCTCCGGCGACAGCAGGAAGAAAGCCAGCCGGGCGGCGGCCGGATGCGCCGAGAGCAGGGCCAGGGCGTAGTCGGCGCCGACCGCCAGCGCCGCGGGCAGCGCCACCACCTGGACGCCCGGGCAGTCGCGCTGCACCGCCGCCGCCGAGGTCCGGTAGCCGAGGAAGATATCGGCATGGCCCTGCGCCAGCTGCCAGCCGACGGCATGGCGGCCGGGCGGCGCCGGCGCGCTGTCGCGGCCGCCGACCAGCGGCAGCGCCTTGGCCGCCAGCACGTCGCCCGCGCCGGGCTGCAGCCGCCCGGCGCGGGCGAAAACCTGCCCCGCATAGTCGCCGGAGGGATCGGCGCCGGGGGTCGAGGTGCCCAGGCGGATCGCAGGCTCCAGCATCCGCTGCAGCAGGCTGTCGGGGCTGACCGCGAGGCCGGCGCGGACCAGGGCGCAGAGGCTGTTGCGGGCGAAGATGACCGGCGGCCCGGACCGCCCGGCGCGCGCCAGGATGCGGGCATGCTCCAGGCTGGCCGAGGCGAAGAGATCGGCCGCCTCGCCCTGCTCGATGCGCTGCCGCAGCAGGCCGGCGGGGCCGTGCACCGCCTCGACCGCGCCGCCGCCGGCGGCGGCGAAGGCCGCGAGCAGGTCGCCCATCGCCACCGTCAGGCTGCCGGCGGCCAGCAGGCGGGGGG
>NZ_CACSJM010000131.1 GCF_902706185.1 Roseomonas sp. 18066 | reverse complement strand
CCCTCTCCCCCGCCTCCCCCGTCGGCCTCCAGCTGCGCGCCTGGCGGCAGCGGCGGCGGCTCAGCCAGCTGGCGCTGTCGCTGGAGGCCGGGGTGTCGCAACGGCATCTCAGCTGCGTCGAAAGCGGCCGGGTCTCGCCCAGCCGCGAGATGGTGCTGCGGCTGGCCGGGCAGCTGGAGGTGCCGCTGCGCGACTGCAACGCGCTGCTGCTGGCCGCCGGCTTCGCGCCGCGCTTCGCCGAGCGGCTGGCCAGCGACCCGGCGGTGGCCGCTGTGCTGCAGGCGATCCTGTCGGCGCAGGGGCCGAACCCGGCGCTGGCCGTGGACCGGCACTGGCAGATGGTGGCGGCCAATGAAGCGGTGGCGCCGTTGCTGGCCGGCGTCGCGGAGCTTTCCCTGCTGCGGCCGCCGGTCAATGTGCTGCGGCTGAGCCTGCATCCGGGCGGGCTGGCGCCGCGGATCGGCAACCTGGCGGAATGGCGGGCGCATATCCTGGCGCGGCTGCGGCGGCAGGCGGCGGCCAGCGGCGATGCGCAGCTTTCTGTCCTCGCGCAGGAGCTGGCGCGGCTGGGCGGGCCGTTCCCGGAGGCCGATCACGCCGTGACCCCTGGCATCGCCGTGCCGCTGCTGCTGGACAGCACGGCCGGGCGGCTGTCGCTGATCTCCACCACCACGGTCTTCGGCACGCCGCTGGAGGTCAGCCTGTCGGAGCTGGCCATCGAGGCCTTCTATCCGGCCGATGCGGTGACCGCCGCGCGGCTGCGGGCGCTGCAGGCCTGATACGAAAACCGTTCTGTTAGAAGGCGCTATCGTAGCCCGATGTGGCGTTTCCGCCACAGCGCGGTCGAAAAGCAACAAAGCGTTGTTGCGACTAAGTCGCAGTCGTGAAAGAACAAGCCACCGATTAAGAATCACGAACGGATCCCGCCATGCTGCGCTCGATGCCCTTGCGTTCCCTCCTCCTGGCCTCGGCCGCGGCGATGGTGCTGGGAATGCCGGGCGGGGCCCGGGCGCAGGCGCCGGCCACCGTGCTGCCGGATGTCGATGTCCAGGCCACCGCCTGGCGCGCCTGGGAGCACACGCCGGGCTATGTGGCGCCGGTGACGACGACGGGGTCGAAGACCGACACGCCGCTGATCGAGGCGCCGCAATCGGTGGGCGTCGTCACCCGCGACCAGATCGACGACCAGGGCGCGCTCAGCGTCAGCCAGGCGCTGCGCTACACCGCCGGCGTGCTCGGCGAGGTCCGCCCCTCGGCCCGCTATGACAGCGTCTTCGTGCGCGGCTTCGGCGGCCAGGGCACCGCGGCCGCCTTCGTCAATTTCCAGGACGGGCTGCGCCAGGGCCGTGGGTTGTATTTCGGCGTGCCCAACACCGATCCCTGGCTGATGGAGCGGATCGAGGTGCTGCGCGGCCCGGCCAGCGTGCTCTATGGCCAGACCGGCGCCGGGGGCCTGGTGAACCTGGTCAGCCGCCGCCCGACCTCGACGCCGACCCATGAGGTGCGGCTGGAGACGGGCACCAACGGGCTGATGCAGACGCTGTTCGATTTCGGCGGCCCGGTGACCGCGGATGGCACCGTCAGCTATCGCCTGACCGGCATGGCGCGGAAGGCCGACACGCAATACGACTTCGCGACCGAGGAACGCATCGCCATCGCGCCGGCGCTGACCTGGCGGCCGGACGACAACACCAGCATCACCGTGCTGGCCTCCTACCAGAACGATCCGAAGGGCGGCTTCTACAACTTCGTCCCCGCCAGCGGCACCGTTCTCTACAACCGCAACGGCAGCCTGCCGCGCGGCTTCTTCGGCGGCGACCCCGCCTATGACAAGTACCAGCGCGAGCAGGCCGCCATCGGCTACCAGCTGGAGCACCGGCTGAACGACACCTGGACCCTGCGGCAGAACTTCCGCTACAGCCATGTCGATGCCGAGGTGAATGTGCTGTCGATCCGCGCGATCGGCGCCGATGGCCGGACGGGGACGCGCGGCGCCACCTTCGTCTCCGACCACGCCAATGCCTATGCGCTGGACAACCAGGCCCAGGCCAGCTTCACCACCGGCGCGCTGCGCCACACCGCGCTGTTCGGCGTCGACTGGCAGCGCACCTCGGCGCGCGCGCGGCAGGGCCTCGGCACCGCGCCGACGCTCGACATCTTCGCCCCCGTCTATTGGCAGAACATCCCGGCGATCCAGACCACGCCGGCCGGGCTGACCAACCAGAACCTGGACCAGGTCGGCTTCTACGCGCAGGATCAGATCGCGCTGGGCCGCTGGCGCTTCAACCTCGGCCTGCGCTACGACCGCGCCAGCCTCGGCACCACCTCGCACCTGGCCAGCGGCGCCGACAACGTCATCTCCTCGCAGAACGACGACAAGGTGACCTGGCGCGCCGGCGCGCTCTACCTGTTCGACAACGGGTTGGCGCCCTATGCCAGCTACTCGACCTCCTTCCTGCCGAACACCGGCACCCAGGCGCCGCAGCGTGGCGCCGGCACCTTCGAGCCGACGACCGGCGAGCAGTATGAGGTCGGCATCAAGTACCAGCCGCCGGGCATGAACAGCTTCGTCCAGCTGGCCGCCTTCCAGATCACCCAGCAGAACGTGCTGACCCTCGACCCGGTCTACACCACCTACAGCATCGCCCAGGGCGAGATCCGCTCGCGCGGCATCGAGCTGGAGGCGCGGGCCAGCCTGACCGACAGCCTCGACCTGATCGGCGCCTATGCCTACACCCATGCCGAGATCACCCAGTCCAACACCGCCGCCGTGCGCGGCAGCGACGTGCCCCAGGTGCCGCGCCACCTGGCCAGCGGCTGGGCCAATTACCGCTTCCGCGACGGCGCGCTGCGCGGGCTGTCGGTCGGCGGCGGCGTCCGCTATGTCGGCGAGACCTACGGCAACGACACCAACACCTTCAAGGTCGATGCGGCGACGCTGTTCGACGCCGCCGTCCGCTACGACTTCGGCGAGCGCTTCGAGAGCGCCCGCGGGCTGGAGCTGGCGGTCAATGCCAGCAACATCGCCGACAAGGAATACGTCGCCAGCTGCTCGACCGTGACCGCCTGCTACTTCGGCAATGGCCGGATGGTGCTGGGCTCGCTGCGGGTGCGCTGGTAAGCAAGCCCGCCGCCGCCTTGCATGATGCAGGGCGGCGGCCGATATCGCGTGGCAGGGTCCCGCGCAGGAGTGCCGCATGCATCGTCGTTCGCTGATCGCCGGCCTGATGGCCACAACGCTGGCCTCCCCCCTGGCCATGCCCCGCCTGGCCCGGGCGGCGGGCCCGATCGAGATCACCGACATCATGGGCCGCAAGGTGCGGCTGGCGAAGCCGGCGACGCGCATCGCGCTGACCCAGGCGCGCCACGTCCTGGCCATGGGGCTGATCCACCCGGAGCCGGTTTCCCTCGTCACCGGCTGGGGCGACGACCTGCGCACCATGAACCCGCCCGACTATGCCGCCGTGCGCAACCGCTTCCCCGCCGCCGAGGCGGTGCCGGTGATCGCCCGCGGCCGCAGCGGCGGGCTGTCGATCGAGGCGCTGCTGGCCGGCGCGCCGGAGCTGGTGATCGCGAGCCTCGCCTCCCTCGGCCCCTATGGCGGCGACCTGCCGGACCGGCTGACGGCGATGGGCATCCCGGTCGTGGTGATCGACTTCTTCGTCGACCCGATGGCCAATACCCAGCGCAGCATGGCGATCCTCGGCCAGGTGATGGGGCGCGAGGCGGAAGCGCGGAAATTCGAGGAATTCTACGGCGGCGGGCGGCAGCTGATCGCCGAGCGGCTGCAGGGCGTGACCCAGCGGCCGCGCGTCTTCGTCCATGCCCATGCCGGCGGCACGCCCTGCTGCAGCTCGCCCGGGCGCGGCGCCTACAGCACCATGATCAGCTTCGCCGGCGGCCATAACATCGGTGCCGACCTGCTGCCGACCAACACCGGCGATGTCTCGCTGGAACAGGTGATCGCGACCGATCCCTGGCTCTATGTCGCGACGGGCGGCCCCTATGGCACGCGCGGCGGCATCCCGCTCGGCCCGGGCATCGCGCCGGAGGCCGCGGCCGAGGCGCTGGCCGGCGTCATCCGCCGCAGCAAGCTCGACGTGCTGCCGGCGGTGAAGGCCGGGCGCGCGCATGCCATCTGGCACGGCTTCAACGACACGCCGGCGCATCTGATCATGCTGCAGGCGCTGGCCCGCTGGTGCCATCCGGACCGCTGCGGCGACCTCGACCCTGCCGCCACCATGGCGCAGCTGAACGAGCGCTTCCTCGCCATCCCGATGCAGGGCGCCCATTGGGCGGATCTTCCGGCCGGCGGGCTCTGAGGACAGAAAGATGGCCAGCCTGATCACCGAGGCGCGCGCCAGCGCCCGCCGCCCCGATGCGCTGATCGCGACCTTCCGCGAGCACATGGCCAGCCACGGCCTGACCATCCTGGGCCCGGTCGACGACACCCGCATCGACTTCCCCGGCGGCACCGCCTTCCTGAAGCTTGAGCCCGGCGCCATCGCGCTGCGCATCGAGGCGGCCGAGCCCGACCGCCTGGCCGATGCCAAATCCACCGTCGCCGGCCATCTGGAGGCCTTCGCGCCAGAGGAGAAGCTCGGCATCGTCTGGCGCGGCGCCGGCGAGAGCGGCCCCGGCAGCCGCCCGCACAACTTCCGCAGCGCCCGCGTCGCCCGCGTCGTCGAGGTGACGCCCCATATGCGGCGCGTCACCGTGACCGGCATCGGGCTGGAGCGCTTCGACGCCGAGATGATGCATGTGAAGCTGCTGCTGCCCGAGGAGGGCACCGGCAGCGGCGAGGCCCCCGAGCCACGCTGGCCGACCCTGACCGCCAGCGGCCAGCCGGATTTCTCGGACTGTGCCCTGACGCGGCGGACCTACACGCTGCGGCGCGTCGACCTGGCCCGCAACGAGCTCGACATCGACTTCGTGGTGCATGGCGACGGCAGCCCCGGCTCGCGCTTCGCGATGCGGGCGCGTCCCGGCGACTGGCTGGGCGTCGCCGGCCCGGGCGGCGGGCATATCCCGCTGCAGGGCTGGACCCTGGTCGCCGGCGACGAGACGGCGCTGCCCGCCATCGCCCGCGCGCTGGAGGCCATGCCGGCCGAGGCGCGCGGCCAGGTGCTGATCGAGGTGGCCGATGACGCCGAGCGCCAGCCGCTGGCGCATCCCCCCGGCATGCCGGTGACCTGGCTGCCGCGGGACGGCGCGGCGTATGGAAGAAAACTTTTCGCGGCGGTGCAGGCGGTGCAATGGCCGGCGCAGCATGCGGTGCCCGGCACCGCCTCGGCCTGGGCCGCCTGCGAGGCGGCGACGGCCCGCACGCTGCGCGAGCATTTCGGCCAGGCGCTGGGCCTGCCGCGCGGCGCCTTCCGCGCCGCCGCCTATTGGCGCCAGGGATTGGCCGAGGGCACGGCGGAAGTGGCCGACTGAGCCTGATCGTTCAAGAACAAGGGCCTGCCGCAGATTCCTTCACTATAACTTGAAGGAAGACCGGCGGCCCTTGTGGCCCGCCCAGGCCGTTGCGACGGCGTGAACAGCCCCGCTCAAGTATCTGAAAACAAAGCCAAAACTTGGCCATTGAGCCTTGCGTCACCCGCAACCCAGCCATCTTGCTGCGTCGCACCCTCACACTTGCGTGAGCGTAAACTCTTCCCTATATTGCATTGCAGCGGTCGACGGCACTGCCTCGATCGTTCTTTCTTGGACGTTTCCTCCCTAAACTCGGCGGTGCTTCGGCACCGCCTTTTTTTTGTCCCGGTTTTACGAGGGAAAACCCGAAAGACAGGGAGGATCAGGATGATCCGGCTGGAATGGGGCCTGGCGGGGCTCGAGGCGCTGCGCGACGAAGTCGCCGTCCTCATCGTGGTCGATGTGCTGTCCTTCGGCACCGCGCTGGACGTGGCGCTGGCGCGCGGTGTCACCGTCTATCCGCACCCGCATGGCGACGAGGTCGCCGCCGCCGAACGCGCCAAGGAACTGGGCGCCCTGCTGGCCCGGCCGCGCCGCGCCGGCGGCGGGCAGTGGAGCCTGTCGCCCGCCAGCCTGGCCAGCCTGCCCGAGGGGTCTTCCCTGCTGCTGCCCTCGCCCAATGGCGCGCGGCTGTCGCTGGCGGCGGGCGCCACGCCGCTGCTGGCCGGCTGCCTGCGCAATGCCGCCGCCATCGCCCACGCGGCGCGTCAGCTGGCCGGCGGCGGCGCCATCGGCCTGGTGCCGGCCGGCGAGCGCTGGCCCGATGGCAGCCTGCGCCCGGCGGTGGAAGACTGGCTCGGCGCCGGCGCCATCCTGTCCCAGCTGGACGACCCGTTGTCGCCGGAGGCGGAGCTCGCCCGCGACGGCTTCCAGGCGGCGGCCCCGGCGATCGGCCGGCTGCTGGAAGACTGCGTCTCCGGCCAGGAGCTGATCGGCCGCGGCTTCGGCGCCGATGTCGCCCTGGCGGCGGCGCTCGAGGTCAGCACCGCCGCGCCCTGGCTGCAGCACGGCGCCTTCCGCCCGGCGCCAAACTGGTAAAAAATGGCGGCATGACCCCTGCCCGCACCGACGCCGCCGCCACGCTGTTCCGCGACCCGCGCTCGCGCCGCCGGCAGGAGGACCAGCGCTTCCTCCGCGGCGAGGGCCGCTACCTGGAAGACCTGCCCGCCCCCGACGCGCTGCAGGCGGTCTTCATCCGCTCGCCACATGCCCATGCCGTGCTGGGGGCGATCGACGCCACGGAGGCCCTGGCCCTGCCCGGCGTCGTTGCCGTCATCACCGGCGCCCAGCTCGCGGCGGCGGGCGTGCAGCCGCTGCCCTGCGCCATGTCGCCCGAGATCGTCACCGGCCTGGTGGTGCCGCCGCGCCCGGCTTTGGCGGTGGACCGCGTCCGCCATGTCGGCGAGCCCGTCGCCCTGGTCCTGGCCGAATCCCTGTCGGTGGCCCGCGACGCGGCGGAGCTGGTGGCCATCGACTACGACACCCTGCCCTCCGTGACCGACACCGCCGCCGCGCTGGCCCCCGGCGCGCCGCTGCTCTTCCCGGAGATTCCCGGCAACCAGGCCTTTCATTTCCGCCGCGGCGAGCCGGAGCGGGTCGCCGCGGCCTTCGCCGCCGCCGCGCATCAGGTCAGCCTGACCCTGGTCAACAACCGGGTCACCGCCGCGCCTCTGGAGAACCGCGGCGTGCTGGCGCGGCACGACACGGCGTCGGACCGGCTGCACCTGGTGGTCAGCGGCCAGGACGTGCACGGGCTGCGCCGCGACCTGGCGCATTGCCTGGGGCTGCAGGCCGCGCGCATCCAGGTCACCTGCCCCGATGTCGGCGGCGGCTTCGGCATGAAGAACGTGCTGCACCCCGAATATGTGGCGCTGCTCTGGGCGGCCCAAAAATTCGGGCGGCCGCTGCGCTGGCTGGCCCAGCGCATGGAGGATTTCTCCAGCGCCGCGCATGGCCGCGACAATGTCAGCACCGCGCGGCTGGCGCTGGATGCTGCAGGAACGTTCCTGGCCCTCGAGGTCGAGCTCGTCGGCGGGCTCGGCGCCTATGTTTCTTCCCTGGGGCCAGGGGCGCATACCACGGCGCCGACCGCGGCCATGGGCGGGGTCTATGCCATCCCGGCCGTCTCCTTCGCCGCGCGCGGGGCGCTGACCAACACCACCCCCATCGATGCCTATCGTGGCGCCGGCAAGCCCGAGGCCAATTACATCATCGAGCGGCTGATCGATGTCGCGGCGCTGCAGCTCGGCCTCGACCGCGCGGAGTTGCGGGCGCGCAACTTCATCACCCGCTTCCCGCATGTCAGCGCGCTGGGCATCCCGATGGACACGGCGCGCTTCCACGAAAACCTGGCCACCGCGCTGGCCGCCGCCGACCATGCCGGCTTCGCCGCGCGCCAGGCGGAATCCGCGGCGAAGGGGCGGCTGCGCGGGCTGGGGCTGGCCTGCTTCCTGGAGACCTCGCGCGGCCAGCCGACTGAGGAAGGCGCCATCCGCATCCTGGCCGAGGGACGCATCGGATTGCTGACCGGCACCCAGTCCAACGGCCAAGGGCTGGCCACCAGCTTCGCCCAGATCGCCGCCAGCCGCCTCGGCCTGCCCGAGGATTCTTTCGAGCTGCTGCAGGCCGACAGCGACCTGCTGCCGCGCGGCGGCGGGCATGGCGGGGCGCGCAGCCTGCCGCTGGCCGGGACGGCGCTGGTGCTCGCCCTCGACGTCTTTCTGGGGAAGGCCCGCGCGGTGGCGGCGACGCTGCTGCAGGCCGAGGAAGCCGCGCTGACCTTCGCCGACGCCCGTTTCACCTCGCCGGATGGCGCCACGGTCGAGCTGACAAAAATCATCGAGGAGGGCGGGGCGGCGGCGTTGGACAGCGACGCGCACAACCCGAACGACCAGATCGTCTTCCCCAATGGCTGCCACCTGGCCGAGGCCGAGGTCGACCCCGAAACCGGCGAGGTCTTCCTGCAGAGCTACCTGGCCGTCGATGACTACGGCACCATGGTCAATCCGCTGCTGACGGCGGGGCAGGTGCAGGGCGGGCTGGCCCAGGGCATCGGCCAGGCCTTGCTGGAAGCCATCCGCTACGACGCCGAGAGCGGCCAGCTGCTCAGCGCCTCGCTGAACGATTATTGCCTGCCGCGCGCCGCCGACCTGCCCTGGCTGGAGGTGCTGTTCAACGAGCACCCCACCGCCCGCAACCCGCTGGGCGCCAAGGGCGCCGGCCAGGCCGGCTGCATCGGCGCGCCGCAGACCGTGGTCGGCGCGGTGGCCGACGCGCTGGGCCTCGCCCATCTCGACATGCCGCTGACGCCGGAGCGCGTCTGGCGCGCCTGCCAGGAACAACGCGTCACTTCAACGGCAGCGGGCCGTCATTCTTGACCTCTTCCATCACCGCATAGGTCCGCGTCTCCTTCACCCCCGGCAGGGCCAGCAGCACGTCGCCGAGAAAGGCGCGGTAGGCGGCCATGTCGCGCAGCCGCGTCTTCACCAGATAGTCGAAGCCGCCGGCGACCATGTGGCATTCCAGCACCTCCGGCGCGCGGATCACCGCGTCGGCGAAGCGCTGGAAGATGTCGGGGGTGGTCTTGTCCAGCAGGACCTCGACGAAGACCAGCAGCCCGAAGCCCAGCCGCTGCGGGTCCAGCCGCGCGCCGAAGCCAGTGACAAAACCCTCGCGCAGCAGGCGGCGCATCCGCTCGCTGGTGGCGGTGGGGGACAGGCCGATGCGCTCGGCCAGCTCCTGGTTGGTGATGCGGCCGTCGCGCTGCAGGATGTCCAGGATGCTGCGGTCGATCCGGTCAATATCCTGCATCTTTCCCTGCATCATGGCTTGTTCACCGTGTTTTATCCGGCGGGACACCTAAATCAACCGATACTGATCCATCGTCGCCCTGGCTAGGCTGCCGCATCGTTTGCCGAGGATCTCCGCGCCATGCGCGACACCGCCCCCTTCGCCCCGCTGGCCGCCGAGCTCCTGCCGCAGACGCCGCGGCGCGCCGCCATCACCGCGGCCTTCCGCCGCGCTGAGACCGACTGCCTGCCCCCCCTGCTGGAGGCCGCCCGCCTGCCCCCGGCGCAGGACGAAGCCGCGACGGCGCTGGCCGGGACGCTGGTCACCGCGCTGCGCCAGAAGCCCCCCGGCCGCGGCGTCGAGGCCCTGGTGCAGGAGTTTTCGCTGTCCAGCCAGGAGGGCGTCGCGCTGATGTGCCTGGCCGAGGCGCTGCTGCGCATCCCCGACAGCGCCACCCGCGACGCGCTGATCCGCGACAAGATCGGCGGCGGCGACTGGGGCGCGCATCTCGGCCAGGCTTCGTCGCTGTTCGTCAATGCGGCGACCTGGGGGCTGGTGGTGACCGGGCGGCTGGCGGTGCCCGACACCGAGGCCGGCCTCGGCGCCGCGCTGTCCCGGCTGATCGGCCGCGCCGGCGCGCCGGTGATCCGCCGCGGCGTCGACATGGCGATGCGGCTGATGGGCCAGCAATTCGTCACCGGCCAGACCATCGACGAGGCCCTCACCCGCGCGAAAGCCATGGAGCAGAAGGGCTTTCGCTATTCCTACGACATGCTGGGCGAGGCCGCCGTCACCGCGCAGGATGCCGCCCGCTATCTGAGGGATTACGAGACGGCGATCGAGGCTATCGGCCAGGCCTCGGCCGGGCGCGGCATCCAGGCGGGGCCGGGGATCTCGATCAAGCTCTCGGCGCTGCATCCGCGCTATGCCCGGGCGCAGCGGGCCCGCGTCATGGCCGAGCTGCTGCCGCGCGTCATGGGCCTGGCCATGCTGGCCCGCCGCTACGACATCGGGCTGAACATCGACGCCGAGGAGGCCGACCGGCTCGAGCTCTCCCTCGACCTGCTGGAGGCGCTGGCCGCCGATCCGCGCCTGGCCGGCTGGGATGGCGTCGGCTTCGTCATCCAGGCCTATCAGCGCCGCGCGCCCTATGTGGTGGACTTCGTCATCGACCTGGCGCGGCGCACCGGCCGGCGGATGATGGTGCGGCTGGTCAAGGGCGCCTATTGGGACAGCGAGATCAAGCGCGCCCAGCTCGATGGGCTGGAAAGTTTTCCCGTCTTTACGCGGAAGATCCACACCGACGTTTCCTACCTCGCCTGCGCGCGCCGGCTTCTGGCCGCGCCCGACGCGGTCTTTCCGCAATTCGCCACCCACAATGCGCGGACGCTCGCGGCGATCGTGCAGATGGCCGATCCCGCAACCTGGAAGCCCGGCCAATACGAGTTCCAATGCCTGCACGGCATGGGCGAGCCGCTCTATGAAGAGGTCGTCGGCCCCGGCAAGCTGGACCGCCCCTGCCGCATCTACGCCCCCGTCGGCACGCATGAGACGCTGCTGGCCTATCTGGTGCGACGGCTGCTGGAGAACGGCGCCAACTCCTCCTTTGTCAACCGCATCAACGACCCCGAGGTGCCGGTATCCGCCCTGACCGCCGATCCGGTGGCCGAGGCCGCTTCGCTGACCCCGGTCGGCCGTCCGCATGACGCCATCGCCGCCCCCGTCGCGCTGTTCGGCGCGGCGCGGGCGAATTCCGCCGGGCTGGACCTGGTGGATGAGAACCGGCTGGCGGCGCTGGCCGCAACCCTGGCCGCCGCCCCCGCCCGCTACACGGCCGCGCCGATGCTGGCCGATGCCGTCGCCGAAGACGCCGCGCCGATCACCGTGACGAACCCCGCTGACCAGGACGACATCGTCGGCGAGGCGGTGGAATCCGGCGCGGCCTCGGTGGAGGCAGCGCTGGCCGCCGCCGCCCGCTTCGCCCCTGGCTGGGCCGCGGTCGCGCCGGCCGAGCGCGCGGCGTTGCTCGACCGCGCCGCCGATCTGATGCAGGCGCGGCTGCCGGCCCTGCTCGGCCCGATCGTGCGGGAAGCCGGCAAGTCGCTGCCCAACGCCATCGGCGAGGTGCGCGAGGCCATCGATTTCCTGCGCTACTACGCATCCCAGGCGAAGAGCTTCACCGACGAGCATCGCCCGCTCGGCCCCATTGCCTGCATCTCGCCCTGGAATTTCCCGCTGGCCATCTTCACCGGCCAGGTCGCCGCGGCGCTGGCGGCAGGCAATCCGGTGCTGGCCAAGCCGGCCGAGGAAGTTCCCCTCATCGCCGCGGCGGCGACGGAGATTTTCCACGAGGCCGGCATCCCCCGCGCCGCGCTGCAGCTGCTGCCCGGCCAGGGCGCGGTCGGCGCGACGCTGGTCGCCGATGCGCGCGTCCAGGGCGTGATGTTCACCGGCTCCACCGAGGTCGCGCGCCTGATCCAGGGCGAACTCTCGAAACGCCTGAACACCGACGGCGCCCCGGTGCCGCTGGTCGCCGAGACCGGCGGGCAGAATGCGCTGGTGGTCGATTCCTCGGCGCTGGCCGAGCAGGTGGTGGGCGACGTCATCGCCTCGGCCTTCGACAGCGCCGGGCAGCGCTGCTCGGCGCTGCGGCTGCTCTGCCTGCAGGAGGATGCGGCCGCGCGCGTGCTGACGATGCTGCGCGGCGCCATGGCCGAGCTCAGCCTCGGCCGCCCCGACCGGCTGTCGGTCGATATCGGCCCGGTCATCACCGCCGAGGCCGCGCAGGGCATCGAGGACCATATCGCCGCCATGCGCGCCAAGGGCCGCGCCGTGCATCAGGTCGCGCTGCCGGAGGCCTGCGCGAAGGGCCATTTCGTCCCGCCGACCATCATCGAGATCACGTCGATCGATGATCTACAACGGGAAGTATTCGGCCCCGTCCTGCATGTGCTGCGCTACCGCCGCGGCGAGGAGGCGGCGCTGATGCACGCCATCAATGCCACCGGCTATGGCCTGACCTTCGGCGTCCACTCACGCATCGATCACAGCATTGCGGCGCTCACCGCCGCCTCGGGCGCGGGGAATGTCTATGTCAACCGCAACCTGATCGGCGCCGTGGTGGGCGTGCAGCCCTTCGGCGGGCATGGGCTGTCGGGCACCGGGCCGAAGGCGGGCGGGCCGCTCTATCTGCGCCGGCTGATGGCGTCCCACCCGGCGCAGCCGCCGCTGCCGCCGACGCCGCCACAGCCGGCCGTCGCCATCCTGCTGGACTGGCTGCGCCTGGCCGACCCCGAGGCCGGCCGCCAGGCCGCTGCCCAGGCCGCCCTCGCCCGCCCTGGGCTGCGCATGACACTGGACGGGCCGGTGGGGGAGCTCAACGAATACAGCCTGGCCCCGCGCGGCACCGTGCGCGGCGTCAGCGCCAGCGCCACGGGCTTCTGGGTCCAGCTGGCGGCGTGCCTTGCCACCGGCAACCGCTACGCCCCCGACGCCGCCCCGCCGCGACCGCTGCCGCCCGGCGTCGCCGCGCTGCTGGCGGCGCCGGGCTCCCCCAGCGATGCCGTGCTGTTCGAAGGTCCGACCGCCGCGTTGCAATCGTTGAACGCCGAACTGGCCAAGATCCCCGGCCCGATCCGGCCGCTGCTGGTGCCGGGGCCGACCGGCCTCTACCCGGCCGAGCTGCTGATGACCGAGCGCTCGACCAGCACCAACACCGCGGCCGCCGGCGGCAATGCCAGCCTGATGAGCCTCTGACGACGCGGCGCTTCCTGTCCCGGCCGGTTTCATCCTAGCCTCGGCCCACGCATCAGCGTTGGAGAGGCTCGGATGACCATCTCACGTCGCCATCTGCTCGGGGCCATGGGCACGGCGCCCCTGCTGCTCTCGGCCAGCGAGGCTCTGGCCCAGGGGGTGCAGCCGAAACGCGGCGGCACGCTGAACGTCATCCTGAACCCCGAGCCGCCGATCCTGCAGATCGGCGTCAACAACCAGACGCCGACCCTGGTCTGCGGCACCAAGATCACCCAGGGGCTGCTGAAATTTTCGCCGACGCTGGACCCGCTGCCGGAGCTGGCGAAAAGCTGGACGATCAGCCCGGACGGGCTGGAATACGTCTTCCGCCTGCAGGAGAATGTGAAGTGGCATGACGGCCGCCCCTTCACCGCCGACGATGTCCTCTACTCGGTGATGCAGTTCAACCGCGAGATCGCCCCCCGCCTGCGCGGCGTGATCTCCGGCATCGCCGAGGCGACGGCGCCCGACCCGCTGACCGTGCGCTTCGTGCTGAAGCAGGCCTTCCAGCCCTTCCTGCTCTGCTTCGACGCGACGGCGCTGCCGATCGTGGCGAAGCATGTCTATGAAGGCGGCGACATCCGCGCCAACCCGGCCAATGCGCGGCCGATCGGCACCGGCCCGTTCCGCTTCGTCGAATGGCAGCGCGGCAATTTTATCCGCATGGAGCGTTTCGCCGACTACTGGAAGCCGCAGCAGCCCTATCTGGACGGCATCCTCTGGCGCGTCATCCCCGACGGGCAGAGCCGGCGGCTGGCGATCGAAAGCGGCCAGGTGCAGCTGACCACGGCGACCGATATCGAGCCCTTCGACATCCCGGCCCTGCGCCAGGCCCCGAACCTCAACGTCACCACCAAGGGCTGGGAATATTTTTCCCCGCTTTTCTGGTTCGAGCTGAACCACCGCGTAAAACCTTTCGACGACCGTCGGGTGCGGCAGGCCATGTCGATGGCGCTGGACCGCAGCTTCATCGTCAACCGGCTGTGGTTCGGGCTGGGCAAGCCGGCCACCGGCCCGGTCGCCTCCACCACCCGCTTCCACGACGCCAATGCCAAGCTCGCCGGCTTCGACGTCGCCAAGGCCCGCGCCCTGCTGGACGAGGCCGGGCTGAAGCCGAACGGCCAGGGCGTGCGCGGCGCCTTCAAATACGTCATCCCGCCCTATGGCGAGATCTGGACCCGCATGGGCGAGTACTTCCGCCAGGCAATGCGGCAGATCGGCTTCGAGGTCACGCTGGAATCGACCGATGCCGGCACCTGGGCCTCGCGCATCGCCAATTGGGACTACGAGGCGACGTCCAACGTGCTCTACCAATATGGCGACCCGACGCTGGGCGTCGAGCGTTCCTACGTCTCCTCGAATATCCAGAAGATCCTGTTCACCAACACGGCCGGCTATTCCAACCCGAAGGTGGACGAGCTCTTCGCCAAGGCGCGCACCGCGGCGACGGAAGCGGACCGGAGAAGCGCCTTCAGCGACGTCCAGAAAATCCTGGTGGAGGACATGCCGCTGCTCTGGGTGGTGGAGGTGAACTACCCCTCGGTCACCGACAAGCGGCTGAACAATGCGGTGCAGCTCGGCACCGGGGTGCATGCCTGCTTCGACGACGTCTTCCTCGCCTGAGCCGGCCAGACTAGAAGCGGGGCCGATGCCGATCCGTCCCCTGCTCCGCTTCCCCGATCCCCGCCTGCGCCAGGCCGCCGCCCCCGTCGAGCATTTCGACGCCGCGCTGGCCGCCCTGGCGCAGGATGTGCTGGACACGATGCGCGCCGCCCCCGGCATCGGCATCACCGCCTGCCATCTCGGCATCCCGCTGCGGCTGGTGGTGCTGGAGCTCGAGGGCTGGGACGCGCCACGCTTCTACGCCAATCCGCGGCTGCTCTGGGCGTCCGAGGCGCGCATCACCCATCCCGAGGGCAGCGTCTGCATGCCCGGCGTCAGCGAGACGGTGGAGCGCGCGGCATCGGTCCGCATCGCCTACCAGCAGCTCGACGGGACGCCGGCCGAGGAGGCGGCAGAAGGGCTGCACGCCATCTGCCACCAGCACGAGATCGACCAGCTCGACGGGATCTTCTGGACGCAGCGCCTGTCGCGGCTGAAGCGCGACAGGCTGCTCAAGAAATACCAGAAGCTGGGCTGATCGCCTGGTTCAGGCTGACACCGCCGGATCCAGGATCGCCTTGATCCGTGTCGCCAGCGCCTCCATGGCGAAGGGCTTGGTCAGGATCTGCATCCCTGGCTCCAGCGCCGCGTCGCCGGCCAGGCTGCCCTCGGCATAGCCGGTGATGAACAGCACCGGCAGCGCCGGCCGGTGCGGCCGGATGGCATCCGCCATCTGCCGCCCGTTCATGCCCCCCGGCAGGCCGACATCGCTGATCAGCAGGTCGATGCGGCGGCCGGATTGCAGCAGCGCCAGCCCCTCGGCGCCGTCGCGCGCCTCGATGGTGGCATAGCCCAGCTCGCGCAAAACCTCGACCACCAGCATCCGCACCGTCGGCTCGTCATCGACCACCAGCACGGTCTGCCCGGCCTCGGCGCGCGGGGCCGGGCGGGCGGCCTCGCTATCCTCCTCGACGCTGTCCTGCCAGTGGCGCGGCAGGTCGATGGTCAGCACCGTGCCCTGGCCCAGCGTGGAGCGGATCAGCACCTGCCCGCCCGACTGCTTGGCGAAGCCGTAGATCATCGACAGCCCCAGCCCCGTCCCCTGCCCCAGCGGCTTGGTGGTGAAGAAGGGGTCGAAGGCGCGCGCCATCACCTCCGGCGTCATGCCGGTGCCGGTATCGGCGACGCTGATCGAGACATAGGCGCCGGGCGGCAGGTCGCGGCCCTGCGCGGCGCGCTCGTCCAGCTCCAGGTTGCTGGTGCGGATGGTCAGCCGGCCGCCCTGCGGCATGGCGTCGCGCGCGTTGATGCACAGGTTGAGCAGCGCGTTTTCCAGCTGGTTCGGATCGCAGAGCGTCGGCCACAGCGCCGGCGCCAGCACCGTCTCCACCGCGATGGCGGGGCCGACGGTGCGCTGCACCATCTCCTCCATGCCGGCGACCAGGCGGTTGGGGCGCACGGTCTTCGGGTCCAGCGTCTGCCGGCGGGAGAAGGCCAGCAGCCGGTGGGTCAGCGCCGCCGCCCGGTTGGCCGCGCCCTGGGCGGCGGCGATGAAGCGGTCGAGCTCGCCCAGCCGCCCCTGGCCGACGCGGATCTGCAGCAGCTCAAGGCTGCCGGTGATGCCGGTCAGCATGTTGTTGAAGTCATGCGCAAGCCCGCCGGTCAGCTGGCCGACGGCCTCCATCTTCTGGCTCTGCCGCAGCTGCTCCTCGAGGCGGGCGCGCTCGGTGATGTCGCGGCCGGAGGCGACGAAGACGCCGTCATCGGCGGTCACCGTCCAGCTGCACAGCCGCGGCGCGCCGCCCGCCGCCGCGGCCAGCCGCGCATCCATCTGCGCCACCCGCC
>NZ_CACSJM010000130.1 GCF_902706185.1 Roseomonas sp. 18066 | reverse complement strand
TCCCTATGGTGCCGTCTTCACCCGGGACAGCGTCCGCCATCGCCTGGCCGGCCGCGACCTGGATCAGGCTTTGCTCCAGCTCCCGCGCGCTGCGGGAAAAGCCTTCCTGCTGGCGCTGGCGGACGCTGTCCCGGGTGAAGACGGCACCATAGGGATAGGCCTGGGGCGACAGCCCGCCGGCGCGCGCCACCAGCTCCGACAGCCGCTCGCCGCGGCGGATGTCGTAGATGCCGGGCCGCAGGAACTCGCCCACCAGCGTCACCGGCCCGCTGTCGCGGTCGCCGAAGCCGCGTGGCAGCCGCACCGCGTCGCGCGGCGACAGGCGGATGGCGGCGAAATTGCCGCTGCGCAGGTCCAGCAGCGTGCGCGACAGCGGGATGGCCCCGGCCTGCTCCAGCGGCTCCCGCGACAGCTCGACGGCCGACAGGTCCACCGTGTCGGTCAGCCCGCCGGCGGCGCCCAGCACCTGGTCCAGCCCGGTATCGTCCAGGATCGGATACAGCCCGGGCAGCCGCGCCTCGCCCGACAGCAGCACCGCCTGATCGAGCAGATAGGGCAGCAGCGCCGGGTAATCGACGAACAGCGCCGGGCAGGGCGGCGCGCCGAGATCCGGGAATCCGGCGCCCCGCACATGGGCGAAGCGCACCGGCGAGGACCGCGCGGCCACCGCCAGCGCCTGCAGCGCCGGGCATTCGGTCGCGGCTTCACCCCGCAGCGCCCGCTGCACCGGCGGACTGGCCAGCCAGAGGATATCGGCCTGGGAAATCAACAGAACCTCGTCGCCCGGCCGCAGCGGCAGGTCGGTCTGGCGCTGCAGCAGGCGGCCCAGGTCGAAGCCGATGAAGCGCCGCACCCGGGTCTGCGGATCGACCCGCCAGATGATCGCCAGCCGCAGATAGGGGTCGGGCTTCACCAGCAGCGGGTCGGCCAGCAGCCCGCGCAGCCCGGCGCTGCCGGCGGCCCGCAGCAGCGGCGCCGCCACGTGGCCTGCCAGCCGCACCTGGCCCGCCAGCACGTCGCTGCCCGGCTGCACCAGCACCGCGTCGCCGCGCCGCAGCCGCCCCTGCGGCCCAATCTCCGACAGGCTGCGCCGGCCCTGCGCATCCGTCCCCTGCAGCAGGAAGCGCTGGCCTGCCGGCCGCAGCGGCTGCCCGGCCAGGCGCAGCAATGTCGCCAGCGGCATCTGCTCGACGCCCGGCGGCATCTCGAAGATGCCCGGCCGCGTCACCTCGCCGGCGATGGCGAAGGCGGCGCCCAGCGGCGGCACCACGATCCGCTCGCCCTCGCGCAGCGCCAGGTCCGGCGTGCCGGATTCGCTGCCGATGACGCTGTACAGGTCGACGGTGCGCGGGCCCCGCGGCCCCTCGACGCGGATCGAGCGCAGCGTGCCGGTCTTCTTCACGCCGCCGGCCAGCGCCAGCGCATCCAGCACCGAGGCCAAAGCCGGCATGGGATAGAGGCCCGGCCGCAGCACCTCGCCGGCGATGAAGACGCCGATCTGCCGCAGCTGGCCCAGGCTGACAAAGGCCTCCGACCCGCCGAGCTCGCGCGCCACCCGCGATTCGACCTCGGCCCGCAGGTCGCCCAGCGGCCGTCCGGCGGCCGAGATCGGCGGCAGGTCGGGCAGCAGCAGCATGCCGTCGCGGCGGATGCGCAGCCCGTAATTCTGCTGGGTGCGGCCGCGGATGCTGACCAGCACCTCGTCGTCGCGGCCCAGGATATAGTCGTCCGGCACCTGCGCCATCGGCGGCTGCCCCGGCGGCGCCGCGCTGATCTCCTTGAAGGTGTCGTAGCCGAACTGGCGCAGCACCACGCCTTCGAGGCGCATGGCGAAATGCGCCTCCGCCTGGGACAGCGGCTCGCCGGCGGGGGTGGGCGCCGCCGGCATCGGGTAATGCGGCAGGCTGGGCGGAATGCCGCCGGGCAATCCCGCCGTCGAGGGCGGCGCCGAGGGCATCAGCGGCGCCGGCGCCCGGCCATTGCCGCTGGCCTCCAGGATCCGCTGCAGGATGTCCTGCTGCACCGAGGGCGGCAGGCTGGGCAGCGGCAGCCCCCCCGGCAGGGTCAGCGGCAGCGGCGGATTGCCCAGCATGGCGCCCCCGGGCGGTGCCGCGACCTGCGGCAGGGCCAGGGGTGGCGTGCTGGCGGCGGGCGGCGGCGCCGGCTGGGCGAAGGCCGAAGACACCTGGCCCAGCGCCAGCACCGCGGCCATCAGCAGCCGCGCCGGACGCACGGCGGCAGGGGGAACAGGATGGCGGGGCAGCGGCTTCGGCACGGGGGTCGCCCTTCGCAGGGGGAGTCGGTCAGAACGCTCGCGTAATCGTGATTATTGCTTTATCAAAACCTCAATGGCGATCCAAGCGCGCAATCTTCAACCAGGGCGAGCCTGGCTGTGGCTGCGAACCGGGCCCCAGCTCGGCGCGCTGCCGCTCGCCCGCTATGGCTGGCACCGGCTGCGCCTGGCTGCCGGCCTGCCCCAGCGCGCGCTCTCTTCTCCGCCGTCCGTCCCCGATACACCCTTGTTTCCGGAACGTTTTTCGGTGCAACCGGTGGCCATCGACCCGGCCGGCCAGGCCCGGCTGCGCGCGGCGCTGGCCGCCCTGCCCCCCGTCGCCACCCATGGAAATTTCGACGCGGCGGCGCCGTCGTTGGGCATGGACCTCTTCACCCCCGGCGATATCCGCCCCGTTTGGGAGGCGAATCGATTCGCCTGGGCTCCGCTGCTGGTCCAGGCGTCCCGCCTCTGGCCGTCGGAGGGCCACCAGGCCGCGCTCGAGTCGAATTGGGCGCGATGGAACGCCGCCAACCCGCCCTATCGCGGCCCGAACTGGGCCTGCGGGCAAGAGGCGGCGATCCGCCTCCTGCATCTGGGCCTGGCGCTGGTGCTGGCCGGGCAGCAGCCCTCCCCGGCGGCCCAGGCCTTCCTGCGCCTGCATGCCGCGCGCATCGCCGCCACCGCCCTCTATGCCCGCGCCCAGGACAACAACCACGCCATCAGCGAACCCGCCGGTCTTCTGGTGGCCGCCTGGTTCCTGGATGACGCCGCCGCCGCGGCGCGATCGGAAAGAAAACTGGCGGCGGCGGTGGCGCGGCTGGTGGCCCCCGATGGCGGCTTCGCCCCGGTCTCCACCGGCTATCACCGGCTGCTGCTCGACACGCTGACCGCGCTGGAGGCGATCCGCCGCCATCTCGGCCGCCCGGCCCTGGCGGCCCCCATCCCGGCGCGGATGGCGGCGGCCTCCATCTGGCTGGCGCGCGTCATGGCCCCCTCCGGCGCCCTGCCCCGCCTTGGTCACCAGGATGCTTCGGCCGTGGCCGACCTGGGCGCGCATGGCCCGGCCGATGCGCGCGGCAGCGTCGAGCGGGCGCTGCGCCTTTTCGCCGGCTTCTCCACCGGCACGCCGGACCCTGGCTGCGACTGGCTCGGCCTCGGCCCGGCGCCTGCCCTGCCCCGCCCCGCCGCCTGGACCGCCGCCGGCAGCCGCGGCTGGGAGGTCGCCGGCGCCCGCGCCCTGCTGCGCGCCGGTCCCTTGCGCTTCCGCCCCGGCCAGGCCGACCTGCTGCATCTGGAGCTCTGGGACGGCGACCGCCCGCTGCTGACCGATGGCGGCACCGGTGCCTACAACCCGCCGCAGGGCTCGCGCTGGTGGCTGGACTATTTCCCCAGCCAGGCCGCGCACAACGCCATCCAGTTCGACGCGCAGGAGCCGATGCCGCGGCTCGGCCGTTTTCTGTTCGGTGCCTGGCCACGGGTCGCCCCCCTGCCGCAGGGGGCCATGGCCACCGACCGCTTCGGCCGCACCCATCGCCGGCAGATCCGCGTCGAGGGCCGCCACTGGCTGGTCACCGACCTGGTGGAAGGAACATTCGAGCGCGCCGTGCTGCGCTGGCGGCTCGGCCCTGGCGAATGGGAAATGCGGCCCGATGGCGTCGCCGGCCCGGCCCGGCTGCGCATTTCCGCCGACGCGCCGCTGACCTTGCGGCTGGAACGCGGCTGGCACAGCCCGGCCTATGGCCAGGTGCTGCCCTGCCGCGTGCTGGCCGCCGAGGCCGAGGCGCCGCTGCGCTGCCTGGTCACCCGCATCCTGCTGCCGCCCTTCGACGATGCGACGGAGGGCCCATGCCGCTCGACCAGCTGCTGAGGGGCGTCTGGCGGCTGCGCCAGCTGGTGGTGCTGGCAGCCCTCCTGCTGCTGGCCGCCGGCACCACGCTGATCCTGGCTTGGCCGCGCGCCTATGTCGCCCAGGCCGTGGTGGCGCCGGCCGAGACCACCGGCCTCGCCGCCTCCAGCATGATTTCTGCGAACACCCTGGCGCCGGGCTCGCTGCTGGACACGCGGCCGGGCGGCAATTTCGCCGTCTATCTGGCGGCGCTGCGCAGCCCGGAGGCCACGGCGATGCTGCTGCGCGATACGTCTCTGCTCGAGGCGCTGGCCGTCGCCCGCGCCGAAAGCCCGATGGCGCCGCTGCGCGCGCTGCTCGGCGTGGAGCGCGCGCTCGACGGCGACGACGCCCAGCGCTGGCTGGAACGCAACCTGGCCGTCACCCAGTCGCTGGCCTCGGTGACCTGGACGCTGGAGCTCGCCCATCCGTCGCGCGACACCGCCCTCGAAATCCTCGAGCGGCTGCACCGTTTCGCCGAATCCCGGGTGCGCGAGGACCTCGCCCTGCTGACCCGCCGCCGCATCATCGCCCTCGAAGGCCGCCTCGCCACCGAGCGCGACCTCTATCTCCGCACGCCGCTGTTCGAGCTGCTGGCCCAGCACCAGCGCGCCGCTTTGGTGGTGGCGGCGGAATCGACGCTGGCCTCGCGCCTGGTCTCCGGCCCCAGCGTCGAGCTGCGGCCCTCGGTGCCGAACCGGCCGCTGCTGCTGCTGCTGCTGGGGCTCGCCGCGCCGATGGCCTGCCTGTTCATGGCCGCCTGCTGGGTGCTGCTGCGCGGGCCGGAGAGGTGACGCGGGTTGATACCGCCAGCCTGGCCTCGCTGGTCGGCGCCAGCGCCGCGGCGCTGCATTTCGCCGGCGCCTTGAAATCGACGCCGGCGGGGGCGCGGCTGCCGCTGGACCTGACGCTCCTGGCCGGCATGGCCACCCTGCCGCTGCTGGCGCTGCTGCTGCTGACCCGGCGCTGGCGGCTGCACCCGCTGGTCGGGCCGCCGCTGGCCGCCAGCTCTCTCCTCTGGCTCTGGCTGGTGGTGGCCGGGTCCTGGAGCGCCAGCCACACCGTGCTGCCGGCCAAGCTCGCCGACCTGCTGCTGCTGGGGCCGCCGATGCTGCTGGCGGGGCTGGCCATCGGCGCCGACGCCGCCGCCCGCCGCGCTTTCGCGGCCGCCACGCTGGCCATCGGCCCGCTGGTGGCGGCCAGCATTGCCTGGGGCCTGGCGCAGGGCCAGGTGGTGCTGGGCGGCCCGGCCGAGGGCATGTCGCAGCCCGACCTGCTGCGCGTGCAGTACCAGCTGGCCGGCCAGGCCATCGCCTGCGCGGCGGGGCTGGGCGCCGTGCGGCTGATCGAGTCGCGCCAGCTTTGGGGCCGGGTGTTCTGGGCGGGTTATGTCGTCGCCATGGCGGTCGCCGCCCTGCTGCCGGGCGGGCGGCTCGGGCTGATCGCGCTGGTCGCCGCCGTGCTGCTGGTGCCGGCCTTGCGCTGCTGGTCGGCCGGGCGGCCGCGCGCGGCGCTGGGCTGGCTGGCGCTGGCGACGCTGGCCGCGGTGGCGGCGGTGGTCCTGCTGCTGCTGCGCATCGCCGAGACCGAAGGGCTGCGCACCCTGGAACGCTTCACCTCCTCGGGCATCGAGGCCTCGGCGCGGCCGGCGCTGTGGCGCGCCGCCCTGGCCTGGGCCGGGGAGACGCTGCCCTGGGGCCTGGGCACCGGCGGCTTCACCATCGCCGCCGGCCATGGCGAGCGCCGCGGCCTCTACCCGCACAACCACGCGCTGGAGGCGCTGGCCGAGGGCGGGCTGCCCGGGCTGGTGCTGTGGCTGGCCAGCTTCGGCGGCGGCGTGCTGCTGCTGCTGCTGCGCGCCCGCCATGCGGCGCCGGGGCGCGTCGCGCGGATCGCGGCGCTGGTGCTGCCGGTGGCGCTGGCGGCGCTGGTCTCGACGGATCTCGGCAACCGGATGGTGTGGTTCGCGCTCGGCCTGGCGCTGTCGGTCGGCGTCGTCGCCCGGGTCGAGTCGGCGCGCCGCAGCCCCGAGTCGCCGCATGGATAGGCGCCGCTACGAACGTTTCCTCAAGCGTCCGCTCGATATCCTGCTGGCCACGTCGCTGCTGGTGATGCTGGCGCCGCTGCTGCTGGCGGTGGCGATCGCCGTGCGGGTCGCGCTGGGCCGGCCGGTGCTGTTTCGCCAGCTCCGCGCCGGGCGCTATGGCGCGCCGTTCGCGGTGCTAAAATTCCGCTCGATGGCCGAGGGGCCGGGAGACGACTCGCTTCGACTCGGGCGTTTCGGGCGCTTCCTGCGCGCCACCGCCCTGGACGAGCTGCTGCAGCTGGGGAACGTGCTGCGCGGCGAGATGAGCCTGGTCGGGCCACGGCCGCTGCCGCTGGCCTATCTGCCGCATTACGACCGCCGGCAGCGCTCGCGGCTGGCGGTGCGGCCGGGACTCGCGGGTTCCGCCCAGGCCGCCGGGCGCAACGCCCTGCCCTGGCGCGACCGGCTTGAATGCGATGCAACCTATGCGCAACACGTCTCCGCCAGCGGTGATTTTCGTGCCGCGCTAGGAACGTTGCGTATCCTTTTGATCGGGCACGGAGTCACCGCGCCGGGCCACGCGACGATGCCGCGTTTCGACTCGGCTCCCGTGCAAGTGCCTGAACCGATTGAGGAAGATTTAAACACTCCTGGTTGATTTGCTGCTTGCAAACTCACCCGGAAGGCTGCTTGCCTTGGGGTGCGCTCACAAAAACGTGAGCGGTCTGCGAGCAAGGGCGAGCATCGACCATGGCAGCAATCCAGAACGGAGCGGGCGACATGGCGGGGGCGGTGGCAGGGGGCATCCTGCGCTTCCCGGACCGCCCCCGGATGGCGCCGATGCCGCGGCCGCGCCTGCATCTGTCGCCCCCCAGCCTGGTCGGCGGCGAGCTGGCGACGCTGAGCCGCACCCTGACCTCCGGCTGGATCGCCCCGGCTGGCCCGGTGCCCGAGGCCTTCGAGACGGCGCTGTGCGACGCCACCGGCTTCGCCCATGCCGCCGCCGTCGCCTCCGGCACCGCGGCGCTGCACCTGGCCTACCGGGTGCTGGGCGTCGAGCGCGGCGACGAGGTCTGGACCCAGAGCCTGACCTTCGTCGCCACCATCGCCCCGGCGGTGCAGATGGGGGCAAGGCCGCGCTTCCTCGACGTCGCGCCGGAAAGCTGGACGCTGGACCCGGAGGTGCTGGAGACCCAGCTGCGGCTGGCCGCGCGGCGCGGAAAGCTGCCGCGGGCGGTGGTGCCGGTGGATCTCTACGGCCAGCCGGCGGATCTCGACGTCATCCTGGCGATCTGCGGCCGCTGGGGCGTGCCGGTGCTGTGCGACAGCGCCGAGGCGCTGGGCGCGCATTACCGCGGCCGCCCCGTCGGCAAGGGCGCGGCGATGGCCGCCTTCTCCTTCAACGGCAACAAGATCATCACCGCCGGCGGCGGTGGCGCGCTGTGCTCGGACGACCCGGCGCTGATCGCCCGCGCCCGGCACCTGGCGACCCAGGCCAAGGAGGCGGCGCCGCATTACCAGCACGAGACCACCGGCTATTCCTATGGCCTGTCCTCGGTGCTGGCCTCGGTGGGGCTGGCCCAGATCGGCGCGCTGCGCGCCCGCGTCGCCGCCCGCCGCCTGGTCTTCGCCCGCTATGCCGAGGCGCTGTCCGACCTGCCCGGGCTGACGCTGATGCCCGAGCCCGGCTGGGCCCAGGCCTCGCGCTGGCTGACCGTGCTGCAGCTCGACCCCGCCCGCTTCGGCGCGACGCCGGAGGAGCTGCGGCGCGAGCTGGAGGCGGCCAATATCGAAAGCCGCCCGGTCTGGAAGCCGCTGCACATGCAGCCCGCCTTCCGCGGCGCCCGCTGCCACGGCCCGGGCCAGGCGCTGCGCCTGTTCGAGCGGGGCCTGTGCCTGCCGAGCGGCGCCATGAGCAGCGCCGACCAGGACCGCGTCATCGAGATCATCCGCGCCGGCTTCAGGGGGTAAGGACCATGCGCATCCTCTACCTGCACCAGCATTATTCCGGCCCCCAGGGCGCCACCGCCACCCGCAGCCACGCCATGGCGACGGCGCTGACGCGCCAGGGGCACCATGTCACCATCCTCTGCGGCCGCTACCAGGGCGCGGTGACCGGGCTGATCGGCGGCTATCACAAGGGCCGGCGCGAAGGCCTGCTGCGCGGGCTGCGGCTGATCGAGCTCGATATTTCCTATGACAACGCCATGGGGGTCGCCGCCCGGACCGCCGCCTTCGCCCGCTATGCGGCCCAGGCCTCGCGGCTGGCGCTGTCGCAGCGCTGGGACCTGGTCATCGCCAGCTCGACGCCGCTGACCGTGGCCATCCCGGCGCTGCTGGCCCAGAGGCTGCGCGGCACGCCCTTCCTGTTCGAGATCCGCGACCCCTGGCCGGAGCTGCCGGCGGCGCTGGGCGGGCTGCCCGGCCCGGTGCTGGCGGGGATGGGCCGGCTGGCCGATGCCGCCTGCCGCCGCGCCAGCGCCGTCATCGCCCTGTCCGAGGGCATGGCGCAGACCGCGCTGGACCGCGGCGCCGGGCCGGGCCGCGTGCATGTGGTGCCGAATGGCTGCGACCTGGAGCTGTTCGGCCCGCATGTCGCCCCCTGGCGCCCGGCCGAGGCCGCGCCCTGGGAGGCGCTGGCGGTCTATGCCGGGGCGCATGGAAGGGCCAATGGCCTGGACCAGCTGCTGGACGCCGCCGCCCTGCTGCAGGCCCGCGACGAGCGCCGGCTGCGGCTGCTGCTGGTGGGCGAAGGCGCCGAGAAGCCGCGGCTGATGGCGCGGGCCGGCGAGATGGGGCTGGCCAATGTCAGCTTCCTCGACCCGATGCCGAAGCGGCAATTGGCCGCCCTGCTGGCCGGCTGCCAGATGGGGGTGCAATGCCTGGCGCCGGTCCCGGAATTCGCCGAATGGACCGCCCCCAACAAGCTGATGGACTACCTGGCAGCCGGGCTGCCGGTGGTCTCGACCCTCTCCGGCCGGGCAGGACGCCTGCTCGCCGAGGGCCCCTGCGGCATCGCTCCCCCCCCGGGCGATGCCGCGGCGGGGGCCGGGGACATGGCCCATTCCCTGGCGGAATCGCTGGCCTGGCTGGCCGGCCACCCGGCGCAGCGCGCCGCCATGGGCCGCGCCGCCCGCGACCAGGCGGTGCGCCGCTGGGACCGAAGGCTGCAGGCCGCCCGCTTCGCCGAGATCGTGCGGCTGACCGCCGCGCGCCCCGCCACCGAAACCGCGCTGGTGCCGGCATGACCCCGCCCGATGGCTACCGTTCCGAATTCCCGCTGCCTGGCATTCCCCCCCAGGTGCTGCTGCCCGGCCTGCTGCGGGACGAGGAAGACCGCCCCGACCGCGCCGCCCTGCCGCTGCCGGAGGTGCATCTGGTCGCCGCCGCCCGGCCCAACCTGCCGAAGCTGGCGGCGCTGTGGCACGCCCTGGCAGCGCACCAGGCCAGCGGCCGCCCGGCCTTCTGCCGCCCGGTGCTGCTGCATACCGGCCAGCATGCCGACCACGCCATGTTCGGCCGGCACCTGGCCGAATTGAACCTGCCGCCGCCGCAGATCGCGCTGGGTGTCGCCGGCGGCGGCGGCCATGCCGGCACCACCGCCCGCACGCTGCTGGCCTGCGCCGAGAGCTGGGCCCGGCGCCGGCCGGGGCTGGTGGTCGTCGCCGGCGACGTCGACGCGACGCTGGCCGCCGCGCTGGCCGCGCGGAAGCTCGGCATCCCCGTCGCGCATCTGGAGGCCGGGCTGCGCTGCGGCGACCGCGACATGCCGGAGGAGATCAACCGCCGCGCGGTGGATGCCATCAGCGACCTGCTCTGGGCGCCGGACCAGGCGACGGCCGACCGGCTGCTGCGCCAGGGCCACCCGTCCCGCGCCGCGCGCGCCGTCGGCAACGCCATGATCGACACGCTGCTGGACCGGCTGCCCGCCGCCCGGGCGCGGCCCCTGCCGGAGGGGCTGCTGCCGCGCGCCTATGGCGTCGTCACCCTGCACCGCCCGGCCAATGTCGACGACCCGGCGGCGCTGGCCCCGATCCTGTCGGCGCTGAAGCGCGCCGCCGCGCAGATCCCGCTGGTCTGGCCGCTGCATCCGCGCACCGCCGCGCGGCTGCAGGCGACCGGCTTGCGCATCCCGCCCGGCATCCGCCTGCTGCCGCCGCTGGGCTATCTGGATTTCCTCGGGCTGATGGCCCGCGCCCGGCTGGTCGCCACCGACAGCGGTGGCGTGCAGGAGGAAGCCAGCCTGCTCGACCTGCCCTGCCTGACGCTGCGCCCCTCCACCGAGCGGCCGGTCACGCTGGAATCCGGCAGCAACCGGCTGATCCCGCCCGCCACCCTGCCGGAATCCCTGACCGAGGCGGTGGCGGAAATCCTCGACGGCGCCTGGCCGCCGGCCCGGCCGATCCCGCTCTGGGACGGCCGTGCCGGGCCGCGCATGGTCGCGCATCTGGCGGAGTTTCTGTCGGGCGCCGCGCTGGATGGCGTGGCCGTCCGCAAGCCGCAGCGCCGCCGGCGGAGCGCCGCGTGATGCCGGCCGGCCCCATCGCCTTCCCGCCGCGGCTGCGGCAGCCGGCGCTGCTGGCGCCGCCGCCGCTGGTCTGCCTGCTGTCGGCAGCCCATCCGCCGACCGACCTGCGGGTGGTCGGCAAGGAGGGCGCGGCGCTGGCGGCGGCGGGCTGGCGGGTGGTGCATCTCTGCCCCGGCTCGGCGGCGCCCGAGCAGCATGCCGGCGTCGCCATCCGCCCCTATCGCCGCCGCGCCGGCTGGCGCGGCCGGCTGCTGGGGATTTCTGCTCTCGCCCGTCGGGCCCGCGAATCCGGCGCCGCCGTGCTGCATGCCAACGAGCCGGATGCCTGGGCGGCCGCACTGTGGGCGGCGCGCGGCGGAAGGGCGCGGGTGGTGCTGGATGTGCATGAGCACTACCCCTCGCGGCTGGACAACCGGCTGCCGGCGCTGCTGCGGCCGCTGGCGCGGCTGGCCCTGCGGCTGGCCTGCCGCGCCATGGCGCGGCGGGCCGATGCCGTGGTGCTGGCGAAGGACGGGCTGGCGGAGGACTATGCCGGCGCGCCGCGCTGCGTCCCCGTGCGCAACTATGCCGCCGGCGCCGCCGTCGCGCCGCGCCGCCATGCCGAGGGGCCGCTGACCCTGCTGCATCTGGGCGCGCTGGGGCGGGAACGCGGCGCCTTCACCATGCTGGCCGCCCTGGCGCTGTGCCCGCCGGGCACGCGGCTGAAACTGGTCGGCCGCTTCACGGATGGGTCCGAGCCGGCCTTCCGGGCGGAGGCAGACCGGCTCGGGCTCGCGGACAGAATAGAGATCCGCGGCTGGCTGCCGCATGCGCTGGCGCTGGACGAGGCTGCCACCGCCGATATCGGCCTGGTGCTGTTCCAGCCGGGGGTGGAAAATCACCGCCTGGCGCTGCCGCACAAGCTGTTCGACTGCATGCTGGCCGGGCTGCCGGTGATCGCGCCGGCCTTCGCCACCGAGGTCGCCGGCATCGTCAACGGCGCCGGCAACGGGCTGCTGGTCGACAGCGCCGACCCGGCCGCCATCGCCGCCGCGGTGGCCGAGCTCGCCTCGCCGGCGCGCCGCAGCCTGCTGGCCGGGCGCGGGCGGGAAGCGGCGCTGGGCCGCTTCGGCTGGGCCGCCGAGGCCGAGCGGCTGGTCGCGCTGTACCGCCAGCTGGCACCGATCCGGTGACCCGGGGCGCGCTGCATGGCAGTGGCTTGATGCCGCGGAATGGCGGCAAAGCTTCACCCTCGCCTGCTGCGCGCCTATACGCGGCCTTCATGGCCCTCACCCGCATCCTGTTGAACATCGGCCTGGACGCGCTGCTCGCCGCCCTGGCCCTGCCGATCGCCGTCTGGCTTGCCGCCCCCGGCGCCTGGCCGCCGCCGCTCTGGTGGGCAGCCGCCCTGCCCGGGGCGGTCGCCGCCCTGCTGCTGGCCGGGCTGCCGGTGCGGCTGCCGCAGCAATATTGGCGCTTCGCCGCGCTGCGCGACCTGATGGGGGTGCTGGGCGCCGGCATCGGCGCGGCGCTGCTGTTCGGGCTGGGGCTGCTGCTGCTCGGCGCCTGGATGCCGCCCAACCCGGCCTTCCCGCTGATCCATGCCGGGACCCTGGCCGCCGCCCTGCTGGCGCCGCGCATCATCGGCCGGCTGAAGCAGGCGCACCGGGTGGGCTCGGCCAGCGAGGCGCCGGCCCAGCCGGTGCTGCTGGTCGGCACCGGGGATGCGGCCGACCTGTTCATCCGGGCGCTGCTGCAGCAGCGGGCGCCGGGCTATCGCGTCACCGGCATCCTGGCCCGCCGCCCGCGCGCCGCCGGCCGCCGCATCCATGGCTACCCGATCCTGGGCGGCTTCGAGGAAGCGGCCGAGGTGCTGGACCGGCTGCGCGCCGAGCGCCGGCTGCCGGCCGCGCTCGTCCTGGCCGACCCCGACCTGCAGGGGCCGGAGCTGGAAGAGATGCTGGATGTGGCCGACCGGCATGGGGTGATGGTGAAGCGGGCGCCGCGGCTGACCGCGCTGGACCCGGCGCCGCGCAGCAAGGCGACCCGCCGCTTCGACCTGCGCCCCGTCGCCATCGAGGAGCTGCTGGACCGCCCGCAGGTGCCGCTGGACCGCGAGGGCATGGCCCGGCTGGTGCAGGGCCGCCGCGTGCTGGTGACCGGCGCCGGCGGCACCATCGGCGGCGAGCTGGCGCGGCAGGTGGCGGCGCTGGGCCCGTCCCACCTGACGCTGCTCGACCACGGCGAATTTGCTCTCTACGGCATCGACCTGGAGCTGGCCGAGACGCATCCGGGGGTGCCGCGGCGGGCCATGCTGGCCGATGTGCGCGACGCCGCCCGCATCGCGCGGCTGATGGCCGAGGTGCGGCCCGAGCTGGTCTTCCACGCCGCCGCGCTGAAGCATGTGCCCATGGTCGAGAACGACCCGCTGGAGGGGCTGCAGACCAATGCGCTGGGCACCCGCATCATCGCGGATGCCGCCCGCGCCGTCGGCTGCCGCGCCATGGTCTTCATCAGCACGGACAAGGCGGTGAACCCGACCAGCGTCATGGGCGCCTCGAAGCGGCTGGCGGAAATGTACTGCCAGGCGCTGGACAAGCAGGCGCGGCATGGGGCGGCCGGCGGCATGCGCTGCGTCACCGTGCGCTTCGGCAATGTGCTGGGCTCGACCGGCTCGGTGGTGCCGCTGTTCCGCCGCCAGCTGGAGCGCGGCGGTCCGCTGACCGTCACCCATCCCGACATGCGCCGCTATTTCATGACGGTGCGCGAGGCGGTGGGGCTGGTGCTGCAGGCCAGCGTCATCGGCGCCGAGGACCGGCAGGACCAGCCGCCGGAGCTGGCCGATGGCGGCATCTTCGTGCTCGACATGGGCAAGGCCGTGAAGATCGTCGACATGGCCCGCCGCATGATCCGCCTGGCCGGCCTGCGCCCCGACGAGGATATCGAGATCCGCTTCACCGGCCTCCGCCCCGGCGAGAAGCTGTTCGAGGAGCTGTTCCACGGGCAGGAGCCGCCGCGGCCGACGCAGTTCGCGGGGCTGCTGGTGGCGACGCCGCGGACCACCGATGCCGACCAGGTCGGCCAGGCGATCGACGCGATCGCCGCCGATGCCCGTGCCGGGGCGGCTGCTCCGGCGCTGGCGCAGCTCGCCCGTCTCGTGCCGGAATTCGACCACAACCCTGGGGGGTAGCCGCGTGCCACAGGCCCTGACCGCTTCCGGGGGCACCGCCGCCCCCTGGATCGCCGCCACCGGATTTCCCGCGCTGCTGGAAGCGCCCGGGAGTCCCACGGATGTCAGGGCCTGGCTGTTGCGGCGCATCGCCGCGCGCGAGGCGCGGATCGGGGTGATCGGCCTGGGCTATGCCGGCCTGCCTTTGGCGCTGCGCTTCGCCGAGGCCGGCTTCCCGGTCACCGGCTTCGACATCGACCCGCAGAAGATCGCCGCGATCGAGGCCGGGCTGAGCCCGATCCACGGCATCGACCATGCCCGGGTCGCGGGCGCCCGCATCACCCCGCACCAGCACCTGTCCGCCGCCGCCGCCGATTGCGACGTGCTGGTGATCTGCGTCCCCACCCCGGTCGGGCCGCACAAGGAACCCGACCTGGGCCCGGTGCGGGACACGGTGGCGGCGCTGGCCCCGCATCTGCGGCGCGGCCAGGTGGTGGCGCTGGAAAGCACCACCTATCCCGGCACCACCGAGGAGTTTTTGCTGCCCGCGCTGCTGGGCGCCGGGCTGCAGCCGGGGCGGGATGCCTTCCTCCTCTACAGCCCCGAACGGGAAGACCCCGGCAACCCCGAGGGCACCGTGGGCTGCGTGCCGAAGCTGCTGGCCGGGGCGACGCCGGAATGCCTCGAGGTGGGGATGGCGCTCTACGGCCCGGTCGCCGGCGGGGTGGTGCCGCTGTCGTCGCTGCGGGCGGCGGAGCTGGCCAAGCTCTACGAGAACGTCTTCCGGGCGGTGAATATCGGGCTGGTCAACGAGCTGAAGCGGATCAGCCACGCGCTGGGCCTGGACGTGCAGGAGGTGATCGACGCTGCCGCCACCAAGCCCTTCGGCTTCATGGCCTTCCGCCCCGGGCCGGGGCTCGGCGGCCACTGCATCCCGGTCGATCCCTATTACCTGGCCTGGAAAGCGCGGGAGCTCGGCGTGCCGAGCGATTTCGTCGAGCTGGCGGGACGGGTGAACGACGCCATGCCGGCCTATGTGGTGGGGCGGCTGCGCGACGCGCTGGATGCGCGCGGCAAGGCGCTGCGGGGCGCGCGGATCCTGCTGATCGGCCTGGCCTACAAGCCCGGGGTGCCGGACACCCGCGAAAGCCCGGCGCTGGAAATTTTCTCCCTGCTGGCGGAGCGGGGCGCCGAGATCGCGTATCACGACCCGCTGGTCGCCCAGTTCCCGGCGACGCGGCGGCTGGGGCGGGCGCCGGGGCTGGCCAGCGTCGCGCTGACGCCAGAGCGGCTGGCGGCGCAGGATGCGGTGGTCATCGTCACGCCGCAGCCGGGGGTGGATTTCACCGCGCTCAGGCGGCATGCGCGGCTGATCATCGACACCCGCGGCGTGTACCGGGATGCCGCGGTCAGCCCAACGTTGCCCTTTGAAACGCGCGGTGATTTCCCTCTGCAGGGCGAACGGGCCTATCACGCCGTCATCCAGGCCTGAGCGCCGGTCCTCGGGCCGGCCGGGCCGGCCCGACGCACGGAGCTGATCCTGATGACCGCCGAGACCACCACGCGCCCGATTTCGCTGTTCGACATGAAGGCGCAGCAGGCGCTGATCCGTCCGGAGATCGACCGCCGCATCGCCGCCATCCTGGACAGCGGCGCCTTCATCAACGGCCCCGATGTGCGCGAGGTAGAGGCGAAGCTGGCCGAGTTCGCCGGCGTCGCGCATGCCGTCGGCGTCTCCTCCGGCACCGACGCGCTGCAGATCGCCATGATGGCCGAGGGCATCGGCGCCGGCGACGCGGTGTTCCTGCCGGCCTTCACCTATACCGCCACCGCCGAGGTGCCGCTGGTGCTGGGCGCCACCCCGGTCTTCGTCGATGTCGAGGAGGACGGGTTCAACATCGACCTGGCCGATCTCGAGAACCGCATCGCCCTGGTGAAGGCCGAGGGCCGGCTGCGGCCGCGCGCCGTGGTCGGCGTCGACCTGTTCGGGCGTCCGGCCGACTGGCCGAAGCTGCAGGAGATCTGCGCGCGGGAGGGGATGTTCGCCCTCGACGACGCGGCGCAGGCCTTTGGCGGCGCGCTGCATGGCAAGCGGCTGGGCGGCTGGGCGGATGCGACGGCGCTCAGCTTCTATCCGACCAAGACGCTGGGCTGCTACGGCGATGGCGGCGCGCTGCTGACCAACGACCCGGCGCGGGCCGAGCTGTACCGGATGCTGCGCACGCATGGCGAGGGCAAGACCCGCTACGAGGTCGAGCGCACCGGCATGAACGGGCGGTTGGACAGCATCCAGGCCGCGGTGCTGCTGTGCAAGCTGCCGCTGCTGGAGCAGGAGCTGGCCGACCGCGCCCGGGTCGCCGCGCATTACAGCCGCCGCCTGGCCGGCCGTGTCGTGGTGCCCACCGAGATGGCGGGGGCGCAGTCGGCCTGGGGCCTGTATTCGGTGCTGCTGCCCGATGCCGCGACGCGCGCCACGGTGCAGGCGGCGATGCAGGCGCAGGGCGTGCCCAGCGCGATCTATTATCCGAAGCCGCTGCATCACCAGCCGGCCTATGCGGCGGCGCATCGCGAGGGTCTGCGCCAGGGTCCGCCGCTGCCGGTCAGCGAGCAGGTCAGCCAGCGCATCCTGGCCCTGCCGATGCACCCCTATCTGGACGAGGCGCAGCTGGATCGCGTCTGCGACGCCTTGTTGTCTGCTGTCTGACGGCGGGGTCCGGGGGGATACTATCCCCCCGGCGGGGGTTTGGGGGCGGAGCCCCCATGCTT
>NZ_CACSJM010000129.1 GCF_902706185.1 Roseomonas sp. 18066 | reverse complement strand
ACCATGGGGGGCAGCCAGGCGCGGCTGTCGCGGCCGGCGAGGCGGGCCGCGGCCTCGGCCAGGGCCGCGCGGCCCTCGGCCTGCAGGCCCAGCACAACGTCGCGCAGCGCCGCTTCGATCGACAGGCAATCGGCGCCGCCGCTGCGGGCGAGGCAAGGCGCGGCATCCGGCTGGCCTTCCGCACCCACCGGGCAGTGCCACAGCTGCTGCCGCTGCTCGGCCACGGCATGCGGCGCATGGTCGGCGCCCCGCCCGGCGCGGCAATCCAGCAGGTAGCAGCCGCCATCGGCGGCGGCGCGCCGGCGCAGCCCGCCGGGCATGTCGGTCCAGGGGGCGCTGCCGGCCAGGGCCAGCAGGGCGGCGCGGCGGCGGTCGGTCAGCGGCGCCGCCAGCACCGCCTGGGCCAGCGGCGCCAGGCCGATGGCGCGCATCTGCCCGCCGATGGCCAGCAGCTGGTCGCGGGTGGCGGCCTCGGCTGCGGGGCCGGCGGTCTCCAGCGGCGGGACCAGGCCGGGGTCGAGGTAATCCGGCAGCACCACCGGGGCATCGCGGCCGAGCCGCGACAGCCAGAGCCGGTCCAGCGCCGCGCCGGCGGCGTTCAACAACAGGGTGAGGCCGAGCGACATCGATTGTTCCATGTCCTGGCGGCGCAAGGCATCGGGCGACAACTCCGCCTTTCTGGCTGGCTTTCCGCAGTTCAGCGAATGGCAGGAGTATGGAAGGGGTCGGTTAACAAAGCCTGATGGACCCGGAAATCTTTCCAGAAACTGAAACGTCACCGCGGCGCCAGGCAACGCCGGGCGGCGCCGGCCGTTCACCGCAGCAGCCGAGCCACCGCCCCGTTCGATCCCCCCGGCCCCGATCCATGAAGGTTACCGTCCCGATGATGCGCCCTGGCCTGATGCTCGTCCTGCTGGCCTGCGCTGCCCTGCCAGCGGCGGCGCAGCCGGCGCGCCAGCCGCTGCCGCCGATCACCGCCCAGGGGCTGAGCGGGCAAAGCTTCGACGCGCGCGCCTTCGACCCGCTGGGCATGCGGGCGCCGCGCCAGGCCGAGGCGCGGACGGCCGCCCCGGTGCCGCCGCCGCAGCCGGGCGCCGCCCTGCCCGCGCCCAGCGCGGCGATCGTCGCCCCGGTGCAGGAAGCGCGGGCCGATACCGACAATCTGCGCCGCCCGGGCGTGGGCCGCGACCTGCTGACCGATTGGTGGACGCGGCAGCAATTCGGCGGGCTGCGCTAGCCACGCACCGAAAACTGATCGGGGATTTTGAGACACCGTTCAGCTTTTGACGGGGCCGGATTGTCGGCATGATGCGGCTGCCGCCGACGCGCCGCGTCGCGCGCGGCGCTGCTGCGCGCATGGGCCGCGCGCCCCTCCCCCGTCATGAGGACTGCATGAAGCTCACCTCGAGCAAGGGCTATGTCGTGGTTCACCAGGGCCTCGGCCTCTATGTCGGCCGCACGCCCGCGCTGGCCTGCTGGTCGAAGCTGAACGCGGCCGGGCGCGACGCCGTGGCCACCTTCCCCAGCGAGGCGCAGGCGCGCTTCCATGTCGAGCTGTGGGAAGGCGGCTGGCCGGATGACGCGGTGCTGGCCGGCATCGCGCTGCATGCCGTCGAGGTCGACCGCCCGGGCGGCTGGGCCAGCATCGCGGCCCTGCGCGCCGCCGGCCTCGAGGACCATCTGGGCGAGCTCGCCCATGCCGGCTGGAGCCGCAGCGCCGGCCATTGCTGACCAGAGCCACGGCCCCCAAAACGGGGGCGGCATCAGATGAACTGCAGCTCCGCATGCTCAGATGAATTGCAGCTCCGCATGCAGGGCGCCGCTGGCCTTCAGCGCCATCAGCACGGAGATCAGGTCGCGCGGCGCCAGGCCCAGCGCGTTCAGCCCATCCACCAGATCCTTCAGCGTCGAGGCATGCGGCACCACCGCCAGCCGCCGGCCGCGCTGGTCATCCACCTCGACATCGGTGCGCGGCACCACCACCGTCTCGCCGCCCGACAGCGGATTGGGCTGGCTGACCTGCGGCGTCTCGGTGACGCGGATCACCAGATTGCCATGGGTGATGGCCACCGGGTCGATGCGCACCTGGGCGCCGACCACGATGGTGCCGGTGCGCTCGTCGATCACCACCCGCGCCGGCGTCTCCGGCGTGATCGGCAGGCTTTCCATCTGCGCGACCAGCGCCGGCAGCCGCTCGCGGAAGGCGACGGGCACGCGCAGCTGCACCGTCGCCAGGTCCAGCGCCGCGGCGGTGTCGGGGCCGAAGCGGCGGTTCAGCGCCTCCTCGATGCGCATCGCCGTGGTGAAGTCGGGGGCGCGCAGCGACAGGCGCAGCGTCTCGGTGTTGCGCATCTCCACCGGCACCTCGCGCTCGACCATGCCGCCGCTGGGCACGCGGCCCTGGGTGGTGACGCCGCTGCTGATGCTCTGCGCCTGGCCGCCGGCCTGGAAGCCGCCGACCACCACCGGGCCTTGCGCCACGGCATAGACCTCGCCATCGGCGCCGAGCAGCGGCGTGACGATCAGCGTGCCGCCATTGAGGCTGCGGCTGTCGCCGAGCGAGGAGGCCTGCACGTCGATCAGCGTGCCCTGCCGCGCGAAGGCCGGCAGGGTGGCGGTGACGATGACGGCGGCGGTGTTGCGGGTCTGCACCCGGGCGTCCGCCACGTTGATGCCCATCCGCTCCAGCATGGCGCTGAGGCTCTGCAGGGTGAAGGGGTTGTTGCGCAGCTGGTCGCCGGTGCCCTGCAGCCCGATCACCAGCCCGTAGCCGACCAGCTGGTTCCCCCGCACCCCCTCGATGGTGATGATGTCCTTCAGCCGCACCTGGGCGGCGGCGGGCAGCGCGGCCAGCATCAGCCCGAGCAGAACGGCAAGGATTTTCGCATGACAGAAAAGGCGGCGCGGCATGGCGGCGCGTCCCGTCAGCTCTTGTAGCGCAGGCCGGCGACCGCCAGCGAGGCCAGGGGCATCATCGCCGGGTTCAGCCCGACCAGCGACTTCAACGCTTCCAGCGCCTCCCGCACCTGCAGGTCGCGGGTGACCCGCGCCTCGGGCGGCAGCGGCCGCGCCTCCTGCAGCCGCTGCACCGCGCCCCAGAGCTGCACCGCGGCGTCGCGCGCCGTCGGCGTCGCCATCATGAAGCCCTCGGCGCAATCCTCGGTGCTGCAGCCCAGCGCCCCGGCGATGGCGGCATAGGTGGCGATATCCTCCTCCTCCAGCGCCAGCGGGACGAAGGGCGGATCGGCCAAGGGAAGCTGGCTGGAAGCCATGTCCGGATTCTCCGTGTCCTGAGGCCGGGATTCGGCGATCAGAGGTAGTTGACGAAGCTGAGATCGGCGAGGCGCGCGGTGATGCTGTAGGTCGCCTGCAGCTGCAGCTCGAGCTGGCTGATGCGGTCCGACACCGTGTAATAGTCAGCGGCTTCCAGATCGTTGATCTGCGCGGTGGCCGCGCTGACCGCGCGCTCCTGGATATCGGCGACATTCTGCAGCCGCTGCTGCTTGGTCCCCAGCACGCCGGCGACGACGGTCAGCTGGGCGCGCGCCGTGCGCATCAGGTCGCCGGCCTTGTCCAGGATGGCGGTGCGCGCCTCCTCCGACAGGGATGTGTCGGGCGCGTCCAGCAGCGTCAGCATGGCCAGCGATTCGAAGGCGTTCTTGAAGGTGTCGTTGTCGGCGCGGACATTGTAGCTCAGCGTCTCGCCGGCGCCGATGCGCACCAGGGAATTGGCGTCGCTCTCCAGGTCGGTGCTGCCGTTCATCGCGGTGCGGCTGGTCGAGACATAGACCAGCCCGTAGAAGGACGTTCCTCCACTTGCATCGCGCTGGACATTGGCGAACATCGCGTCGAAATCGGCCAGCATGGTCGTCGTCTGGGCCGCATCGAGCGGCGCGGCCGCGGTGGTCACCGCCGTGGTCAACTGGCCCGAGGCCCAGGTCGCCAGCGCCGCGGAATCGGCGACCGGCGGCTTCGAGGTGTCGGTGCCGCCGAAGATATTCTGCCCGTCCCAGTGCGCGTTGAGCAGGTCGGTCAGGCTGCCCAGCACTTCCTTGGCGTGGCTGGCGATGATGGTGTAGCCATTGTCCTTCAGCTGGTCGACCTTCAGGATCTCCGGCGACATCTGGTCCATCAGGTCGCCGATCGAGCCCATGGCGGTCTGCATGGTCTTCAGCCGCTCGCCGGCCAGGCTGGTCGAGTTCTTGATCGCCTCGCCCTGCTGCACGTCGCCATGCAGCTTGTAGAGCAGCGAGGCGCCGACGCCGAGCTCGCGCGCCGGATCCGCCTTGCGGCCGGAGGACATCTCGGCGGTCAGGATGGCCAGGTTGCTCTGCAGGCGCATCAGCCCGGCCTGGCGGCCGACGGCGATGCCGGAGGGGGAAACGCGGTCGGAAATCATCGCCTGCTCCTCAGCGGATCTGGTTGAGCTCGTCGAGCATGCGCGACGCCGCCTGGATGATCTGCACCGAGGCGGAATAGGTCTGCTGCACCAGCAGCAGCCGCTGCAGCTCCTCGTCGACATTGACGCTGGTCTTGTTGGCCAGGTCCTGCCGCGCCTCCAGCGCCAGGTTGCTGCGGGTGGTGGCGCGGTCGGTCCAGACGGCGCGCTCGGACTGCATCAGCCCGATGCTCTGCGAGGCCGCCTGCGACAGGTTCATCGAGCTCGGCAGGCCGGTGGCGCTGTCATAGCCGCGCGCCACCTCCATGGCGTCGAGGGCCGCCAGCACATAGGAGTTGTCGGCCGCATTGGCGTCGCTGGTCGCCTGCATGCCGGTGCGGATCTTCCACAGCACGCCGCCCTGGTCGGGGTCGGCGGCGGCGTTGATGGCGATGCGGCGCGACAGGCCGGTGAAGGTCGCGAAGCCGCCGCTGCTGTCCCAGTTGGCATCGCCGGCATCGGTGAACAGCCCGGCCTGGGTGCCGGTCAGCGTCGCATCCGCCGATTGGAAGCTGTCCAGCAGGCGGGCGCCGACCTGGTCCAGCATGTCGACGAAATTCGGCAGGATCTCGTCGCGCAGCTCGAAGCCGGCGGCGATCGAGCCGGTGCCGGAGATGCGCAATTCCCCCTGCCCCTCCACCGCGATCGCCGACAGGTCGGTCGGATGCCGCGCCTCGGCCGCGATGAAGGGCGTCGAGGTGAAGGAAAGATGGTGCGCCCGCGTGCTGTCATAGAGCGTGTTGCCGCCATCGGTCATGACGATCAGGTTGCCCGGACCGTTGTCGAAGGTGCGGATCGGCAGCTTCGTGGCAATCTCGGCCAGGATGACGTCGCGCCGGTCCTCGTATTCGGCCGTCGAGGCGCCGCGGGCGCTGGCCAGCGCCATCTGCCGGTCGACCTCGGCCAGGCTGTCGAGCGACTTGTTCACCGCCGTCACATCGGTCGCGATGCCAAGGTCGGCAGCGGCCCGCGCCTTGCCCACCGCCGCGTCGGCATCGTGCAGCGTGTCGACCAGGTCCTGCGCCGCGGCCAGCGCCTGGCTCTGCGACACCGCATTGTCGGGGGCCGAGGACAGCGCCGTCATCGCCGTCTGGAAGGCGCCGAGCTTGGAGGAGAGCGAGCGCGCATCGGCCGGCTGGCCGACGGTGGTGTTATAGGCCTCGAGCCCGGCCTGGATGGTCTTGGCGAAGGCTTCCGAGGCATCCGCGGCGCGCGAGGTCGCGGCCAGCCCCGCATCGCCCATGCGCAGGCTGGGCAGGGTGTTGACGCCGGAGCCGATGCCCGCCACCAGCCGCTCGCTGCGCGGCAGGTCGCGGCGGACATAGCCGGGCGTGCTGGCATTGGCGATGTTGTTGGCGAGCAGCATCGCATGCCGCTGCTCGGCGGCGAGCGAGGAAAGCGCGTTGGAAAGGGCGGCCTGGATACTCATGCGGGGATGCTCATGCTGCGACGTCCTGTCAGAGCCCGATGCTAGGATAGTTTTTCGCATGGCGCGAGGCACCGGCCGGTGCCTCGCGGTCACGCTCCTGCGCCTGGCGGGTCAGCGCTTCAGGTTGGTCGCCTCCTCCATCATCTGGTCGGCGGTGCGGATGACGGTGGCATTGGAGCTGTAGGCGCGCTGGGTCTCGATCAGATTGGTCAGCTCGGTGCCGATATCGACGTTGGAGGATTCCAGCGCGGCGCCCGAGGTGGTGCCGGCCGCGCCATTGCCGGGGTCGAGCAGCCGCACGGCGCCGGCCGCCAGCGACATCTCGAAGGCATCGCCGCGCACCGGGTTCAACCCGTTGGCATTGGGGAAGATCGCCAGCTTCAGCGCATAGATCGGCCGCGACTTGCCGTTGGAGAAGGTGGCGACGACCATGCCGTCATCCTGCACCGAGACACGCTCGAGCAGGCCGAAGGCGGAGCCGTTCTTCTCGATCTTGGTCGGCAGGTATTCGCCGGTCAGCTGCGTGGTGCCCTCGAAGCTGTTGAAGGTGCCCAGCGTGATCGGCAGGTCGCTGCCGGCGAAGCCGCCCTGCACGCCGACCTTGACGGTCAGGATGCCCTTCTCCGCGTCATAGGCGCCGAGCACATTGGCCGCCGCCAGATTGTCCGGCGTGCCGTAATCGGAGGCGGGCAGGCTGGCCACGGCGCCATAGGTCGCCGGGTTGGGCGTGCCGGTCAGCAGCGGCGCGGCGCCGGCGGGGGTGGTGAAGCCGGGCGCCACCTGGGCGACGCCCGCGGTCTGCGCATTGCTGTCCCAGACCGCGGCCAGCGTGCCGGCATTGACCCCGTTGCTCCAGAACTGCATGCCGACGGCGGCGATGCGCTTGGTGGTGTCGTAGATGTCGGTCGCCGCCAGATTGCCCGAGGCGCTGTCGAAGATCTCCAGCGTCCAGGTCGAGGTGTCGGCGGCGCCATCCTGCTCCGGCAGCACCGGCGTGTAGCGATAGGTCAGGGTCTGGGTGCCGCCCGTCGCATCGTAGTAGTCGATGCTGCTGGTGAAGGCATTGGTCAGCGGCGGCGGATTGGCGAAGCCGCTCTGCTCCTTCGGCAGGTTCATCCAGACCCGCATCTCGGTGGTGGGCGCCGAGGCCACGCTGATATTGTTGATGTTCACCGTGGTCAGGCTGTCGACATTGTTGTCGCCGAGGCTGCCCACCGGATTGCCGTCGGCGCCCAGCTTGACGCCCTGCAGGTAGTAGCCGGCGGTGTTTAGCAGGTTGCCGAAGGCGTCGGGGCGGAAGGAGCCGGCGCGGGTGGCCAGGTACTTGCCATCGCTCTCGGCGGTCTCGTTGACCACCAGGAAGCCGTTGCCATTGACCGCGACGTCGGTGTCGACGCCGGTGGCCTGCACCTGGCCGACCTTGCTGATCTCCAGCCGGTTGCGCGGCGCGACGCCGGCCAGCGCATAGGAGCCCTGGCTGGAGCCTTCCAGCACCAGGCTTTCGAACTGGGTGTCGACCCGCTTGTAGCCGACGGTCGAGCTGTTGGCGATGTTGTTGGAAATACCGGCCAGCTTGGTCGACTGGGCGTTCAGGCCGGAGGTGCTGGTGCGCAGGGCGTTGATGGCCGTCATCGGCGGTCCCTCTCAGATGTCAGTGGCATGGCGCCCGGCCTGGACAGGCCAGATGCAGCGGGGGGACCGGCGCCGGCTTCTGCCAGCAGGCCGGAAAAAGCGCGGGGTTTCACCGCCGCGGTTCCTGGGCGCGGCGCTGCGCCGCCTCGGCCGCGCGCGCCTCGGCGACGACGTCGCTGCGCAGCACGGTGATGGCGATGCGGCGGTTGCGCGCGTCGTTCGGCGCCTCGGCCAGCAGCGGGTCGACCGCCGCCTTGCCCTCGACGCGGTACATGCGGCCGGTGGCCACGCGGGCCCGCTCCAGCAGGCGGCGGGCGCTGTTGGCACGGTCGGCCGACAGCTCCCAATTGCCGTAATTGCCGCGCTGGTAGCTCTGCCCGTCGGTATGGCCGGCCACCACCACCTCGTTCGGCACGGTGGCCAGCACGCTGCCCACCACCTCCAGGATGCGCGACAGCCGCGGCGTGGGATCGAAGCTGCCGGGGGCGAACATCGGCGCGCCATCGCGGTCGAAGATCTGCAGCCGCAGCCCCTCCGGCGTCATCTCGATCTGGATGTTCTGGGAAAATTCCTTCAGCGCCTCGCTGGCGGCCTGGCGCTCCAGCTCGGCCTTCAGCGCGTCGAAGCGCTGCCGCTCGATCGGGTCGCGGCTGGTGACCGAGGCGCCGTCGGCCTGCTGTTGCTGCTGCTGCGAGGGGCTGGGCGTGGCCGTGCCGTCGCCGGCCGCCTCGCCGCCCTGGTTGTCGCCCTGCGCGCCGCCCTCGTCCTGCTGGGCCAGCGCCGCGGTGCGGTCGTCGCCGGCCACCAGCACCGAGCGGCCGCCATCCAGCGCCCCGGTGCCCGAGGGCATGTCGAGGATCGAGGAGGCGGTGAAGAACTGCGCGATCCCCTCCCGCTGCGACTGGGTGGTGCTGGAGAGCAGCCACATCACCAGGAAGAAGGCCATCATCGCCGTGACGAAGTCGGCATAGGCGATCTTCCACTGGCCACCATGCTCGTCGTCATGGTCGCCATGGTGCTTCTTGATGATGATCGGGCGCTTGAGGTGATCGTCCGCGCTCATGCCTTTGGCCTGCCCGTGCTGCAGTGGCGCCCATCTAGCGCCTTCGTTTTTCGCATTTCAAGTCTGCCGCTCGGCAGCGCTGTGCCGCACCGTCAGGCTGCCCTGCAGCCGCAGCCGGTGCAGCACCGCCGAGAAGCCCTCCGACATGGCCAGCACGGTCAGCCGCGGCAGCGGCAGCGCGGTCTCCAGCACCGCATCCATCCGGCCCTCCTCCAGCCGGGCGCGCAGGTCGATGCGCCCCGTGGCCGGCAGGCTGAGCTGGGCGGCCAGCGCATGCCGCGCGACCGGCCGCGGCCCGGCGCGCAGGCCGCGGTCGGGCCGCCAGAACAGGCCGAGCCAGACCAGCCCGCCGGCCGGGCCCAGCAGCGGCAGGTGGCGGGCATGCCAGGCCTGCGCTTCGCCGAGGCTGGAGGGCAGCGGCGGCGGCGCGTCGAGGAGCGCGACCACCTCGGCCTCGGTCAGGCCCAGCCGCGCGGCCAGCGCCGCCAGCCGCTCAGGCCCCAGCCAGCGCCGCACATCGGGGCGCAGCAGGCCGAGCGCCAGCGGCAGGGTCAGCCCGGCGGGCCCCCCGGGCAGCAGGGGCGCCAGGCCGGCGGCGGTGGCCGCATCGGCATCCAGCCCGCGCGTCCAGTCGGCCGAGGGGATCTCGCCACGGCCGAGCGGGGGGACGGCGCTGAGCGCCCGGGCGGCGGCGGCATAGCCAGCGCCCGCCTCGGCGCCCAGCGTGCCGGGCGGCGTCGCCACGGCGTCGCGCGGCGGCAGGTCGTTGCGGGCGGTGCCGGCGATGGGCGGCACCTGGGCCAGGTCGTCGGGCCGCACGGGGGTCACGGGGGGCGGCCCTGGTCAGAGGAGAGAGAAAGTTCTGACGTCAGGAGTCACCGACCTCGTCCTCCTCCAGGATGAAGATCCGCCCCTCGTCGGCCAGGCGCTTGGCGATGGTGATGATATCGGCCTGGGCCTCCTCCACCGCCTTGCGGCGCTGGGCGGGCATGTTCTCGATCTCGTCGCGCATCATGGTGGCAGCGCGTTCGGACATGCTGGACAGGAACAGCTCGCGCAGCTCGGGGCTGGCGGCGGTCAGCGCGATCTGCAGCTTGTCGGCCGGGCATTCGGCGACCAGCGTCGCGAAGGTCGAGCGGTCGACACGGATCAGATCGGCGAAGGTGAACATGATGCGGCGGATGCGCGCGGCGGCCGAGGGCTCGCGCGTCTCGATGCTGCGCATCAGCTGCTCGACCAGGCCCTTGTCGGCGCGGTTCATGATCTCGGCCACGATCTGCGAGCTGTCGCGCTCGTAGCTGCGGCTGAGATTGGTGATGAACTCCTTCTGCAGGGTCAGCTCGATATCCTGCAGCACGCCCTTCTGGATGCTGTCCATCCGCACCATGCGCAGCACGATCTCGTCGATCGAGGCCGGCGTCAGCAGCGCCAGCACGCGGGCCGCATGCTGCGCCGGCAGCTTGGCCAGGATCACCGCCGAGGTCTGCGCCAGCTCGGTGCGGAGGTAGGTCGCCAGCACCTCGGGCGAGATATTGGCCAGCTTCTCCCACATGGTCTTGCCTTCGGGACCACGGATCTCGTCCATGATCTCGCTGACCTTTTCCGAGGGCAGCATGCGGCGCAGCAGCCGCTCCGTCGTCTCGGCGGTGCCGACGACGGTGCCGGTGCGGCCGACCTCGCCGCGGAAGCGGTTGATGACGCGCTCCACCTGGTCGATGTCGACCTTGCCGAGATTGGCCATGGAGCGGCTGACCCGGCGGATCTCATGCTCCTCCAGCTTGTCGAACAGCTGCTGGCTGCGGTGCTCGTCGAGCGCCATGAACAGCACCGCGACGTCGGAGAGCGCATCGCCCCGGTTGTCGAGGGTGCGGACGGCGCGGCGCGCTTCGGGGGCTTTCATCGGGCGGGGCTCCGCGGTTCGGAGGAGATGGTCTCGGGCGGGAGCAACGGCGCCGGCGGGCCGAACAGCGGCTGCAGCAGCGCCGCCAGCACCGGCACCAGCTCGGCCGGCAGGGTGGTGCCGGGCTCGATCCGGGCGGTGAGCTCGGACAGGTCGGCCTCCTGGCCCGGCGGCAGGAAGACGCCCTGGCTGGCCGCGATGGCCAGCAGCCGGGCGCGCAGCGGCTCGGGCGGCAGGTCCAGCAGCTCCCGGCCGGCCACGCGGCGCAGCGCCGCGGCCAGCGCCCGGCGGCGGCGGATGCGCCAGGCGGGGCGGCGGCGCGCCTCGGCCAGGGCGGCGGGCTGCGCCTGCTCCGGCAGGGCCACCAGCGCCTGGCCGGGCCGCGGGGTGTCGTCGCCCTGGCTCACGTGGAGAAACTCCGCACCAGCGAGCCCGCGACCAGCGTCCAGCCATCGACCAGGACGAAAAAGATCAGCTTGAAGGGCAGGCTGACCACCACCGGCGGCAGCATCATCATGCCCATGCCCATCAGCACCGAGCTGATGGCGATATCGATCGCCAGGAAGGGCAGGAACAGCAGGAAGCCGATCTGAAACGCCTTGTTCAGCTCGGAGACGATGAAGGCGGCCGAGAGAATATGCAGCGGCACCGCGGGGCGCGGCGCCGGGCTGCGGGCGGCGGGGGCCTCGGCCTCCCTGCCGGCCCCGGGCGGCTCCCAGCGGGCGATCTCGATGAACAGCGCCAGGTCGCGCTCCCGCACATTGGCCTCCATGAAGCCGCGGAAGGGGGCGATGGCACGCTCGGCCGCCATCTCCTCGGTGATGGTGCCGTCCATCAGCGGCCGTGCCGCGTCGTTCCAGGCACGCTCCAGGACAGGGGCCATGACGAAGGCGGCCAGGAACAGGCTGAGGCTGACCACGACCGAATTCGGCGGCGACTGCTGCAGGCCGAGCGCGGTGCGCAGCATCGACAGCACCACGACGATGCGGGTGAAGGCGGTGGCCACCACCAGCAGCCCCGGCGCCAGCGCCAGCAGCGTGGTCAGGACGATCAGCGCGACCACGTTGGTGGTCAGGCTCTGCTGGCCGCTGGGCACCGCCGGCGCGTCGTTCGGGCCGATGTTCAGCGTGACGCTCTGGCCGAGCGCGGGGGCGGCCAGCACGGTCAGCGCGAGCAAGGCCAGCAGCAGCAGCGGCCAGCGGCGCGGCAGCAGGAGGGGGCAGGGAAGCGGCATTCTGCCGGCTCTCCGTCTCAAGGGGGCTCAGCTGGAGGAGGAGACGATCTCGGTGATCGAGATCGACAGCCGCCCGTCATCGGTGATCTGGATTTCGCCGCGGGCGATCAGCCGCTCATTGGCCATCAGGTCGATCGGCTCGCCGACCTTCTTGTCGAACTCGATGACCGAGCCGCGGCTGAGGTCGAACAGCGCCGCCATCGGCAGGCGCTTGTTGCCCAGCACCACCTGCACATTGACGGGGATGTCCATGATGCGCGGCCGGCGCTCGGACAGGAACGGGTTCTCGGAGGGGGGGGATACGCTCTCGCTCACGGCATGGTCTCCTCAGGCGCGTCCAGGCAAGGGGGGCGCGTCAGGCAAGGGGGGCGCGGCAGGCAGGTCGCGAGTCAGGGTGACGGTCAGGCCCGGCCCGGCGGGCGCCGGTGGTCCGGCCAGCGGCGATGGTGGCGGCGGCGATGCGACCGCCGATGCCAGCGGGGATGCCACCGGGGATGCCAGCGGGGATGACGGCGGGGATGGCGGCCCGGCGAGCTCCGGCGGCAGCCGCGGCGAGGCGGCGCCAAGCACCGCCAGCACCCGCGCCAGCAGCGCCGCCGGGTCGTAGAGCAGCCCGCCATCGGCCCAGCCGGCCTCGGCCTGGCCTTCCGGCAAGGTAGGGTCGGGCAGCAGCCGCAGCCGCGCCGGCTGCGCCAGGCCGGGCAACCCGTCCTTCTCCGCCTCGGCCAGCGTCGCCGGATGGGCGCGCAGCGTGATGGTGTCGCCGGCGCGCTCGGTCAGCGCCTCGGCCAGCAGGGCCGCGACCTCGCCGCCGGCGGCATGCGCCAGCAGCGCCGGGAAGACCGCCTGCAGCCCGGCGACGAGGGCCGCGCGCAGATCGGCATCGAGCATCCGCCGGTCGTCGGCGCGGCGTTCCAGCAATTGCTCCAGCGCCTCGGCCGCGGCGGCGGCGCCGCGCAGGCCGCGGCGGGCGAGCTCGGCCCTGGCCTCCTTCGCGGCCTCGGCCTTCCCGGCCTCGCGGCCCTCGGCGCGGCCGCGGACCAGGCCTTCCTCCAGCCCGCGCATCCGGCCCGATTCCAGCGCGGTGCTGCGGATCCGCTCCTCGGCGCGCAGCCGCGCCGCGGCCGAGCCATCCTCGTCGGCGACCAGCGCGGTCAGCGCCGGCGGGTGGAAGGGGCGCAGGTAGGTCATGCCGGCGTGCCCTCCTCGATCCAGCTGCGCACCACGGCCAGCGCCTCCTCCGGCCGGTTGTCGATGATCTCGTGCAGCGCGGTCAGCGAGGACAGCCGCACCTGCAGGTCGAGGCCGACGGTCGCGATCGCGTCGTCCATGCTGTTGGCCTGGGCCGCGGCCTCGGCGGCGGCGGCGGCCTGGGCGGCGGCCACCGCGGCGGCGAGGGCCGCCTGCTGCTGCTGGCGGCGGCGGCGCAGCAGCAGCCCGCCGGCGCCCAGCGCCAGCAGCGCGCCGCCGCCGGCCATGGCCAGCTGGTTGGCGTTCAGCCCGGCGACCACCGCGCCGCCGGCGCCGCTTTCGGCCAGCGTCCCCGTCGCCTCCCCCGGCAGGAAGGCCAGGGTGTCGACGGTCAGCGTGTCGCCGCGGCTCTGGCTGAAGCCGACCGCCGAGCGCACCAGCGCGGCCAGCCGGTCCAGCTCCTCCTTCGGCCGCGGCTGCGGCTTGCCCTCGGCATCGAGGACGCCGTCGACCACCACGGCGACGCTCAGCCGCTTCAGCGCGCCGGGCTCGCGCACCGTCTCCTCGACCTTGGAGGAGATCTCGAAATTCACCGTCTGGTTGTTGCGCTGGATCGCCGAGACGCTGCGCTGGGCATTGCCGCCGGCCTGCTGGTTGGGCAGGTTCTGGCCGACCGTCACCGGCTGCTGGCCGCGGCCATCCTCGGTGTTCTCCTGCTCGGTCTGCAGCTGGCGGCCGCGCTCGACCTGGCCGAGCGGGTCATAGGTCTCGGCGCGGGCCACCATGCGGGCGCCCTCGATCTCGACGGCGGCCACGGCGCGCACCTTGCCGCGGCCGACGATCGGCTCCAGCAGGTCCAGCACGGCGCGCTGCAACGCCTGCTCCTGCGCCGCGCGGATCTCGCCCAGCCGGCCGGCGGCGGCGGCCATGCCGCCATCGGCGGCCAGCACCACGCCGGCGCTGTCCATCACCGAGACATCCTCCTGCCGCAGCCGCGGCACGGCGCCGGCGACCAGCAGGCGGATCGCCTGGGCCGAGGCCTGGCCCAGCCGCTGCCCGGCCGCCGTGGTCACGGTGACCGAGGCGGTGGGGGATGGCGCGTCACGCGAAAAACTCTCGCGCTCGGGCAGCACGATATGGACGCGGGCGGCGCGCACCCCCTGCAGGGTGACGATGGTCCGCGCCAGCTCGCCTTCCAGCGCGCGCAGCCGCTGCACCCGCTGCATGAAGGAGGTCATCTGCATCGGGCTGGCCTGGTCGAGCAGCTCGTAGCCGGCGCCGCCCTGGCGCGGCAGCCCCTCGGCGGCCAGCTGCATGCGCAGCCGGGCGACCTGGTCGGGGGGGACGAAGATGCTGCCGTCGCCGCGCGCCTCGACCGGGATCTTCAATTCTTCCAGCCGGGTGGCCATGCGGCCGGCATCGGCCGGCTCCAGCCCGGCATAGAGCAGCCCGGTCGGCGCATTGGCCGAGCGCGCCACCAGCACCACCGCCACCAGCGCGGCCAGCGCCACGGCGGCGAGGCTGGCCAGCCGCGCCGGCCCGAGCCGCGCCAGGCTGCCGCCCAAACCCCCCAGATCGAAGCCGGGTCCCAGGGTCCTGACTTGCTGCATCGACCTTCTATCGCCCCATGCTGGCGGCGGCTGCTTCGGCAGCGCCGGGCGGCGCATGGCCACCCTTCTGCGAAACTTTTCTTTCACCCTCCGCGGCCTTGGCCGGCGGAGTTCGACCCGCGGTTGTTTTTAGCGTGGCATGCGAGAACGCGTCGGTTTATATCTGCCGCCACTCCGCTTGTCGCGCGAAAAATCGTCAGAGCCGGGAGATGCTTCCCCCATGTCCTCGACCACCGCGGAAAAAACCGCGAAACCGCCCGAGAAGCCGGCCAGGAAGGCCGGCGGCAAGCGGCGGCTGATGCTGCTGCTGCTGCCGGTCCTGCTGCTGGCCGGCGCCGGGGCCGGCGCCTGGTTCTACGTGCCGGCGGTGCAGGCGCTGCTCGGCGCCGGCCACCCGGCCGAGGCCGAGGCGGCGCCAGGCCCGGCCGCCGCGGCGATGCCGGGCAAGCCCAGCTTCGTCGAATTCCCCGAGATGACGCTGTCGCTGCCCAATGCCGGGCGGCCGCGGCAGCTGCGGCTGAAGCTGGCGGTCGAGGTCAATGGCGACCCCGCCCAGCTGCAGCCCGACCTGCTGAGCCCGCGCATCTATGACAGCCTGGTCCTGTATCTTCGCACCCTGCGGGAAGGCGAGATGGAGGGCGCGCTGGCCATGGACCGGCTGCGCGGCGACCTGCACCGGCGATTCGAGCTGGTGCTGGGCCCGGGCCGGGTGCGCGACGTGCTGATCACCAGCTTCGTGGTGGCCTGAATGAGCGGCACCGACAGCAACGAGCCGATCCCCGAGGGCACGCCCGAAGGCGTGCCCGGCGGCGAGCCCGCCGACGACCCGATGGCCGATTGGGGCGCCGCCGGCGTCGACATGGGCCAGGGCGACATCGACGACCTGTTCGGCGGACCCGAGGCCCCGGCCGAGGAGGGCCCCCGCCGCGGGCTGGAGGCGCTGGTCGGCGGCGCGGTGCGCTTCGAGAAGCTGCCGATGCTCGACATCGTCGTCGACCGGCTGGCCCGGCTGATGACCAGCAGCGCGCGAAAATTCACCGCCGACAATGCCGACGTGGTCATCGACCGCACCCGGCCGGTGCGGGTCGGCGCCTTCCTCGACACCATCACGCTGCCCGCCCTGATCGGCATCATCCGCATCGAGGAATGGGACGGCTACTGCCTGGCGGCGCTGGATTCGCGGCTGATCGGCTCGATCGTCGACATCCTGCTCGGCGGCCGCCGCAACGAGCTGCAGCGGATCGAGGGCCGCCCCTACACGCCGATCGAGCGCACCTTCGTGGAAAAGTTCGTCTCGATCGTCACCAACGACATGAGCCGCGCCTTCGAGGCGGTCTGCCCCGCCTCCTTCAAGCTGGAGCGCTTCGAGATCACGCCGAGCTACGCGCTGATCACCAAGCCCACCGCCGCGGCGCTGACCTTCCGCGCCGAGATCACCATGGAGGGGCGCGGCGGCTTCATCGACTTCCTGCTGCCCTATGCCTCGCTCGAGCCGGTGCGCGACCTGCTGAGCCAGGAGGTGCTGGGCAAGAAGCAGGGCGGCGACACCATCTGGCGCAGCCATCTGGCCGAGGAGCTGCCGCGCGCCTCGGTCGAGCTGACGGCGGTGGTCGAGAGCCGCACCGTCCCCTTCTCCGAGCTCGCCGGCTGGCAGCCCGGCTCGGTGCTGGTGCTCGACCGCCGGCAGGAGGACCCGATCGAGGTCTTCTGCCAGGGGCTGATGGTCTGCCGCGCCGTGATCGCCGCCAAGGACGAGCGCGTCGTGCTGCGCGTCGAGGAATGCGTCATCGAGAAGGGCTGGCCCGGCGACGCGCCCGCCCCCCAGGACGGCTGAACCGCCGAGGAAAGCGCCATGACCCTGACCCAGATCCTCGATACGGCAGCGCTGCTGCTGCTGCTGGCCGCCCAGGCCGGCTGGATCCTGCTGCTGTATCGCCGCATGGGGCGGCTGCGCGCGGCCCTCGAGGGGGCGGCGGCGGTGATCGCCCAGCTCGACGAGGCCTCGCGCCGGCTCGACGCCTCGGCCGGCGGCATCGTGCAGAAGGTGCGCGACGGCATCGCCGAGGTGGACAGCAAGATCAACGCCTGCCGCCGCGTGGCGCAGGAGCTGAACGCCGCCTCGCGCCAGGCCGAGGACATCGCCGCCAAGCTGGACCAGTCGCTGCGGCAGAACCGCAAGCTGCAGCAGGCCCGCGCCGCGGCGCCGCCGCGCGAGCTGGTCGAGCCGCTGGGCCTGGCCGAGCGCCTCTCCGAACGCGGCCCCGCCCCCGTCCTGACGCTGCGCCCCGAACCGGCGCCGGCCCTGGTGATGGAGGGGCATTACGGCACCGCCCTGCTGGAGCATCCCGGCGGGACCGGGCTGCACGTTGCCTTGCTGGACCCGCCCCTGCTGCAGGAGCAGGCGCTGGAGAAGGTGCTGGCGGCCGAGCTGTGCTTCGCCCATCGCGACGGGCCGGGGGTCGAGCCGCGCACCATCCGCGTCAAGCTCGACTGATTGCCTGTCGCCCCGCCGATTGCCGGAGAAGCCGACGATGCGCCCTGCCCCTGTCTCTTATAC